>JBMOFB010000001.1:0-69844 GCA_049314475.1 Sediminibacterium sp.
TTGGTTTCACTTGCGTATCTGCCCAGCACATCACTTCAATTGGTTTAATATCCTTACCAATATAAGATCTTGATATTTCCACGCAATGACAACCTAAATCTAAAATACATCCACCACCTGCTTGCTCAATATCCCAGAACCATTCACTGTGCGGGCCAGGATGTGTTTCGCGAGACTTCGCCCATAATACACGACCCAATGCGCCTTCTTTGACACTTTGATTGGCCTTGATAAATTTAGGGGTGTATACAAGATCTTCTAAGTAGCCATTGAAGATGCCTGCTTCTTCCACTGCAATCAACATACGTTTTGCTTCGGCACTATTTCTGCCAAGTGGCTTGGTGGTCATGACTGCTTTTTTGTGCTTACAACACATCATCACAGCGGCTTCGTGTAAATTATTAGGTAAAGAGATACAAACAATATCTACATCTGGATGTGCAATGGCTTCCTCCATTTCGGTGGTCCAATGTGCACAATTATAGTCAGCTGCAAATTTTTTAGCAGACGCTTCGCGGCGTGCATAAATACTTACCACTTTATCTTTACTTCTATAGCCTTGTAATGCATCTGCATAAAAACGGCCTATAAACCCTGCACCTAACATTGCGATTCTCATAACAAAAAGAATGAATAATGAAATAATAATGAAATAATAAAAAGTATAAAAAAAGCCTACCCAAGGGGATAGGCTTTATAAAATATATTAAGCAGCTTCGACTTCTTTTTTCTCTTTAAAGAATAAAATAAAAGCAATCAATACAGCGCCTGCAATTGCTGCTGGCGTTAACCAGATACTTGTCCAGTTGTGGCCAGTGGCATCTGCTAATTTATTTTGTTCTACTACAAATCCGCTGTAGTTAGTTCCAATGAACATACCCACACCATAGGTTGCAAAAGTGAATAAACCTTGCGCTGCATTTTTAATATTTTCACCCGCCTTCTTTTCTGTATACATATAACCAGTCACAAAGAAGAAGTCATAACAAATACCATGTAAAATAATACCTGCATACAACATCCAACTTGCATCCATATTACCATAGGCAAAACAAACATAACGCAAGACCCATGCAGTGATACCAAAAATCAACATGTTTTTAACGCCAATTTTATTGAATAAGAATGGGATGGCTAAAATAAAAATTGCTTCTGACATCTGTCCCATCGTCATTTTTCCGGCTACATTATCTAAACCAATTTCATTTAGGAAAGGGTTAGCGAATCCGTAATAGAATGACAAAGGAATACAAATAGCAATGGCCGAAATAAAGAATACTAAAAAAGATTTATTTTTTAATAACACAAATGCATCTTTACCTAAAATAGCGCCCATTGAGGAAGGGGTACCTGCTGCTTTTGGAGGTGTATTTGGTAATGCAAAACTCAATAATCCTAAAGCTGCAGAAATACCAGCAGCAACAATAAAAGTACCCTCGGTTTTTTCAATACCTAATTGACTTATGACTAAACCAGCAGCAATCCAACCTAAGGTTCCAAAAACACGAATCCATGGAAATTGCCTTCCTGGATCTGTCATTTGTGCAAACGCGACACTATTACTTAATGCAATCGTAGGCATGTATAATAAAGAGTAGACAAGGATCACCCAATAAAAACTACTGCTATCTACTTTTGTGGCAAAAAATAGTAAAGCTGCACCTACAATATGCAATACACCCATAATTTTTTGTGCAGCAAAAAAACGATCCGCAATCATTCCTACAAAGAAAGGAGAAATGATTGTAGCAATCGCACCAGCACCATAAGCAGCGCCAATGGCTACACCTGAAGCACCTAATTTTTCACCCATATAAGTGCCCATTGTGACATACCAAGCACCCCAGATATAATATTGGAGAAACATCATTAAAGAGAGTAATACACCTGTTTTTAATTTCATAGGTTGTTTTTTAAATCATTAGAAATGTAAGCGAATTCAATATACAAACTAAATTGTAAAAAGGACACAATGAAGGGGCTAAAATTCATTATAATACGACACCTCCAAACACAAAAAAGCCCTGTTCAAGGATATGAACAGGGCTTTTTATATTCGTTTAATTTGTTTAAACTAAGCCTCTAGCGCTTGTAAAATATCGTTTAAGATATCTTCCTCGTGTTCTAGGCCTACCGAAATTCTAATCAATCCTGGGGTAATTGCAGCGGCTTGTCTTTCTGCTTCGGAAAGTCTAGAATGGGTGGTACTTGCTGGGTGTGAAGCAATGCTTCTGGTGTCTCCAAGGTTCGCAGTTAATGAAAGCATTTTAAGATGATTTAAAAAATGACGACCAGCTTCCAATCCACCTTTTATTTCGAAGCACACAATACCTCCGCCATCTTTCATTTGCTTAATGGCGATTGCATGATGTGGATGGGATGCAAGGAATGGATATTTTACAAAATTTATTTTTGGATGACCTTCTAATTTTTGTGCAATTGAAAAAGCAGACTTACTATGTCTTTCCATTCTTACTTCTAAGGTTTCTAAACTCTTACTCAATACCCAAGCATTAAAAGGTGAAAGTGCTGGTCCTGTGCTTCTACAAAATAAATATATTTCATGTATCAATTCCTTCTTACCAACAATAGCACCACCCAATACGCGTCCCTGTCCATCAATCCATTTAGTAGCAGAATGCACCACAAGGTCTGCACCAAGATCAATAGGTGTTTGACCAATTGGAGTAGAAAAACAATTGTCTACATTTAAAATAATATGATGCTTTTTAGCAATCGCACTAATCATTGCAATATCTAACACTTCTAATCCTGGATTAGTTGGTGTTTCTAAATAAATCATTTTCGTATTAGGTTGTATCGCAGCTTCCCATTCAGCAGCAGAGGCATTCGCAGACACATAACTAGATTCAATCCCATATTTTGGTAGGTATTTAGTCACCACATTATGGGTGCTACCAAAAACAGCATTACAAGATAAAAGATGGTCCCCTTTTTTTAACAAGGCCATAAAAGATCCAAACACTGCACTCATGCCACTCGCCGTTGCGAAGCCTGCTTCGGCATGTTCCAACACCGCCAAACGATCTACAAACTCTTGCACATTTGGATTAGAGAAACGACTGTAAATATTATCATCCGATTCATCTGCAAACGCAGCGCGCATACTCTCTGCTTCGTCAAAACAAAAACTACTTGTTAAAAATAGTGGACTTGAATGTTCACCTTCTTCAGTTCTTTTGATTTGTGTTCGAATTAATTTAGACTGATCGTGTTTCATGCATACGAAATAAAAAATTATAAAATAACAACCTCCCAAGTAATCACCGCACCAGCAGCTCTTAATGTTGCAGCTACTGAACAATATTTATCAATAGATAAAGCACATGCTTTTTCTGCTTTTTCTTTAGACATAGAACCTTTTAATTTAAATACAATGTGTATTGTTTCCCATAATGCTGGTTCCTTATGTTCTGCACGCTCCCCACTAATCACCATTTCGTAATGCTCAATAGTTTCCTTTTGTTTATTTAAAATCATCACAACATCTACGCCGCTACATCCACCTAATGCACTTAATAAAGCTTGCATTGGTCTTACTCCATTGCCATGACCGCCTTGGTCTGCTGGAATATCCATTGTCATTACCTGACCTGTTTCGTCCAAGGTTTGAAATTGATAATCCGAATCCGTTCTCTTAAGTGTGATCGTTGCCATTTGATTGATTTGTGTTCAGTATTGGAATTATAAATATTGTACCTTTGCAAAGGTAATTCAAATAGCTACTTAGTTAGCACAAGAAAGCGATAAAATGGACCCAGTTATCTATACATACCATCAACCTTTTACCCTTGAATCCGGTATCAGTTTGCCAAAGCTCAAAATAGCCTACCATTATTACGGGGAATATACACCAGGTAAAAAAGTAGCCTGGGTATGTCATGCGCTTACGGCGAATTCCGATGTGGCTGATTGGTGGAAGGGATTGGTAGGCGAAGGATCCATGATTAATCCAAACGATTACTTCATAGTTTGTGCGAATATCATTGGTTCATGTTATGGATCTACAGGGCCATTGAGTGTGGCTGATTTGGACACTAGTTTTGATGAATTTCCATTAATCACCATTCGGGATATGGTGCGTGCACATATTTTATTGAGACAACATTTAGGAATTGAAAAAATTGATCTTTTATTAGGAGGAAGCATGGGTGGATATCAAGCGCTAGAGTGGGCTATCATGGAACCTTCTGTGATTCAAAAAATGTTTTTGATTGCCACAACCGCTGCTGAAAGTGCTTGGGCGGTTGCAATACATACGGCCCAAAGATTATCTATAGAAGCAGATAATACATGGAAGGAAGCCAAGCCAAATGCAGGTGCAAAAGGATTGAAAGCGGCAAGGGCAATAGGGATGTTGACTTATCGTAACTATGACATCTTCAAAGAAAAACAAACCGAACCAGATGCGGAAAAAGTAGATGAGTTAAAAGCCTCTTCTTATATCAATTATCAGGGAGATAAATTAGTAAATCGATTTAACGCTTACAGTTATTGGTTACTCACAAAGTCCATGGATAGTCATCACCTTGCGCGAGGTCGTGGGGGCGACTTAGCGGTTACTTTGGCATCTATACAAACACCAACTTTAATCATTGGAATCAATAGTGATATTTTATGTCCATTGGCAGAGCAAGCATTCATGGAGGCCCATATGCCCAACGCAACCTTAGTGGCAATTGATTCAATGTATGGGCATGATGGATTCATTATTGAAACTGAACAAATTATAACTCATTTAAAAGCTTGGCTTACCAAAGTAGCTATGACTATTAAATAAAAAATTGAATTAATAGGAGTAACATGGTTATACCTGTCATTATATAAATTAATTTCCTATTTTTTTCTAATTTAAATACTACAATAGCCATACTTATGAACGCCATTATAGACAATATAATACCTGTTTTTATATTGAACCAAGGCAAGGATTGATATAAAAAACTTTGAGAAAAAATAGAAAATAGTATAAGTAAAAGGATTGATGCTTTATTTTTTGTTATCATATTCATTAATCATTACAGTCTTCAAAATCTAATTGACAACCTACTCTCATTGCTTGTAAATGTTCTATAGCAAGACCACCACATGCTAATTGAAAAAATACTCCACCAACTCCTCCAGTCAAAGCGCCTATTCCAATTGCAGTAGCTGTGCAGCCTAAGATTTCAGATGTGTACACAATATTACTTAATCTGTAGCAATTATTATATTTTTGTGCACATCTATTTCCTAGTAATAGCGATTGTTTATTTGAAGTAGTAGTATTTTTATAATTTATTTCGTTAAGTAAATTCTGAATTTCATTTTGAGAGTAATTCTCTAGAAAAGAGTATTTCTTTCTAATAGCATTAGCTAATATTGATTGATTTTTAAAAAATAGATTATACTCAGCAAGTGATTTAAATCCTAATTGGTTGATTAGTTGTACTTGCTCAATATTATTTAATTTAGGCTTTTTTAAAAGTTGAATACTTGCGTTGGAAGGGCTTTCCATATTATTTATAAAATTGGCATTATAGCTAATGAGTTCTTGTACCATTTTATCAGTTTTAAATTCTTGAATACTAGTCACTAGTTTTATTTCTGAATTTTCTTGTTTTTGACATGACATTAGTACTAGAGATAACGCTAAAATTTGGAATAATTGATTTTTCATTTTATTTAATTTTGATTTACATAAAAATATAATCAAACAAAATACAGATTTCGAGTATTTATACTTGAAATGTATTCAATAAAATAGCCTAAAAAGGGTATAAAATATTACCTCATAGTATTAGCAAAATAGCTAATTTTACAACAAATAAATTTGACTATGGGAATTTTAAGACAATTTGGAGAGTACTTATTCATTAAAAAAAGAGATCCAAATCAACCTAGAACACAATGGATGAAATACATGCATGGCATGAATCGTATTTCATTATTGGTATTTATTTTTGCAATTCTTTTTACTTTATTCAGGGTATTTATCCTACCACTTTTTAAATAAAGTGACTCGCAATAAAGCCAAACAATATTTATTTTTTATTCAGTGTTTCTTGAATAATGTTTGCTGCAACCTCTGTGGCCTTGTGTCCAGTAGTCAATGCTTGTTTTAGCGCTGTATAATCTGCTTTGATTGCAGACTGTCTCGTAGGGTCTTCTAATAATTTTTTTAATTCGATGGATAAATTACTAGTAGTTAAATCTTCTTGAATTAATTCCTTCACCACTTCCTTGTCCATAATTAAATTCACCAATGCGATAAATTTAATTTTGATAAATCGTTTTGCTAAAGCTAAAGTAATCGGGTTGCCTTTGTAACAAACAATTTCTGGTACATTTAACAATGCAGTTTCTAATGTTGCGGTACCACTTGTAACTAATGCAGCTTTACTATGTTGCAAAATGGCGTAGGTATTCGCAGCCACTACATGAACATTTGGCAAATCTGGTAGTAGTGTATTGAACCAAGTACTATCTATACCAGGTGCTTGTGCGACAACAAAATGTTCATTAGGAAATTGCTTCGCAACAGTAAGCATGATGGGTAATTTTTGTTGAATCTCTTGCTGACGACTACCAGGTAATAACGCAATCAATGCTTGTCCTTGTAATTGAGCAATGGGATGTGCTAATGGTTCAAGTGCATCCAACACTTCCATTAATGGATGTCCAATATAATCGACCTCCCAGTCCCATCTATCTTTAAAGTATTGTTTTTCAAAAGGGAGGATGCACAATAAACGATCAATCGATAAGCGCATGGCAGGAACCCTGTTTTCTTTCCATGCCCAAACTTGTGGTGCAATAAAATACACCACTTTTAATCCTTTTTCTTTCGCCCATTTTGCTATACGCAAATTAAAGCCAGGATAGTCAATACAAATTAAAACGTCTGGTTCAAATTCGGCGATATCTTTTTTGCAAAATGCGATATTGGATAAGATGGTCCTTAAATTCATTAGTACTTCCACAAAGCCCATGAAAGCTAGACTGCGATAATGTTTCACAAGATGTCCTCCGGCCGCTTGCATCAAATCTCCTCCCCAACATTGTATACTTGCAGCAGGGTCATTTTTTAAAATGGCTTTGATTAAATTGGATCCGTGTAAGTCGCCGCTAGCTTCGCCAGCTATGATATAATATTTCATCTATAAAAACCATTTAGCTGCAATGGCTGCTATTGCATAAATACAGGTGGTAAAAAAGATGCCTTTTGCAGTTTTGTCAATCTGTTTTTGAAAAAAGAATGTCAACGCAGCTGCGTTTAATAAAAGCGACACGCTGATCATGGCAGAGAGAATCGATTTTTGACTAGACAATAAATCAATAAAGGTTTGCAATGGCACCATACTAAACTTCCACTGATAGAATCCAGCAAAACCTAAGAAGGGTAGTGCTAATCCTATAAGTACGCCAATGATATAATTGTCTTTCTCTAATTGCATTGAATTACCATTTCCATTTTTTAATTAATTGCGCTTTCAATACATGGTTGGTCAAATCAAATTGAACAGGTACCACACTTACATAATTATTTTTAAGTGCCCACACATCCGTATCTTTTGACTTATCAAAATTTACAAATTCACCTGTAAGCCAATAATATTTTTTACCATGAGGATCTATGCGTTCAACAAACTTCTCGTCATATTTAGCATAAGCCTGTTTACAAATTTTAATGCCTTTAATCAGCTTTGTTGTCACTTTAGGAATATTCACATTCAAACATAAGTGTTTATCTAATTTTTTATCTGCCAACACATGTTCTACTATAATGCGCGCATAATGGCTCGCAGCTGAAAAATCGGCATCAATGCCAAGGTCTAATAAACTAAATCCAATACTAGGAATACTTTCGATAGAGGCTTCTAAAGCTGCAGACATCGTTCCAGAATAAATCACATTAATGGAGTGGTTGGCTCCGTGATTGATACCACTTAAACAAATGGTTGGCTTACGATGTAACACTTTGTCTACTGCTAATTTTACACAATCAACAGGGGTACCACTGCAAGAATAAGCTTCTACTTCGGGATCCTCCTCCCAATGTACTTTAGTCAATCTTAAATGTTGGCCTAATGTAATGGCATGTCCCATGCCACTTTGAGGTTTATCAGGCGCCACCACCACAATTTTACCTAGTCCTTTGACTGCTTTAACAAGTGCATGGATGCCTGGTGCACCAATACTGTCGTCGTTCGTAATTAATATAACGGGTTGATCTTTTTTTACTTTTGCCATACTGCAAGTTACCAAGAAGGGGAATGGTCTCAAAAAAATAAATTGCTAAATAAATTTGGAAAAACTAAAATAATTAGTAAATTGCACTAAAATTATTAGTTATGTCATACGCAGGAAAGAATTTAAAATTCATCAGAAAGCAACGTGATTGGACTCAGGAAGAGTTAGCCAACCAACTTCAAATTAAGCGTTCTCTAGTGGGTGCCTACGAGGAAGGCAGGGCCGAACCTAGGTTAGAAGTGCAGGAAGCCATTTGTGCTTTATTTAATATTAGTTTAGAGGTCTTCTTATTTCAAGATCTTTCCCAGATGGAGGAATTTGACTTGAACCAGGGCTATAATATGGGAGGCTCTTATTTAGAGCGTCGTCGCTCACTTAAAACGGATGTTTCAAATAGTGCAGCCATTGTATCATTTGTACCAGTGAAAGCTGCAGCAGGCTATTTGGCTGGATATGCTGACCCAGAATTCATTGATGAGTTGAATACCTTTACATTACCAATGTTGGCGCCAGGTGAATACCGCGCATTTGAGATTGTGGGAGATAGTATGTTGCCAACCCCAAGTGGTAGTGTGATAGTGGGAGAGCGAGTAGTAAGTCTAAAAGATGTGAAAAGCAGCAATACCTATATTGTTATTTCAAATACAGATGGGGTAGTCTATAAGCGTATCATTACCAACGATGATCGTTCAGTAGATTCAATTGGTGACAAGCTTACCTTGTTGAGTGACAATCCGTTATACGAGCCATATCAAGTAAATACTAAAGATATAGTAGAAGTTTGGAAGGCAGTGTACATCATACACAAAGCGGGTACACAACCTATGTGGAATGTGGATCAACTGGCTGGTGTGGTCAATACATTGCAGGATCAAATCACCTCTATTCAAAAGAAGTTGAACTAAGGAAGGACTAAGTAAGGGCTTACTAAAGGCTTATGGTTTATACTTAATTATTCCCACTCAATTGTTGCAGGAGGCTTGCTACTTATATCATACACAACCCTGTTGATACCTCTCACTTGGTTGATGATAGAATTGCTCATATGTGCTAAGAATTCATAAGGCAGGTGAGCCCAGTCTGCAGTCATGCCATCCACAGAAGTCACAGCTCTAAGTGCCACTGTAAACTCATAGGTTCTTTCATCGCCCATTACGCCAACACTTTTAACAGGTAAAAGGATGGTTCCGGCTTGCCAAACCTTGTCATATAATCCAAATTCTTTTAGTCCATTGATATAAATCGCATCAGCTCTTTGTAAAAGGTCTACTTTTTCAGGGGTAATTTCACCCAAGATACGAATGGCTAAGCCAGGTCCTGGGAAAGGATGTCTTTGAATCATATCGGCAGGGATCCCTAATTCAAGGCCTACTTTTCGAACCTCATCCTTGAATAAACTACGAAGCGGCTCTACTAATTTAAGGTGTAAGGTATCTGGTAAGCCACCTACATTATGGTGTGACTTAATGGTTTGAGAAGGTCCATGAACGCTTACACTTTCAATAACGTCTGGATAAATTGTTCCTTGACCTAAAAACTTGGCTTCCAACATATTAGAAGCTTCTACTTGAAATACATCTATAAATAGTTTTCCTATGATTTTACGCTTTTCTTCGGGATCAGATTTACCTGCAAGGCCATCATAGAACATGTTTTTAGCATCAATGCCCTTTACATTCAATCCAATTTTTTCGTACATATCTAGCACCTGTTGGAACTCATCTTTTCTTAAAACCCCATTGTCTACAAAAATTCCATGAAGGCGATTTCCAATGGCCTTGTGAATTAAAGTTGCAGCAACGGTACTGTCCACGCCTCCACTCAATGCCATAATCACGTGACCATCTCCAATTTGTTCTTTTAATTGCGCTACCGTCTCATTGACAAAGGAAGCTGGCGTCCAATTTTGGCTACAACCACATATCTCCACCAAGAAATTGCGAATCATGGTCTTACCCTCAGATGAATGGTAGACTTCTGGGTGGAATTGGAACCCGTGAAGGCTATGTCCTTGATCGGCTATTTTTCTAAAACCAGCTACAGGGATACTCTCTGTATCGGCCAATAGTTCAAAATTTTCGGGTAATACTGTAATAGAATCACTATGACTCATCCATACCTGACTATTGTCTTCAATATTTTTGAAAATGATATCATCTTTTTTGATACGCAATTGGGCACGACCATATTCGCGTTTATTTGACTTTTCTACTTTTCCTCCAAAATTCTTAGCACTCAATTGAGCGCCATAACAGATGGTTAAAAGAGGTAGTTTGGCTAAAATTGCTTGAATATCCACATTTGGAGCCTCATCTTCGTTTACACTGGCCGGAGAGCCACTCAAAATCACCCCTTTCAGGTGTTCATCAAAGACAATTGCATTATGAAAGGGTTGAATTTCACAATACACATTGGCTTCTCTAACTGCTCTTGCAATTAACTGTGTATACTGGCTACCAAAATCTAGGATTAATATTTTTTCAGTCATAAGGCGAAGATACAATGAAAATAGATGTCTATGAAAGGGAGTATTTCACATAGGGTGGGGACAAAAAAATCCCGCCTTTTCAGGCAGGATTTCAATATCAATTTTACGCTTTTAAGGCGTGATCAATTACTTTTTCTTAACCACTTGCTTTACAGCAACGTGCTTAGCTAACTTGCTCTTTAAATTAGCAGCTTTATTTTTGTGGATAATGCCACGCTTTGCTAATTTATCAATTTGAGAAACGATAGTTGGTAACTTCTCGTCGTAAGCTTTTTGTTCTTCTAATGTCTTTAAATCACGAATAGCGTTACGTGTAGTTTTACCATAATAACGGTTTCTATCGCGACGCTTCGTTGCTTGTCTTACATCTTTTTTTGTAGCCGAATGATTTGCCATGTACTAATTAATTTTCAGGAGGGCAAAGGTAAGGGACTTGTGCAAATATTAAAAATTAAAATGAAAAAAAATAAAAAATTGAATATAAAGTATTGTAAATCAATTAGTTAAAATGAATCTAAAATTAACTTTTTAAACTATTTGGGCATAAATTAAAGAATATCTTTACAATCGCTAAAAATAGGCCCGTTGTTGACCAAAATTTTACCTCAATTTTTAGCGTATTTTAGTTTATTAATCAATCATTTAAACCGATATTTGCGAACCTTGTATCGACAAATAAAAGAAAGGATATACAATGAAGGATTTTACCTACATCACCAACTCCCATCCAGCCTTTATAGAAGGTTTGTACCAACAATTTTTAACTGATCCAGCATCAGTAGACCCAGATATCATTAAATTTTTTGAAGGTTTCGATTTTGCCTTACAAAACGGGACAGCAGCACCAGGACAAAGCGCGGATTGGGCGAATGAAATCAAAGTCTACCGTTTGATATTGGGTTATAGAAATAAGGGACATTTAATTGCAACGACCAATCCTATTCGAACTAGAAAGGATAGAGGGGCTAATTTAGATTTATCATGCTTTGAATTGACAGAGGCAGATTTAGATAAAACATTTCAAGTAGGATCCATAATTGGCTTAGGTGCAACCACCCTAAAAAATATTCTTGCTCATTTACAAAAAACTTATGCGCATAGTCTGGGCATTGAGTTTAAATATATCTCTGATCAAAAAGTAATCGATTGGATAACCGATGAGTTTGAAAATAAATTTGCTCAGCCAATTCCTTTAAATCAGAAAAAACACATCCTTGAAAAATTAAACCAAGGGGTGATTTTTGAAAAATTCTTACACACAAAATACATTGGACAAAAGCGTTTCTCATTGGAAGGCGGCGAGTCTACGATTGCTGCATTGGATGCAATTATTAATACTGCAGCAGAGCATGGTGTAGAAGAAGTGGTGATTGGTATGGCACATCGTGGAAGATTGAATGTGCTAGCAAATATCATGGGTAAAACCTACGAAGAAATTTTTAGTGAATTTGAAGGTACTGCAGTGTTGGATCAAACCATGGGTAGTGGTGATGTGAAATACCATATGGGCTTTTCCTCTGAAGTGACCACTTTCAGTAATAAAAAAGTGAATTTAAAATTGATGCCTAATCCATCGCATTTAGAAGCAGTAGATCCAGTTGTTTTAGGATTTGCTAGAGCTAAATCGGATGTATTGTATAATTCTGATGTATCCAAAATATTACCAATCCTAATTCATGGGGATGCCTCAGTCGCTGGACAAGGTATTGTGTATGAAATTTTACAGATGTGCCAATTGAATGGTTACAAGACTGGTGGTACGATTCACTTTGTCATTAATAATCAAATTGGATTCACAACAGATTTTGATGATGCAAGAAGTGCGAACTATTGTACCTCCATTGCTGCAATGATTCAAGCGCCTGTGATTCATGTGAATGGAGATGATGCCGAAGCAGTGGTGAAAGCGGTGCAGATTGCAACAACCTACAGACAATTATTTAAGAACGATATTTTCATTGACATGGTTTGTTACAGAAAACACGGCCACAATGAAGGAGATGATCCAAAGTATACACAACCTCAATTGTATAGCTTGATTGAGCAACATAAGAATCCAAGAGAAACTTATGCTGAATTTCTTTTACAAAATGGGGAGGCAAGTGCACAGGAATTAGCAAAGGAAATGGAAAAGAAATTCTGGTCCGATCTTCAAGCAAGATTAGATGAGGTGAAACAACATCCATTGCCCTATAAATACCAAGCACCAGAATTGGCATGGAAAGCAATGCGAAAAGCAACGAACGAAGATTTTATTAGTTCACCTGATACATCCATTACTGCTGATAAAGCGAAATCTATTTTTGATGCACTAATGAAATGGCCATCTAGTTTTACGCCATTGAAAAAAGTGGACAAATTAATTCAAGAGAAAATTAAATTATACGAGACAGAAAAAAAGATAGACTGGGCGACTGGTGAATTAATGGCTTATGCCTCTTTATTAGCAGAAGGCAAGACGGTTCGTATGAGTGGACAGGATGTGAAGCGTGGGACATTTAGTCATCGTCATGCTGTTTTAGTAGATGAAAATACCAACGAACAATTCAATCGCTTGAATCATGTAGCAGAAGGACAACAGCCTTTTAGAATTTACAATTCATTATTGAGCGAATATGGTGTACTTGGATTTGAATATGGCTATGCTTTAGCCAATGTGGATGCATTGGTCGTTTGGGAAGCACAGTTTGGTGATTTCTCAAATGGTGCACAAACAATCATCGACCAATTCATTGCAGCTGGTGAACAAAAATGGCAACGTCAAAATGGGGTAGTCATGTTATTGCCACATGGATACGAAGGGCAGGGGCCAGAACATAGCAGTGCAAGATTAGAGCGTTATTTACAATTATGTGCAGAGCACAATATGATCATCACCAATGTGACTACTGCTGCAAATTTATTCCATGCATTGAGAAGACAATTAACTTGGTCATTCAGAAAACCAATGATTAACTTCTCTCCAAAAGCGAATTTAAGAAGCCCGGCCACATTTAGTCCGTTGTCTGATTTGACAAAAGGTGGATTCAAAGAAGTGATTGACGATACATTTGTTCAAAAAGTGGAGGACGTTAAAAAAGTATTGTTCTGTTCTGGTAAGATTTATTACGAAATGGCAGAAAGACAAAAAACAGAACAAAGAACAGATATTGCCATTGTGCGTTTAGAACAATTGTATCCATTGCCTGTTCAACAACTTACGGAATTACATCAAAAATATGGAAAAGCAATTTGGTTCTGGGTGCAAGAAGAACCTTTGAATATGGGCGCTGCTAGTTTCTTGCAAATGAATTTAAAGGGGATTAAATATGGTGTCATTAGTAGACAAGCAAGTGCTGCTACAGCAACTGGTTATGCTAAAGTGCACGCGAAAGAACAAAATGAAATAATAACAACTGCGTTTTCTATCTAAAATATTAAAACATGATTTCCATTAAAGTACCAACAGTAGGAGAATCTATCACAGAAGTAACTTTGCTAAAGTGGACTAAGCCAGAAGGCGCTTGGGTAGATCGCGACGAAGTGATTGCAGAGTTAGAGAGTGAGAAAGCAACTTTCGAAGTGAACGCTGAACAAGCGGGTACTTTGCATCATAAAGCAACCGAAGGAGATAGCATTTTAATTGGTGCTATTTTAGCAGATATTGATGATAAAGCAACTAAGCCAGCTGGTGAAGCCCCAAAACCTGCACCTGCAGCCCCAACGGCGCCTTCAACTCCTGCAGCTCCTACGGCTCCAATTGCTCCAATGTCTACTGCACCTGTAACGAGTATACCAAATAATGTAAAAGCAACGCCTGTCGCTGCTGCTATCATTGCAGATAAAAATGTAGATACCAATCAAATTAAAGCGAGTGGTTTTGCTGGAAAGATTACAAAAGTGGATGTATTAGATGCTTTAAATAATCCAGGTAAAATTCAGTTTGCTGGACAAGACTTATTTTCTCGCAATGTGCGTCCAGAGAAAATGTCTAACCTAAGAAAAACAATTAGCCGTCGTTTAGTTGAGGCAAAAAATACGACTGCCATGTTAACTACTTTCAATGAAGTAGATATGACAGGCATTATGCAGATCAGAAAACAATACAAGGATAAATTTAAAGAGGCGCATGGAGTGAACTTAGGATTCATGAGTTTCTTTGCTAAAGCTTGTGCGATTGCTTTGACGGAGTGGCCTTCTGTAAATGCATTCATAGACGGAGATCAATTGTTATACCATGACTATGCAGACATTAGTATCGCTGTAAGTACGCCAAGAGGCTTGACAGTGCCAGTTATCAGAAACGTAGAGAGTTTAAGCATGGCAGGTATTGAGAAAAAAGTAATTGAGTTAGCTGGTAAGGCAAGAGATAGTAAGTTAACTGCAGAAGAATTAACTGGTGGAACATTCACCATCACCAATGGTGGTGTATTTGGAAGTTTAATGAGCACACCAATCATTAATATTCCTCAGTCTGCTATACTAGGTATGCATAAAATACAAGATCGTCCAATGGCTGTGAATGGTGAAGTTAAAATTTTACCAATGATGTACTTAGCATTAAGTTATGATCACAGAATCATTGATGGTCGTGAGAGTGTAGGCTTCTTAGTAAGAGTAAAAGAATTATTAGAAAATCCAGCACTTTTATTAATTGCAAAAGATCCTGTTGCAAGTTTATTAGAATTATAATTCAAGAAAAACGAATATAAGAAAGTCATGTTTTGCATGACTTTCTTTTTTATAGCATGACGCATCAAAATCAACACCAAGAAGTTGCTCAAAAATTAATTGCTACTTATCAAGGGCCGGAGCCTTTGGCTGCTTTCTTGAAAAAATATTTTGCTGCCAATAAAAAACACGGAAGTAAAGACCGCAAGAGCATTAGTGCTTTTTGCTATGCGTATTTTAGGGATATGTATGCAAATTTTCCATTACAGGAATGCATTTCAAAGGAAATAGATATCCCAACATTCATCCATTCACATACCATCCAGCCTTTATTATTTATTAGAATAAGACCATGGCAAAAAGAGAAAGTGGTTGCTGCATTGCATGCTGCGTCTATTGAATATACACAGGTGCATGAGCATTGCTTTGCATTTTCAAATACCACTGCTTTGCAAAATGTATTGGCATTGAATAAAGAGGCAGTGATTCAGGATCTAAACTCGCAAGCACTTGCAGATTTATTGCAATTTGTTCCAACCAGTATGGAAACACCTATTCAGGTTTGGGATGCATGTGCAGCAAGTGGAGGTAAAACAATTTTAATGTTTGATACCATGCAGAATATTCGGATGCATGTATCTGATGTAAGAGAAAGTATTTTATTCAATGCAGATAAACGCTTGCAAGAAGCGGGAATTCGTCCAGCAAGTGTTCAGGTGATTGATTTAACCGAGCCATTTGATATCAAAAAGCCTTTTGATTTTGTTTTTGCAGACTTACCATGTTCTGGTTCTGGAACTTGGGGTAGGACGCCAGAGCAAATAGCTTTTTTTACAGAGGAAAATTTAGATCACTACACTGCATTACAATCAAAAATCATTGCAAATATTTTACCTACTGTAAAATTAAATGGACATCTACTCCTTGCAACCTGTTCGGTATACGAAGCAGAAAACGAAGCGCATGTTCAAGCAATTTTATCTCAAGGTCAATTTGAATTAGTGGAGCAAAAATATTTCATTGGATATACGCAACAAGCAGACACCTTATTTGGTGCTATACTAAAACGCCACTCTGTATAATACCTCCGGCAACCACATCCTCGCCTTCGTAAAACACTGCGCTTTGTCCGGGTGCAATACTCTTTACATTTTCATAAAATCTTGCTTGTACGCCCATATCGGTATGGGATAAGGTACACAATGCACCAGTATCGTGGTACCTAATTTTTGCCATCAAGTCCATGGATGTTGGAAGGTGATCGTATTTGATCCAATTCATTTTCGCAACTAGCATATCGTTCTTATCTAAATCTGATTCCTCTCCAATGACTACAATATTTTTTTCAGGATCAATCGATGTAACGTAGACAGGATGGCCCATTGCTAGTTCCAAACCTTTTCTTTGTCCAATCGTATAAAATGGATAGCCTTTATGTTTTCCTAATCTTTTTCCTTTAGTATCCACAAACCATCCGCCATTTACTTTTTCTTCTAATCCATCCACGCGGCGTTTTAAAAACCCTCTATAATCATTGTCAGGCACAAAACAAATTTCGTAGCTTTCACTTTTTTTAGCCAACTCTGGATAACCCATATCAATGGCCATTTGTTTGATGTCTTTTTTATGCATGTCACCAAGAGGAAGAATGGTACGCTTTAATAAGTCCTGATCCACACCCCATAACACATAGCTTTGGTCCTTGGTTTCATCTAAACCTTTTGAAATCACATAACGTCCATTATCGTGTTGACGTACTTTAGCATAATGGCCTGTGGCTATGAATTCGCAACCCAATGCATCTGCTCTTTTAAGTAAGGCGCGCCATTTGATATGCGTATTGCACATCACGCATGGGTTGGGTGTCCTTCCAGCTAAATATTCTTCTACAAAATTTTCGATGACAAAGTCTCCAAATTCCTCTCTGATATCTAATATATAATGTGGAAATCCATTGTTCACGGCCGCCATTCTAGCGTCGTTGAATGAATCGATATTGCAACAGCCTGTTTCCTTACCGTTGGCATTGCTGGTGGAATAATCCCATGTTTTCATGGTAATTCCGACTACTTCGTATCCTTCGTTGTGTAAGAGAATTGCAGCGACTGTGCTATCTATTCCGCCGCTCATTGCGACAAGTACTTTTCCTTTTTTGCTCATTTTTCGGTGGCCAGTTAAAAGTTGGCTTGGCACAAAAGTAACAAAAAATTACTATCTTCATTCTATTAGAAAGTTAAAATATACAATATGATAAAGTTACAAGTGATTGGAAATTTAGGCAAGGACGCCGTGGTGAATAACGTAAACGGTAAGTCTGTTATTAATTTCAATGTAGCGCATACAGAAAAATACAAGGACGCGCAAGGGGTACAAAAAGACAGAACTACTTGGGTAGATTGTTCTTATTGGACAGATCGTACAGCTGTGGCACCTTATTTAAAGAAGGGAACACAAGTGTATGTAGAAGGCACACCGGATGTAAGATCTTACACCACAACAGATGGACGCCAAGGGGCTTCATTGACCTTAAGAATTGTTTCAGTGCAATTATTAGGAGCTAAACCTTCTGGTTCTGGTGGAGAACAACCAAACTATGGTGGCGAAACCAATCCAACTCAGAGCTACAATCCAGCACCTAGTGCAGGAGCAGAAAGCAATGAAGCAATGGACGATTTACCATTCTAATTTTTTAAGCAATCGCATTAAGGGTGTACTGAACAGTGCACCTTTTTTTTGTAAATTTGTTCCATGGAATCAAAGAACTATTCTTACCAAGCGTTGACTGAATTTGCTGAAGCTGTTTTTTTAAAGATGGGTTGTCCTGTATCTGATGCAGCATTGGCCACTAAGGTGTTGTTATCTGCTGACTTAAGAGGGATTGATAGTCACGGAATCGCTAGACTGGTGGGCTATGTAAGATTATGGGAAGTTGGCAGAATCAATGCCACACCTAATATTAAGGTTGTTTATGAAACGCCTTCTACGGCTGTGATTGACGGGGATAGAGGTTTAGGATTGATTGTTGCGCCAAGAGCCATGGAGATTGCGATGGAGAAAGCAAAGCAAGTAGGGACAGGTTGGGTGAGTGTTAAAAATAGCAATCATTTTGGGATTGCTGGTTACCATGCCATGATGGCTTTAGAACAAGAGATGATTGGCATTGCCATGACCAATGCAAGTGCACTAGTGGCTCCAACCTACTCGGCAGAAAAATTATTAGGTACCAATCCAATAGCGGTGGCGGTTCCTGCTGGAGAAGAAGCACCTTTTGTAGCAGATTTTGCAACGACCACTGCGGCGAATGGTAAATTAGAAATTGCACAAAGAAACAATACAACAATTCCATTTGGTTGGGCACAAGACGCCGATGGGAATGCAACACAAGACGCCAATATTTTAAAAAATGGAGGTGCATTATTGCCTTTGGGATCAGAGAAAGAGCAGGGTAGTCATAAGGGATATGCATTAGGATCAATTGTAGATATTTTCTCTGCAGTTTTAAGTGGTGCAAGTTTTGGTCCATGGGCACCTCCATTTCCTGCTTATGTTCCTATGCCAGAAAATATGCCAGGAGAAGGGCTTGGTCATTTTATTGGGGCCATGCGGATTGATGCTTTTAGACCCGCAGCAGATTTTAAATCCAATATGGATTTATGGTTGAATCGTTTTAGAAATGCCACTCCAGCAAAAGGACATGAACAAGTTTATGTAGCAGGAGATATAGAACGAGAGATAGAAAATGAACGCATGCAAAAAGGTATTCCTTTGGTAGATGTAGTACAAAATGATTTAAAGGCTTTAGCAGAAAAGATGAATTTGTCTTTTGAACTCAAGAAATAATTTTTATTTGAATTTATTACGTAAATAAAAAAGGGAACAGAAATTATCTGTCCCCTTTTTTAAATCTATTTAAACAGTAAAAATCTAACTGAGTATTATTTATTTAATTTTTAGTTTTACTAAAATTAAATAAATAATAACGCATCTCCATAAGAGAAGAAACGGTATTTATCTTTAATTGCTTTTTTATAAGCTTCCATAGCCAATTCGTATCCTGCAAATGCACAAGACATAATTAACAAACTTGTTTTTGGCAAGTGAAAATTGGTCACTAAGCTATCTGCAATATTAAAATTATAAGGAGGGTGGATAAAATGATTTGTCCATCCTTCTGCTGGCTTCAATAAACGTTGTGCTGTTACACTACTTTCCATAGCACGCATTGCTGTGGTACCAATTGAACAAACACGTCGACCATTTTCTTTTGCCGTATTGATAATTCTACAAGCGTCTTCGTCTATCTTAAAGTACTCAGCATCCATTTTGTGTTTGCTCAAATCTTCTACTTCAATTGGTCTGAAAGTGCTTAAGCCAGTGTGTAATGTCACTTCTGCAAAACGGATACCAAGGATTTCTGAACGCTTAATTAATTCTTTACTAAAGTGTAAACCTGCAGTAGGAGCAGCCACTGCACCTTCATGCTTTGCGTAAACGGTTTGGTATCTTTCTTTGTCATCTTCATCAGGCTTTCGCTTAATATATTTAGGCAATGGGGTCTCACCTAAAAATTCTAACATTTTTTTAAATCCTTCGTCATCACCTTCCCATAAAAAACGGATGGTACGACCACGGCTAGTTGTGTTGTCAATTACCTCAGCTACTAGCTCTTCATTTTCACCAAAGTACAATTTGTTACCTACACGAATTTTTCTTGCGGGATCAACAATGACATCCCATAAACGGTTAGGCTTATTTAATTCTCTTAATAAGAATACTTCGATTTTTGCACCTGTTTTTTCCTTACGACCATACATTCTGGCAGGGAATACTTTAGTGTTATTCACTACAAATACGTCCTTGTCATCATAGTACTCTAATAAGTCAGAGAAATGACGATTTTCCATGTGGCCGTTTTTACGGTTGACCACCATCAGTCTACTGTCTTCTCTTTTTTTTGTTGGGTACTGGGCAATCAGGTTTAAAGGTAGGTCATACCTAAATTGGGAAAGTTTCATTTGTGTCTATATTTAAAATGATAGCCACATTAAGTTTACTACAGCCTTACGGGGCAGTTCGCTTCATGTTACGGCATGAAAATTATGGAGGCAAATGTACAAAATCGCCGTAAATTTGCCAATATAAGATTTGCCCTAAAATTAGGCCGTTCATTTAAAAGCTGTAATTTTGCCAAACAGCCGTTAGTTTAGAGCTAATCGATTAAATATTAAGAAGCTATGCTGCATAAAAAATGGTGGAAATTGTTGTCTTTTCTTTTGCTTTTGTACACTTGTACCTATGGTTTTTTGGTGAAAGTGCCTAAGTTAGACGACCGCATGCAGGAGTCCATCCGTAATTTCTTTTTTCATGTGCCGATGTGGTTTGGCATGATGATTTTATTGTTTGTTTCACTAGTTTATTCTATTAAATATTTAAGGTCATCTAGTTTAAAGCATGATGTGTATGCGCAAGCTTATGCGGCCATGGGTTTGATTTTTGGTGTTTTAGGCATTATTACTGGAGCATTGTGGGCAAATTACCAGTGGGGTAGCCCATGGGTGGGCGATCCAAAGCAAAATGGTGCTGCCATCGCATTACTAATTTATTTTGCTTATTTTGTTTTAAGAGGCAGTTTAGTGGATGCAGAAAAAAAGGCAAGGCTCTCTGCGGTCTATAATATTTTTTCATTTTTCATGTTGTTTCCTACACTTTGGATTTTACCAAGGTTAACTGAATCTTTACATCCTGGTGGACAGGGTAGCGATGGTAATCCTGGTATCAATGGAAAAGATATGTCTGCAAACATGCGAACAGTATTTTATCCAGCAGTCATTGGATGGACTTTATTGGGGGTTTGGATTACTACTTTAAAGATTCGTGTACAAATGATTCAATTAAAAAAAGAAGGCATCTTATAATCCTATAATTATTAAATATATGTTAACCTTATTACAAGCACAACAAGCAGCGTCACAAAGTATTATGTTGCAGAACGGTAAAATTTTCTTAGTGATGTCAGTCGTATGTATTGTGCTTATTGGCCTTTTTGTATATGTCGCATCCATTGATAAAAAAATTAAACAACTAGAAAAATAAAAGTATATGTCAACAACATCAGAGTACAGTTTTTTTCAGAGTGTAGAAAAAAGTTTCGACAAAGCATCTAAGTATACCAGTTGGGAGACAGGATTGCTAGAGCAAATCAAAGCTTGTAATAGTATTTACAGTATGCGTTTTCCAGTCAAAATGGATGATGGCAGAATCGAAGTGATTGAAGCGTACAGAGTACAACACTCTCAACATAAATCACCTTGTAAAGGGGGTATCCGTTTTAGCCTTGCAGTCAATCAAGACGAAGTGATGGCATTGGCCGCTTTAATGACTTACAAATGTGCTATTGTGAATGTGCCATTTGGTGGAGGTAAAGGAGGGATTAAAATTAACCCAAGAGCCTTAAGCGCATACGAATTAGAAAAAATCACTAGAAGGTATACGGCAGAATTAGTAAAGAAAAACTTTATTGGTCCTGGTATCGATGTGCCTGCTCCAGATTACGGAACAGGCGAGCGCGAAATGGCTTGGATTGTGGATACCTATCAATCCTTAAAACCAGGTGAGATTGATGCAGCTGGTTGTGTGACTGGTAAGCCGGTATCATTGGGTGGTGTGAGAGGACGTAAGGAAGCCACTGGATTGGGCGTATTTTACGGTGTGAGAGAAGTATGTTTAATGGAAGATGTGATGAAGAAATTAGGATTAACAGTAGGGATTGAGAATAAGCGCGTGATTGTTCAGGGATTAGGTAATGTGGGGTATTTCTCTGCAAAATTCTTTAGATCTAATGGTGCTAAAGTGGTAGCTATTGCAGAATTTGAAGGGGCTATTTACTGTGAAGATGGGTTAGATGAAGAAGCAGTTTTCCAACACAGAAAAACAACAGGGAGCATCTTGAATTTTCCAGGTGCCACTAATATTGAAAAGAGTTCTGATGCATTAGAGATGGAATGCGATATTTTAATTCCTGCAGCATTAGAAAATGTAATTGATAAAAATAATGCACCAAAAATAAAAGCCAAAATCATTGGTGAAGCAGCAAATGGTCCTTTAACACCAGAGGCAGATGAAATTTTATCTAAAAATGGGGTGTTGGTTATTCCAGATATGTACTTGAATGCGGGTGGTGTAACTGTATCTTATTTTGAGTGGTTGAAAAATTTAAGTCATGTAAGATATGGCCGTTTAGAAAAACGTTTTACAGAAAATGCAAATATCAATCTAATCAATCAAATGGAAGAGCTGACTGGTAAAAAAGTAAGCCCTACAGAAAGAGCAGTGATTGCGCATGGTCCAGATGAAATTGATTTAGTGCATAGTGGATTGGAAGAAACGATGATTAATGCAACAAGAGAAATTATGGACATTTGGAATGCAAATCCGTCTATACCAGATATGAGAACTGCAGCTTATGTATGTGCAATCAATAAAGTAGCGCACTCTTATACGGAACTAGGAATTTTCCCTTAATCTTTTTAAAGGTTGGGATTCACATAATTGGGGAACTGATGCAACATATGCAGGTTCCCCATTTTTATTTCTGCACCAATCGTTTGTTGTCCATTAGATGCGATTAAATATTTTGCATCTAGCACTTGTTGGTATTGCAATAATTGCAGAATCGTTTTTTCATTGAGGTCAGTATTTCCTTCCTTACATTCGATAATCATCCATGGTGTTGTTCCATGATATACAAGGATATCAAATCTTTTATTGAGTGCTCCCAATTGAATTGTTTTTTCAATTGCAATCAATTCAATGGGGTATTTGCAAACTTGAATGAGGTATTGTAAAAGGTTTTGTCTAACCCATTCTTCTGGCGTGAGTGCGACCCATTTTTTTCTACAAGGATCAAAGATTTGGTCTTTCCCGCCAATTGATTGGACTTTAAAGTCATAAGATGGGAAATCAACTAAAATCATGAATTAAAAAAAATAGGGTATTTTTATATAGTCGTTAGCCAAAGATAAGCTTATGAAAACAAAAGAAGAAATTGTAGAAAACTGGTTACCAAGGTATACTGGAGCAAGTTTGGATCAATTTGGCAAGTATATTCTATTGACCAATTTCAGCAATTATGTCAAGATGTTTGCAGAAAGACATCAGGTAGAAATCATTGGTATTGATCGTCCAATGCAATGCGCCACTGCCGAAGGCATTACCATTATTAATTTTGGAATGGGCAGTCCGGGTGCCGCAACTGTGATGGATTTATTAACTGCAATTCAACCCGAAGCTGTTTTGTTTTTAGGAAAATGTGGAGGGTTAAAGAAAAGAAATAAAGTAGGGGATTTAATACTGCCAATTGCCGCATTAAGAGGAGAGGGTACCTCAAATGATTATTTCCCTCCAGAAGTACCAGCCTTACCTGCCTTTGCTTTACAAAAAGCAATTTCAACCACCATTAGAGATAACAATGTAGATTATTGGACTGGAACAGTCTACACCACCAACCGAAGAGTCTGGGAGCATGATGAAGAATTTAAAAACTACTTAACCAAGGTGAGGGCTTATGCCATTGATATGGAAACTGCCACCATCTTTACAGTCGGATTTTATAATAAGATTCCAACAGGTGCTTTATTGTTGGTGAGCGATTCTCCAATGGTACCTGAGGGCGTAAAAACAGAAGCAAGCGATAGTAAAGTAACCGCTGAATTTGTAGAGCGCCATTTATCTATTGGTATTGAATCATTGAAACAATTAATCAACGGCGGCTTGACCGTGCGACATTTGCAATTCTAAATTAGTGGTTACTTTTTTGAACTAGTCTTTCCACAAGAATGGAAAAAGTATGTAAGCAAGTGCAACAATCATGATGTCAAACCCAACCAATAATCCGACAAGTTGAGGTAAGCCATTTTGTACAATATCAGAAAAAGCAATATTGGCAATTTTCATCAATAAAAGAAGTTGAGGAATAATTAAAGGGAATCCTAGTATAGCCATGATAGCAGAAGGTTGTTGCGCTTTAGCTGCGATGGCTGCTAAAAAACTAAATACCAAACTCAAACTAATTCCACCAAGGCAACTTAGTCCAAAGAATAATACAATATGTGTTAATGGATTGCCAAGCAAAACCATAAAGAGCATTAAACTTAGTGCACTCATGGTACACATGAGTAAGCTATTGAAAATGAGTTTTGAAAATATAAAATTTACAGGGCTTACAATGGAATAAAAATAAAGCATTCTTCCTCGACCTTCCTGTAAAAAACTTCTTGCAACAGCATTGATACAAATAAAAAGTAAAGTGATCCAATAGAGTCCATTCCATACTTTATCCTCTGGAAGACCCATGGTTAAGTAGATCACAAAAGTGGTAGATGCTAAATAAATTAAGATACCAAAAAAAGTATACTGCTGTCTCCATTCAAGCAGCAAGTCTTTTTTTAAAAGGGTGGCGATATTTTTTAGGGATGCATTCATAAAGCGTATAGGCTTATTTTGCTGCGCAGATTCTACATCTTGGTTCGTAATTATTTTTTTCACCTAATACAACCGTACCTTCTTCGGCACTCGTTCTGTAAGATACATTGGCAAGGTGTCCACATTGTACACAGATGGCATGTAGTTTGGTGATGAAATCAGCGATGGCTAAAAGTTGTGGCATAGGTCCAAAAGGCTTACCTAAATAATCCATATCCAAGCCAGCTAAAATGACACGTTTGCCCTGCATCACTAGTGTTTCACAAACAGGAATAATCCCACCATCAAAAAACTGTGCTTCGTCAATTCCAACTACATCTGCCTCTTTTGCAAGTAATAATATATCCTTTAAATTTTCTATTGGAATAGAAGAAATGGTGTTGGCATCATGACTCACCACCTTCTCTTTATCAAATCTGGTATCAGTAGCAGGTTTATAGATAGCTACTTTTAAATTGGCAATTTGTGCTCTTTTAAGTCTTCTAATCAACTCTTCTGTTTTGCCGCTAAACATACTACCGCATACGACTTCCAGCCAGCCTCTCTTCTCTTTTGAAAAATTTTGTTCAATAAACATAGACAATAATGCAATTTCTTTTTCGTTCTTTAATAAATCCTATTTCTTTAATTCCTTCAAAAGTAGACATTCCTATGGAAAGAGTTGCCGCTTTGGTTGAAAAATTAACCAATCAATTGGCCGAAAAGGCAGACAAAAGTCAATTAAAACAGACGGCTGTCCAATTGCTAGCAGCCTTATCAGAAACAGATCAATTTAACAATCTTCCTAATAACGTATCCGTGATGATTCCAAGTGTTGCTGAAGAAGCTACTGATGTAATTGCTAAAGTCATTGATAGTCCTATACCTGAACAGCAACCTGCGGAAGTAAGGATTCCTAATTTACCAAAATTAGAAACTGTTGAACCTATTGCACCCAAAATACCTGAGTCAATTTCAAAGGAGATCAATGCCACCATTACGAATACAGAACTACAAGAAAAATTAGCATTGGACCCAATCAAAGACTTGAAAGCAGCCATAGGAATCAATGATAAATTTCAGTTTATTGCAACTCTTTTTGGTGGAGATGAAAAAGCATTTGAACAAGCTGTCAAAACCATTAATGGATTTAAAATATATGCAGAAGCACAATTTTGGATTAAATCTAATTTAAGGGAACAAAACAAATGGGACGATACAACAGATGTGGTTAAAGCATTTGACCTGTTGGTGAAACGTAGATTTGCTTAAAATAATTGATTGTTTTTTGGGTCGCACCTGCATTGTCTTGAACATATTTAGCAGCGGCATCACCTGTAACTTCGCAAAAAGCGTCGTCGTTTAAAAATCTTTCTAGGGTTTTGTTAAAACTTTTAGTATCCTTAATTCTGACACCACCATTTGCATTGCGTAATCCAATTGCCTCCTGGTATTTTGCATCATTTGGTCCCCAAATTACTGGCTTACCAAATACAGCAGCTTCTAATACATTGTGGATACCATCCTTTGTAAATCCGCCTCCTATATAGGCGATATCAGCGTATTGATATAAATGACTTAACAGTCCAATTTGATCTACAATCAAAACCATTGGCTTTTCCATTTGATTAGATTGCGTTAACCATTTAGACAAGCAAATTGAGTGATCAAAATGCGCTTGACATGCTTTGATAGATGCTTGATCCACATGGTGCGGTACAATGATCCAATTGTATGGATCCATATTAACCAAATTAGTTCCAATTAAATGATGGTCTTGCTCCCAAGTACTTCCAGCAATAATAATTTTACTATGCGCTAATCTTGATACCCATTCAATGGATATTTTGGCTGCTACAATATCCAGCACACGATCAAAACGCGTGTCTCCACTAATGGCTAAATGTGTATGCTTTAAAAGCGGACTGATTAATGTTTTTGAGGTGAAATCTTGTACTAAAATGCCAGTGAATAAAGGCAACATAGAACGATAAAATCCACCATAGAATTTGAAAAAAATTTGATCCGGTCTAAAAATTGCAGATGCTAAAATGGTCGGTATTTTTTTTGTTGCGGCTAACTTTAAATAGTAGTACCAAAATTCATATTTTATAAAAACAATGCATTTTGGTTGAACCATATTCATCCACCTATTTGCTGCGCTAGGACCGTCTAATGGGAGATAGGAAATAAAGTCAACATCTGGATGATGCTTATGGTGTAAGTATCCTGAAGGAGAAAAAAAAGTCACCCAAATTTGATGGCTAGGGTAGTTTTTTTTTAAGGCACTGATGATTGGAAAACCCTGTTCAAATTCACCATATGAGGCACAGTGTACCCAAATAATCGGCCCCTTAATTTGACTACATAAAAAGCTTACTTCTTCCCACACCTTTTGCTGCCCCTCCACCCAATACTTAGCCTTCTCATTAAATGGACTAATAAGCTTTGCTAAAATTGGGTAAATCAATAAAAACAGTCGATATAGTATCATAATAACGGGCTATTGCAAAGATGGGATACAAAGGGGGTATTTCCACCTTTTTGGCCATTTTATTGTAATTTTGGTAAAATTCATTGGATGCGAAAAATACAAATGGTAGATACAAAAAATCAGTATCTAGCCATCAAAGAAGAAGTCGATCAGGCCATACAAAATGTATTGGATAGTGCTGCCTATATCAATGGTAAAGCAGTCCAAGATTTTTCAAAAAATTTAGCGAATTATTTAGGGGTACAATATGTGGTGCCTTGCGCCAATGGAACAGATGCGCTTCAGATTGCAATGATGGCACTCGACTTACAACCAGGGGATGAAGTCATCACCCCTTCATTTACCTATATCGCTACCACAGAAGTAGTGGCTTTATTAAAATTAACGCCTGTTTTTGTAGATGTAGACCCTGTGACTTATTGCATGGATATTGAAAGTTTGAAAAAAGCAATTACACCAAAGACTAAAGCGATTGTCCCTGTACATTTATATGGACATGCTGCACCAATGGAGGAAATTTTAGAAATTGCAAAGCAACACAACTTATATGTGATAGAGGACAATGCACAAGCGATAGGTGCAGATTATACTTTCTCTGATGGTACCGTAAAAAAAACGGGTACTATGGGTCATATTGGTGCGACTTCTTTTTATCCAAGTAAAAATTTAGGTGCATTTGGGGATGGGGGTGCCATTTTTTCTAATGATAAAGCCTTAGCAGATAAAATGGCAATGATTGCCAATCATGGACAATCCGCACGTTATTATCATGATGTAGTTGGTTGTAATTCAAGATTGGATTCGATACAAGCAGCTATCTTGAATATTAAACTAGGAAAGTTAGATACGTATAACAAGGCGAGACAAGCTGTTGCTGCTCATTATACGCAAGCATTTGCTGGCATGAATGAAATTGTGACGCCTGCTGTCGCCAATTATAGCACGCATGTGTTTCATCAGTATACGATTCAGTTGCAAGGTGTTGACAGAGAAAAATTCATTGCACATTTAGCAGCTAAAGAAATTCCTTGTATGATTTATTATCCTGTGCCGGGGCATCTTCAAAAAATGTTTGCATCAGAACAGCAGCATCAATGGGATTTAAAAGTAACAGATCAATTAACGCCTTGCGTTTGTTCATTACCAATTCATACAGAAATGGATCTGGAACAATTACAATATATTACAGAAGGGGTCCAATCATTTTTTAATGCATCGCACTAAAATAATTTAGATGAAAATAGCAGTTGTAGGCACAGGATACGTAGGATTGGTTACAGGAACTTGTTTCGCAGAAACAGGTAATAAAGTGACTTGCGTGGACATTGATAAATCAAAAGTAGAAAAATTAAGCGGTGGTCAAATCACCATCTACGAACCAGGTTTAGAGAAAATCTTTTTAAGAAATATCAAAGAAGAGCGTTTAAGATTCACCACACAGTTAGAGGAAGCGGTGGAAGATGCTGAGATTATATTTTTAGCCTTACCAACACCTCCGGGTGCGGATGGAAGTGCAGATTTAAAATATGTATTGGGTGTGGCAGATCATTTAGGAAAGATTTTAAAGGGCTATAAGGTAATCGTGAATAAGAGCACGGTGCCAATTGGTACTGCAGATAAAGTAAGCGCAGCGATTGCACAAAACTATAAAGGTGAGTATGATGTAGTGAGTAACCCTGAGTTTTTGAGAGAGGGTGTGGCGGTGGATGATTTTATGAAACCAGACAGAGTAGTGGTAGGTACAAGATCAGAGAGAGCGAAAAAATTAATGAGTGAATTATATGCGCCCTTTGTGAGACAGGGTAACCCAGTGATTTTTATGGATGAGCGTAGTTCGGAGTTAACGAAGTATGCTGCAAATAGTTTCCTCGCAACTAAGATCTCCTTCATGAATGAGATCTCTCAATTATGTGAGCGCATGGGGGCGGACGTGGACATGGTAAGAAGAGGGATTGGATCGGATGACAGAATAGGCAAGCGCTTTTTATTCCCAGGCATTGGCTATGGTGGATCTTGTTTCCCAAAAGATGTGCAAGCTTTAATTATGTCATCGGACGAAGTTAAATATGATTTTGAGATTTTAAAGGCGGTTGAAAAAGTCAACGCCAATCAAAAATTACATTTAGTTCAAAAGATTAAGGCGTTTTATAATAACGATTTACAAGGCAAGCATTTTGCATTATGGGGCTTAGCGTTCAAGCCGAATACAGACGATATCAGAGAAGCCCCAGCATTGAGTATTATTGACGCATTAATATCAGCAGGCGCTACTGTAACTGCTTACGATCCAGAAGCGATGTCCAATGTAAAAGGAGAGATAGGAGATAAGATTAACTACGCAGAGAATCAATACCATGCTTTACAAAATGCAGCAGCTTTGATTATTGCAACAGAGTGGAGTGAGTTTAGAACACCTGATTTCGAACGCATGGAAAAAGAGATCAAATACAAAATCATTTTTGATGGCCGAAACTTATTTGATGTAGCCAAGATGAAGGACTTAGGCTATCATTATGAGAGTATTGGAAGAGCAGACTCTAATACACTCACTAATTAAAGACTCAACACACACAAAAGCACTACTTAACAACAGCAAGATGAGTCAAAAAAGAATTTTAATTACAGGCGCAGCTGGATTTTTAGGATCTCATTTGTGTGATCGATTTATCAAAGAAGGGTATTATGTGATTGCAATGGATAATTTAATCACAGGAGACTTGATGAATATTGAGCACCTAAGATCGAATCCAAATTTTGAATTCATCCACCATGATGTGACTAAATTCATTGACATCAAAGGCGACCTGGATTATATTTTACATTTTGCCTCACCAGCAAGTCCGATTGATTATTTAAAAATCCCTATCCAAACTTTGAAAGTGGGTGCCATGGGTACACATAATTGTTTGGGCCTAGCCAAAGCCAAAGGAGCAAGAATACTCGTGGCAAGTACGAGCGAAGTATACGGAGATCCACTCGTGCATCCACAAACAGAGGAGTATTGGGGTAATGTGAATCCAGTGGGTCCAAGAGGGGTGTATGATGAAGCAAAACGTTATATGGAATCCATCACCATGGCTTACCATACCTTCCATCAAGTAGAAACTAGAATCATTCGCATCTTTAATACTTATGGTCCTAGAATGCGTTTAAACGATGGAAGAGCATTACCTGCATTCATTGGTCAAGCCTTAAGAGGTGAGGACATGACGGTGTTTGGAGATGGCTCACAAACAAGAAGTTTCTGCTATGTAGATGATTTAGTAGAAGGCATTTATAGATTATTATTAAGCGACTATTCAAGTCCAGTGAATATTGGTAACCCGAATGAAATTAGCTTAAAGGATTTTGCAGAAGAAGTGTTGAAACTAACTGGCAACACCGTGAAGATTGTGTACAAGGATTTACCTGTGGACGATCCAAAGCAAAGACAACCCGATATTACAAAAGCAAGAACCATATTAGGATGGGAGCCAAAAGTAGATCGAGCAGAAGGATTACAAAAAACATACGATTACTTTAAAGCATTACCACCAAGTGAGTGGACAAAATTGCCTAAAGAATTCATTTCAAAATAATTCTGGTAACATTTAATAAAAAGAGTTAATCATAAGAGTTAATCATTCAATTTAGTTATTCAATATGGCGATTCATAAAATTTTAGTAACAGGGGCCAATGGTCAATTGGGCTGGGAGTTAGGCCAACTTGCTTCAAATTATCCGGCATTTAAGTTTGTATTGGTGGATAGAAGCCAATTGGATTTAGCCTTTCCTGAATCATTTGAAAAAATTATTCAAACTATTGCACCTGATTGTATTATTAATACCGCGGCATACACTGCTGTAGATAAATCTGAAACAGAAAAGGAACTATCGTATACCGTCAATGCAACTGCTGTTGAAGCATTAGCAGTTATCTGTAAAAATTTAGTCATTCCTTTTATAACATACTCAACGGATTATGTATTTGATGGAGCAGCAACAGCGCCCTATAACACCTCAACAAAAGTAGATCCTGTGAATTATTATGGGTCTACAAAAGCTGCTGGGGAAAAAATGGCGATGGAAGCCAATGAGGATTCAATTGTGATTAGGACCTCATGGGTATTTAGTAGCCATGGAAATAATTTTGTGAAGACGATGTTGCGTTTGATGAAGGAAAGAGATCAATTAAAAATCGTCGCAGATCAAAAGGGCAGACCAACTTACGCAAAAGATTTAGCCCTTGCAACAATGAAAATGATTGAGGCTATGAACGCCGGTAAGACAGTAAAAGGGATATATCATTTTGCAAATGGAGGAGAGACGACCTGGTTTGATTTTGCAGCCAAAATAAAAGCCATTGCGGGTCTAACCTGTGATGTACAACCAATTGAGACCAAAGATTTTCCAACACCTGCTAAAAGACCTGCCTTTTCTGTTTTAGATACTTCTAAAATTGAACAAGATGTAGAGATGGATATTCGCCATTGGGAGGATGCTTTAAAAGAGTGTATGAATCATTTAAGTAAATAAATTTAATGGATCCATTTTCTACAAGGATGGACCTCCCTTTGGTCGGTCTTCCTTTCATTTTGGAAAATCCCAACATCAAATAATGAAGCCTCAAAGGCAGTTCTAGAAGCTGCCTTTGTTTTTTTATGCCCTCATCGCTCCATTCAAGCAAGCTTGATGGATCTCTTCGGGCATAAAAAAAACCGCAACTTACGTTGCGGCTTATTTTATGTTGGTTGCCTGACCAGGATTCGAACCTAGACAAACTGCACCAAAAACAGTCGTGCTACCGTTACACAATCAGGCAATCCTCTAGCCATTCTATGAATGGATTGCAAAAATAGGGTTAGACACAAAAATTTCCAAATTTTTGTTGGCTTAACTAAACAATATCTTGGTTTTGGCTTAACTTAAACCTAGATTTTTAATGTAATAATTAAACAACTGACCAATGCGTTTTACAATCATCCCTTATCTACTGATTCTAGCTTGTATTTGCTGTTTGTCTTTTGTACAAGATGGAAAGAAGAAGATTGTTTTTTTTGGGGACTCCATTACAGAATTGGGGGCTAATAAAGGAGGCTATATTGATCTTTTAAACAACCGAATTGCAAATAATGGACAATCCAATCAGTATGAGTTGTTGGGAGCAGGTATTGGTGGAAATAAGATTTATGACTTATTCTTGAGACTTGAGAAAGATGTACTCAATAAAAATCCAAATGTAGTGGTAATTTGGGTGGGTGTAAATGATGTTTGGCATAAGTCCTTGATGGGCACAGGTACTGATTATGATAAATTTGGTTTATTCTATGATGCAGTGGTGCAAAAAATTCAATCAAAAGGAGCTAAGGTTATTTTAGTTACTCCAGCTGTAATAGGGGAGCGCAATGATCAATCCAATCCCCAGGATGGTGAACTTAATTTATATGCTAATTGGATACGTCAGTATGCTGCTCAAAAGAATATTTCATTAGTAGATTGCAGGAAATTATTTTTGGACTATAGCATAAAAAATAATCCAAAGCAATTAGACAAGGGTTTTCTGACATATGATAGAGTGCATTTAAATGATGCAGGCAATCAATTGGTTGCAGACGCCATTTGGGATCAAATAAAGTAAACGAGGAAAATGAAGTAAACGAAGTAAATATTGTAAAAGAAGTAAATAATTAAGCAAACTAATTACTTTATTTTTCAGCGATCACTAAATAATATTGCTTCTTACCTTTTTGTATTAATAGATATTTTCCTTGTAATAAATCTGCAGTTTGAATATGCGTTTTTTCAGCGCCAACCTTTTCTTTATTGACACTCAAGCCGCCGCCCTGCCACATTTTACGAGCTTCCCCTTTACTTGGGAAGATCGCTGTGTCCACTAATAAACTGATAAAGTCATAACCTTCATTCATTGCTGCTAATGGAACAGTGACTTGTGGAACACCATCCATTACTTGTAATAATTGAACTTCATTTAAGGATTGTAAAACTTCCGTAGTTGCATTGCCAAATAAAATCTCAGTCGCTTCAATAACAAATTTTAAATCTGCTTCGCTATGAACAAATTTTGTTAATTCGGCAGCCAATGCTTTTTGTAAAATTCTTTGTTGCGGTGCAATGGTATGCTCGGCAATCAATTCATCAATGGCGGAAGGTTCTAATAATGTGAATATTTTAATCCAAGCATTAGCATCTTCATCACTAGCGTTTAACCAGAATTGATAAAATTGGTAAGGAGAGGTTTTAGAGGCATCTAACCAAATGTTACCTTTCTCTGTTTTACCAAATTTGCCACCATCCGCTTTTTTAATCAAAGGGCATGTAAATGCAAATGCTTCTCCTCCTAATTTTCTGCGGATCAATTCAGTTCCAGTGGTGATATTACCCCATTGATCACTTCCACCCATTTGTACTTTACAGTTTTTATTTTTGTAAAGCCAATAAAAATCATATCCTTGAATGAGCTGATAGGTGAACTCAGTAAAGCTCATACCAGTGTCACCTTCGATTCTTTTTTTCACACTGTCTTTAGCCATCATGTAATTCACAGTGATATGCTTTCCAACTTCTCTGATAAAAGAAAGGAAATTAAAATCTTTGAACCAATCATAATTATTCACCATTTCGGCAGCATTGGGTTGCTTGCTATCGAAATTTAAAAAATGCGATAATTGTTTTTGTACACCAGCAATATTATGCGCTAAAGTTTCCTCACTTAATAAATTACGCTCTTCACTTTTTCCACTTGGATCACCCACCATGCCTGTTGCACCGCCCACCAAAGCGTATGGTTTATGTCCTGCTTTTTGTAAATGCACTAACAATAAAATGGGAACAAGGCTACCAATATGCAAGCTATCAGATGTTGGATCAAAACCAATATAACCGGATACCTGTTCTTTTTCGAACAGTTCTTCGGTACCTGGCATAATATCTTGAATCATACCTCTCCATCTTAATGCTTGGATCAATGTCATAATAGTCGCTTTGGACAAAAATAACTACTTATATGCAATTCATTCCTAATTTCGCAACCTAAAAACTGAGTTACTCAAGTAAATTTGTAAAATTTCATACATGGCTAAAATAGGTATCAATATCGCAACAGGTAGTTTACAACAACCAGAAATGATTGTAGGGATTGACTTAGGGACGACCAATAGTTTAGTGGCCATTATCCATCCAGAAACCAAGATGCCTGTTGCCTTGAAAGAGTTTGATGGCAGTAGCATTGTGCCAAGTGTAGTGCATTTTGATTCTTTTGGGAATGTAGAAGTAGGTGCTGCTGCTAAACCTTTTTTAGAAACAGATCCAGCCAATACAATATTTAGTGCAAAGCGTTTGATGGGGAAGAGTTACAATGATATTCAAACGCATCAAGACTTTTTTGCTTATAAAATTATCGACGATAACAAGGATAGTTTGGTGAAAGTGCAAGTAGGTGATCAGTTTTATTCTCCAATTGAATTAAGTGGTCATATTTTGACTGCATTAAAAAATAGGGCAGAACATATTTTAAAAACGCCAGTGAACAAAGCTGTCATCACGGTGCCTGCCTACTTTAATGATTCACAAAGACAAGCAACCAGAGATGCAGGAAAATTAGCTGGGTTAGATGTATTAAGAATTATCAATGAACCAACTGCTGCAAGTTTGGCTTATGGATTAGGGTTGGATCCTTCAGAAGAAAAAACAATTGCAGTGTATGATTTAGGTGGAGGCACATTTGACATTTCAATTTTAAAAATAAGTGGCGGTGTATTTGAAGTGTTAAGCACCAATGGGGATACCTATTTAGGAGGAGATGATTTAGACAGAGCGATCATTGAATATTGGATGCGGCTAATGAATTTAAATGCATCAGAGGATCATAAATTATTAAAGCAGCAATTAAGATTATCAGCCGAAGAAGCAAAAATTGCTCTATCAAATGCAACGCATTTTGAAACTAATTTTGCAGGTGAAAAATTAAGTATTACAAAAGAAATATTCGAAAGTATAATTGCTGGTATTGTTGACAAGACAATGGATTGTTGTGCAAAAGCTATGAAGGACGCGGGTTTGAAAGTAGCAGACATCAACACGGTGTTGATGGTTGGAGGAAGTACAAGAGTGCCATTGGTAAAAAATACCGTGTCAAAATATTTTAATCAAGTAGTGAACGACTCTGTGAATCCTGATGAAGTAGTGGCTCTAGGTGCTGCAGTACAAGCAGATATTTTAGCAGGTAATAATCAATCCATGTTGTTATTGGATATCACACCATTGAGTTTAGGAATAGAAACCATGGGTGGATTGATGGATGTTTTATTACCAAGAAATTCAAAAATTCCAACACAAGCAGGAAGACAATATACCACACAAAAGGATGGACAATCAGGCATTCAAATTGCGATTTATCAGGGGGAGAGAGATTTAGTAAAAGACAATCGAAAGTTGGGTGAATTTACTTTATCAGGCATCCCGTCTATGCCAGCAGGTTTACCAAAAGTGGATGTGCAATTTTTAATCAATGCCGATGGCATCCTCCAAGTGCGTGCAAAAGAATTAAGAACAGGGTTGACCCAAAGTATTGAAATCAAGCCACAGTATGGATTAACAGACGCAGAAGTGGAACAAAGATTAATGGATAGCATTACCTATGCAAAAGAAGATATTGCCACAAGAGCATTGGTAGAAGCGAAGACAGAAGCAGAACAAATTTTATCTGTGACCGAAAAGTTCATGTCAAAAAATATAGCGTTATTGTCTAAAGAAGAATTGATGCAGACTGCAGAAGCGATGCAGGCATTACAACTGGCCATCACGATGGAAGATAAAAATTTAATCCAAGGCAAAACCGAGGCATTGAATGAATTGACCAGGCCATTTGCTGAACGTGTCATGGATCAGGCCATTTCTGGGGCACTAAAGGGGAAGGGGATAATGGACTAATTGGCTCTGAGGCCCTATTTATATATTTGTGGAGACAAAATGGAGTAAAAATTTGGTATTTTAAAAATGAATCCTATCTTTGCTCTCCAAATTAAAAACGCCTGAGGAGGTATATATTATGTTAATTATTGATTCAAAAGACTGCGAGAACATTGACAAGGCCCTTAAGAAGTACAAAAAGAAGTTTGAAAAAAGCAAGACTTTAGTAAACTTACGTGCTCGTCAAGCATTTGTAAAGCCATCTGTAAAGCGTCGTTTCCAGGTATTGAAAGCGATTTACAAGCAACAAATCTTCTCTGGTAAAATCGAAGGATAGTTTCTAAAGAAACTCTACAATATTTTTAAAGCCCCATTCTTTGGGGCTTTTTGCTTTTTCATCAAATTCCTTATAAATATAAATTTAATGAAAAAGCACTTTAATGATTTTAAAGCCCCTTTTTAAGGGGCTTTTTTGTTTTTTCAACTTTTTTTTAAAGTAACTTTAACCATGACTATTCAAACAAGATATGCGCCCTTAAACGCTTTTCTGGCTTATCTCCAGTTTGAAAAAAGGTATTCCAGACATACCACCACTTCCTACGCCAATGATTTAACGCAGTTTTTTGATTTTATCGAAACGCAATATGAGGGATTGGCATTTCAGCAAATAACTGGCACCCTAGTTCGCAGCTGGCTTGCGAGCATGAAAGAACAGGATATGTCAAGTAAATCATTGAATCGAAAAATATCTTCTTTAAAATCTTTTTTTAAATACCATATTCAGCAAGGTACTTTGACTAAAAGCCCAATGGAGACAGTGATTAGCCCAAAAGTCAATAAACGATTACCCAGCTTTGTAACAGAACAGGATATGGAACAATTGTTCACCAATTTAGCCTTTGCAGAAGGCTGGAAAGGTTTTACTGAAAAGATGGTCATCCATGTTTTTTATGCCACAGGCATGCGTTTAAGTGAATTGATTCAATGCAAAGAAACACAAGTCGATCTAGCAAAAGGTATCATCAAAGTAATAGGAAAGGGAAACAAAGAAAGGATCTTGCCAATTAGTCCAGCCCTTGCTTCAGAATTACAACTATACATCCAGCAAAAACCGACCGAAGCACAAGGAAATCCTTATTTATTTGTAGCTGAAAATGGCAAGATGTTACAGCCTAGGGCCGTTTATAGTTTTGTGAAAAAATACCTTGCCCAAGTGACCACTTTACAAAAGAAAAGTCCCCACATTTTAAGACATAGTTTTGCCACGCATTTAATGAATAATGGGGCCGATTTAAATGCAGTGAAAGAACTGCTAGGCCATAGTAGTTTGGCTGCTACACAAGTCTATACACACAACACCATTGACCAATTGAAGGAGGTCTTTGCTAAGGCACATCCCAAAGCATAAAGTTTTCTTAAAAAAAGTATCCATCATTTTTTTTCATTTTGAATTAGTAGTAACTTACTAATGCAGCGCGATGGCATGCTACGCTGATCAGTTCTTAATTTTTTAACTTCTTTTAAAATTAATTTTATGAACATCAACATTCAGACGGTGCACTTTGATGCAGACGAAAAGCTATTAGATTTTGTGCAAAAAAAACTTGAAAAACTAGCCACATTTCACGATCGAATTACTAGGGTAGAGGTCTTCTTAAAGTTAGACAATTTAGTACATGCCATTAAGGACAAAGTAGTAGAGATTAAAATACATATTCCTAAGCAAGATTGCTTTGTTAAATCCACTTCAAAATCATTTGAAAGCTCGTTTGAGCATGCATTTGACTCAGTGATCAATCAATTGAAAAAGAAAAAAGAAAAACTCGCGGCATAAATTCACATCTTACAAAAAAGAAAGAGGTCCAATTGGGCCTTTTTCTTTGCGCTTTTATTCCTATTTCGTTCCTATTTCATTGATTTCTAAACATTTTTTGTTTTTTGGGATAAAAATTTCCTCTAAAATTTTGATAAATAAAGAATTCCATTACCTTTGCCATCCCAAAATTGGGTAGAGCTCTTTTATGGGTTGGAAACAACAAGCCGGAATAGCTCAGTTGGTAGAGCAGCTGATTTGTAATCAGCAGGTCGCGGGTTCGAGTCCCATTTCCGGCTCTAGGGTATTTTGGGCAGATGGCCGAGTGGTTAAAGGCGACAGACTGTAAATCTGTTCTCTCACGAGTACGTAGGTTCGAACCCTACTCTGCCCACAAAATTTTTCGTATATTGCTTGTCCAAACAAGCGAAAGCGTAAAATTTAGTTCTTTATAATGATCGTATAAGCGGGAGTAGCTCATTTGGTAGAGCGATAGCCTTCCAAGCTATAGGTGGCCAGTTCGAGCCTGGTCTCCCGCTCCAGTTACTTGATGGGAATGGCCGTTGTGGCTCAGTGGTAGAGCACTTCCTTGGTAAGGAAGAGGTCGTGAGTTCAATTCTCATCAACGGCTCAAAAGGATCTGGTTGAAAGCGTTGAAAAAAGTGGATAAAAAAAGAAAGCTATGGTCGATGGACTCGGTGGTCTATTGACAGCAATTATAAAAAAAACAAAAATAAATAAAGATGTCTAAAGAGACCTTTAAGAGGGAGAAACCTCACGTAAACGTTGGTACTATTGGCCACGTTGACCATGGTAAAACAACATTGACAGCTGCCATCACAGACGTATTGTCTCAAAGAGGTTTAGCTGCTAAGAAAAACTACGACGAAATTGATGGTGCGCCAGAGGAAAAAGAGCGTGGTATTACCATCAATACAGCTCACGTAGAATACCAAACTGATACGCGTCACTATGCGCACGTTGACTGTCCAGGTCACGCTGACTATGTGAAGAACATGATCACTGGTGCTGCTCAAATGGATGGTGCTATTCTTGTAGTTGCTGCTACAGATGGTCCTATGCCACAAACAAAAGAGCACATCTTGCTTGCACGTCAGGTAGGTGTTCCTCAAGTAGTTGTATTCATGAACAAAGTAGACTTAGTTGACGATGCTGAATTGTTAGACTTAGTTGAAATGGAAATTCGTGAATTATTATCTTCTTATGGATTTGATGGCGATAACACTCCAATTATCCGTGGTTCTGCAACTGGCGCATTAGCTGGTGAGGCAGAGTGGGTAGCTAAAGTGACTGAGTTGATGGATGCGGTAGATTCTTACATTCCATTGCCTCCACGTCCTATCGATCAACCATTCTTGATGTCTGTAGAGGACGTATTCTCGATCACTGGTCGTGGTACAGTTGCTACAGGTCGTATTGAGCGTGGTATCATCAAAGTAGGTGAAGCATGTGAAATCGTAGGTTTGATGGAAACTCCAATGAGCTCTACTGTAACAGGTGTTGAGATGTTCAAAAAATTATTGGATCAAGGTCAAGCAGGTGATAACGCAGGTTTATTATTACGTGGTATCGAGAAAAAAGATATCCGTCGTGGTATGGTAATCTGTGCGCCTAAATCGATCACTCCACACACTGATTTCAAAGCTGAAGTATACGTATTAAGCAAAGAAGAAGGTGGACGTCATACTCCATTCTTTAACAAATACCGTCCTCAATTCTACTTCCGTACTACGGATGTAACTGGAGAGTGTTCTTTACCAGAAGGAACTGAGATGGTAATGCCAGGTGATAACGTTAGCATCACTGTAAAGTTGATCCAACCTATCGCGATGGAAAAAGGACTTAAGTTCGCTATCCGTGAGGGTGGAAGAACTGTAGGAGCTGGTCAAGTTACTGAGATCGTTAAGTAATTGAACTAAACATAATAACTGAAAGTCTTTGGTTTAAGCATCTGCTTTGACCAGAGACTTTTGGTTCATACGGGCATGGTGCAACGGTAGCATACGGGTCTCCAAAACCTTTGATCTGGGTTCGAATCCTAGTGCCCGTGCGAAGAAAATTTGCTATCTTTAGCAAAATCTCTCGGCGAAAAAAAGATATATTATGAACAAAATAGGGAACTACTTTAAAGAAAGTTACTTAGAATTACAAGAGAAAGTGACTTGGCCTACTTGGGCTAATTTGCAGCAAAGTACTGTGATTGTATTAGTGGCTACGGTAATCATTACTGCTTTGGTATGGGCAATGGATTTTTCAAGTAACCAATTATTAAAATTGATTTACTCTTTATTTAAGTAAAACATGGAAACAGAAATACAAGCAATAGAAGCACCAATCACAGCTGCACCAGCAGGTCCAGAAACAAAATGGTATGTATTGCGTGTGGTGAGTGGTAAAGAAAAAAAGATTAAAGAATACCTTGATAAGGATATCATTAGAAACGGATGGACGAATGTGATTAAGCAAGTATTCTTACCAATGGAGAAAGTGTATAAAGTGCAAAACGGCAAGAAAGTAATGCGCGAAAAAAACTATTTCCCTGGCTATGTCATGATGGAAGTGGTTGATAATAAAGCTACTATCGCAGATGATATCGTGATGCATATTAGCAACATCACCAATGTGATGCACTTTTTGACAGATGGTAAAGGGTCAAAAGGGAATATTATATCTTTAAGAAAGTCGGAAGTAAACAAAATGTTAGGCAAGGTTGATGAGATGAACGACATGGGCGGGTCTATCAGCGAACCATTCATTTTGGGAGAAACGATCAAAATAATTGAGGGACCTTTCAATGACTTCAATGGCGTCATAGAAGAGGTGAATGAAGAAAAGAAGAAATTGAAAGTGACCGTAAAAATATTCGGTCGATCTACTCCTGTGGAGTTAAACTACATGCAAGTAGAGAAACTGAGTTAGAAGGAAAAAGGTAAAGAGTCCCTCCATGAAAATGGGGGGATTTTTTTTGCAAAATGGTTTATTTTAGGAAATTTTAGATTAAATATTTGGATAAAAGCCAATCTAATCCTACCTTTGCCGTCCAATTCACAGTTTTCGAATTGTGGATATTTGGGAGTCGAGGCCATATTGGTCCGACGCTTAACCAAAAAAACATAACAAAATGGCTAAAGAAATCTCTGGCTACGTTAAGTTGCAAGTGAAGGGCGGTGCTGCAAATCCAGCTCCTCCAGTAGGTCCAGCACTTGGTTCTAAGGGTGTTAACATCATGGAGTTTTGTAAGCAATTCAATGCTAGAACTCAAGACAAACAAGGAAAAGTTGTTCCTGTTTTAATTACAGTTTACACAGACAAGTCTTTTGACTTCGTTATCAAAACTGCTCCAGCTCCAATTCAATTAATGGAAGCTGCTAAAATCCAAAAAGGTTCTAAGGAAAGTAACCGTGACAAAGTAGGTAAAGTAACATGGGATCAAGTTGAAGTTATCGCAAAAGATAAGATGGAAGACTTGAATGCATTTACTGTAAACAGTGCCATGAAGATGGTTGCTGGTACTGCTCGTTCAATGGGAATTACTGTCGAAGGAAAAGCACCTTGGGAAAACTAATTTTATTCACCTTAAATATTAATGAACATGTCATTGACTAAAAAAAGAAAAGACGCTGCAGCAAAGGTGGATAAGAATAAATTTTATTCCCTTAAAGAAGCTTCACAATTAGTAAAAGAAATTAACTGTACAAAGTTTGATAGCTCTGTAGATTTACACATTCGTTTAGGAGTAGATCCTAAAAAAGCAGACCAACAAGTTCGTGGTACTGTTTCTTTACCGCATGGTACTGGTCGTACAAAAAAAGTATTAGTACTTTGTACTCCAGATAAAGAAGCAGCAGCAAGAGAAGCAGGCGCTGATTATGTAGGTTTAGATGAGTTTGTAACAAAAATTGAAGGCGGTTGGGTAGATATGGATGTGATCATCGCAACTCCAGCTGTCATGCCTAAGATTGGTAAATTAGGTAAAGTTTTAGGACCACGTAATTTAATGCCAAACCCAAAAACTGGTACTGTAACAAATGATGTTGCAGCAGCAGTAAATGAAGTGAAAGGTGGTAAGATTGCATTCAAAGTAGACAAAGCGGGAATCGTTCACGCGTCTATTGGTCGTATCTCTTTCACACCAGAAAAAATTGCTGAGAACAGTGCTGAGTTAATTAATGCGATCGTAAAGTTAAAACCATCTGCAGCAAAAGGTACTTATGTAAAAGGTGTTAGCATGGCTTCAACAATGAGCCCTGGTATCACTTTAGAAACAAAATCATTAATCAACTAGTCCTGGTGATCCGCAAGGAAGTGACCTGGGTAAAAAAATAATTTAGTTATGACCAAAGATCAAAAAAATGAAGTGATTGAAATCCTAAAAGGAAAATTCAGTCAATATAATAACTTCTACATTACAGATACAGAATCTTTGAGCGTTGAACAAATTTCTAATTTACGTCGTTCTTGTTTTAACAAGGAAATAGAAATGAAAGTGGCTAAAAACACTTTGATTCGTAAAGCATTAGAAAGTTTGGATAGCGAGAAGTATGCTGGTCTATTCGACTCATTAAACAATGTGACTGCATTGATGTTCTCTGAAAATCCTAAAGATCCAGCTGTGATTTTAAGTGCATTCAGAAAAGCAAATGCTGGTGACAGACCAACATTAAAAGCTGCTTTCATTAACGGAGATATTTTTGTAGGTGACAACTCATTGGTTGCATTGACAAATATCAAAACTAAGAATGAATTGATTGGTGAAGTGCTTGGATTGTTACAATCTCCAGCTAAGCGTGTCATCGCGGCTTTATTAAACCATGCGGAAAATGGAAGCACTAAAACTGAAACAGAAGTTGTAGCGGCTGCCATCGAAGTGGCAGTTGAAGAAGCAGCAGCACCAGTTGAAGCAGCGGCTCCTGTTGCAGAGGCTGAAGCTCCAGTAGCTGAAGCAGCTCCAGAAGCGCCAGCGGCAGAAGCGGCTCCTGAAGCAGCACCTGAGGCTTAATGCAAACCTCATGATGGGAGAGGATATTTCCATCAAAAAATAGTTAATTTCAGAAGACTCGAATGGGTTTCTGTTTTTATATTGTTACATAATTTTTTTAAACCTTCCGCTGGAGCAATTGCTTTGAAAGCGGAAAAAATTGAAACAACATGGCAGACGTAAAAAAACTAGCTGAAGAATTAGTAAGCTTAACAGTAAAGCAAGTACAAGAATTAGCTGATGTATTAAAAGCTGATTACGGTATTGAACCAGCAGCAGCAGCGGTGGTAGTTGCAGCAGGTGGTGGTGGTGCAGAAGCAGTAGCAGAAAAGACAGCATTTGATGTGATCTTAGTAAGCGGTGGTCCAAGCAAATTAAACGTAGTTAAAATCGTTAAAGATTTAACAGGTCTTGGCTTGAAAGAAGCTAAAGATTTAGTGGACGGTGCTCCAAAAGCAATCAAAGAAGGCGTTTCTAGAGCAGAAGCTGACGATGTTGCTGGTAAATTGAAAGAAGCAGGTGCTGAAGTTGAAGTAAAGTAATTTACTCGACTTAGGTCGCTTTAAAATATAGCCTCGGACTTGTTCCGGGGCTTTTTTTGTCTATTTTTTTCTTCTTGGGAAGGGGGGCTTTAGATAATATACCGAAATCTTATCCTCTACGCTCGCAGGCTCGAAGTTTCGGCTAAGATTTGTATATTTTCTAAAGCCTGAATACCTTTTTAAAAAAGAAAAGAACTTAGAAAGAAATACAAATATTCATCGACCTTTCGAGCCTGCGAGCAGGGAGAGGGATATTTTGGTATTTTTTCTAAGTTCTAAATCAACTAAGAAGTTAAGAATTCTCTAAATTTTGTCAAACTTGGAAAAATTTGATATAACATAATAAAATATCTTAATATTATATTAATTTCAAAACAGTGTTTTAAATATATAAATAAAATATATTTAAAAATTTGACCGATTTTGGCACTTTTTTCAAAAAAACTTTCAAAAACAAGCTTTTTGGTACAAAATTTGTTTTTAAATCTGACCTACTTTATGTAACTTTGCAGTCCTTTATTTTGGGCTGTAATCTATTGTAAAAATGGTCGATTCCTCGTCTATTTCGAAGTAGGATACACTTTAGCACAATGCTACCAAAAGTTTAATTCGCAATAAAACTGGTTTATACCGTATGTCTACAACAATCTTGAACAACAGAGTCAACTTTGGTAAGATAAAACACATCGCCGAAGCACCAGACTTACTTGACATTCAGTTAGAATCTTTCAAAGAATTCTTTCAGTTAGAAACAACACCAGACCGCAGAGATGTGGAAGGTTTGTTCCGTGTATTCAAGGAAAATTTTCCTATCACTGATACGCGTAACATCTTCGTGTTAGAATTTTTGGATTATTTTATCGATCCGCCACGCTACACTATTGATGAGTGTATGGAGCGTGGATTAACGTATGCTGTTCCATTAAAAGCTAAACTTCGTTTAAGCTGTAATGACGAGGAGCACGTTGATTTCCAAACCATCGTACAGGATGTATTCTTAGGAAACATTCCTTACATGACACCAAGAGGAACCTTTGTGATTAATGGTGCTGAGCGTGTTGTCGTATCTCAGTTACACCGTTCACCAGGTGTGTTCTTTGGTCAATCAATCCATCCAAACGGAACTAAGATTTATTCTGCACGTGTGATTCCTTTCAAGGGCGCATGGATGGAATTTGCTACAGATATTAACAACGTGATGTATGCGTACATCGATCGTAAGAAAAAATTCCCTGTAACTACTTTATTGCGTTCAATTGGTTTTGAAACAGATAAAGATATCTTGGAATTATTCGGCATGGCGGATGAAGTTAAAGCAGATAAGAAAACTTTAGCAAATCAAGTTGGTCGTAAATTAGCTGCACGTGTTTTAAGAACATGGGTAGAAGATTTTGTGGATGAAGACACAGGTGAAGTAGTAAGCATCGAGCGTAACGAAATCGTTATGGAGCGTGATACTGTTTTAGACGAAGACGCTATCAATTTGATTATTGAAATGGGCGCAAAAAGCGTATTCATTCAAAAGGAAGATGTAGGTGGTGACTATGCGATTATCTACAACACATTAAATAAGGATACTTCTAATTCTGAATTAGAAGCGGTTCAACATATCTACCGTCAATTACGTGGTGCTGATGCCCCAGATAATGAAACGGCTCGTGGTATCATTGACAAATTATTTTTCTCTGACAAGCGTTATGATTTAGGTGAAGTTGGTCGTTATAAAATCAACAAAAAATTAGGTCATGACTTAACGCAAGAGAAAAAAGTATTGACTAAAAATGATATCATCGAAATCATTAAGTACTTAGTACGTTTAACCAACGCGAAAGCAGAGATTGATGACATCGATCACTTAAGCAATCGTCGTATTCGTACAGTAGGAGAGCAATTGTATGCGCAGTTCGGTGTAGGTTTAGCGCGTATGGCGCGTACGATCCGTGAGCGTATGAACGTGCGTGATAACGAGGTATTCACTCCAGTTGACTTGATCAACGCGAGAACATTATCTTCTGTTATTAATTCATTCTTCGGAACATCTCAGTTATCTCAATTCTTAGACCAAACCAATCCATTGAGTGAAATCACGCACAAGCGTCGTGTTTCCGCATTAGGACCCGGCGGTTTAAGTAGAGAGCGTGCTGGTTTCGAGGTACGTGACGTACACTATTCTCACTACGGTCGTCTTTGTACAATTGAAACACCAGAAGGACCAAACATTGGTTTGATTTCTACTTTGTGTGTACACGCAAAAATCAACGATATGGGCTTCATTGAAACTCCATACCGTAAAGTAGAAAATGGTAAAGTCAATTTAAAGACACTCACTTATTTAAGTGCGGAAGAAGAAGACACTGCAAGAATTGCACAGTCCAACACGCCGCTAACTGAAAAAGGTGAATTTTCAGAAGACAAAGTTATTTCTCGTGAAACAGGTGACTTCCCAATTTTAGATAAAGCAGATGTACAATATATGGATGTGGCACCAAACCAAATCGTTGGATTGAGTGCTTCATTAATTCCATTCTTAGAGCATGATGATGCCAACCGTGCGTTGATGGGATCAAACATGCAACGTCAAGCTGTACCATTGATTCGTCCAGAAGTACCTATCGTAGGAACTGGTTTAGAAGGTAAAGCTGCACGTGATGCAAGAATTCAAATTCACGCAGACGGAGATGGTGTGATCGAGTTTGTAGATGCCAATGAAATCCACGTTCGTTATAATCGAAACGATCTTGATCGTTTAGTTAGTTTCAACGAAGATTTAATGGTCTATAAATTAACCAAGTTCATTAAAACGAACCAATCAACTTGTATCAACTTACGTCCTGCTGTAAAGAAGGGACAGAAGGTGAAGAAAGGAGATTTCTTAACAGAAGGTTATGCCACTAAAGACGGTGAAATTGCTTTAGGTAGAAACTTACAAGTGGCATTCATGCCATGGAAGGGTTACAACTTTGAGGATGCGATTGTAATTAGTGAAAGAGTTGTTCGCGAAGATTTATTTACGTCTATTCACATTGATGAATATGAATTAGAAGTTCGTGATACAAAATTAGGAGAAGAAGAATTGACTTCTGACATTCCAAACGTATCCGAAGAAGCAACAAAAGATTTAGATGAACACGGTATTATTAGAATAGGTGCTGCAGTAAAAGAGGGAGATATCTTAATTGGTAAGATCACACCAAAAGGTGAATCAGATCCAACTCCAGAAGAAAAATTATTGCGTGCAATCTTTGGTGATAAAGCTGGTGACGCTAAAGATGCTTCTTTGAAAGCTTCTAACGGAACTGAAGGTGTGGTGATTGACAAAAAATTATTCCAACGTGCTAAGAAAGATAAGAGTGGTAAGGTGCGTGAGAAAGCAATGTTGGATAAAGTAGAAAAAGACCACGAGCAGAAGTCTACAATGATTAAAGAATTGTTAATTGAAAAATTACAAACTTTATTAAAAGACCATACAACTCCAGGTGTGGTGAACAATTTTGGTGAAACATTGATTCCTAAAGGAAGCAAATTCAGTGCGAAGAATTTATCGACCATTGATTTCCAAAATGTGAACCCATTAGGATGGACTGGTGACAAGAAAACAGATGATTTCTTAAACACATTATTACACAACTTTAGCATCAAGTACAACGAAGAGTTAGGTCGTTACAAGCGTGAGAAATTCAATATTTCTATCGGAGATGAATTACCAGCGGGTGTATTGAAATTAGCGAAGGTCTACTTAGCAGTTAAGCGTAAGTTAAAAGTGGGTGATAAGATGGCAGGACGTCACGGTAACAAAGGTATCGTTGCTAAGATTGTTCGTGCAGAAGATATGCCATTCATGGAAGACGGAACGCCAGTAGATATCGTATTGAATCCATTGGGTGTACCTTCTCGTATGAACTTAGGACAGATCTATGAAACAATCTTAGGATGGACTGGTAAGAAATTAGGTGTGAAGTTTGCAACGCCAATTTTTGATGGTGCAAGCACACAACAAATTGAAGACCTATGTGACGAAGCAGGTATCCCTAACAATGGTCATACTTATTTATATGATGGCGAAACAGGAGAGAAATTCGATCAAAAGACTTCTGTGGGTGTGATCTATATGATTAAGTTACACCACATGGTAGACGATAAGATGCACGCACGTTCTATCGGACCATACAGTTTGATTACACAACAACCATTGGGTGGAAAAGCTCAGTTTGGTGGTCAACGTTTTGGTGAGATGGAGGTATGGGCATTAGAAGCATATGGTGCATCTAATATCTTACAAGAATTATTGACACTTAAATCAGATGATATCATCGGTAGAGCTAAGACATATGAAGCCATTGTAAAAGGCGAGAATATTCCTAAAGCTGGTATTCCTGAATCATTCAATGTATTAGTACATGAATTGAGAGGTTTAGGTCTTGATTTAAAATTTGATTAATCATCGAATAACACACCAAATTCTTAAATAGGTTCCGGTATAAAAGCCGAAACTAAAATGAATAAATAATATGGCATTCAAAAAAGAGAATAGACAACGTCCGGCATTTTCTCAAATCACGATTAGTTTGGCATCCCCAGACAATATCTTAGAGAGAAGTTTTGGAGAAGTGTTGAAACCAGAAACAATCAACTACCGTACTTACAAACCAGAGCGTGACGGACTTTTCTGTGAGCGTATTTTTGGTCCAGTAAAGGATTACGAATGTGCTTGTGGAAAGTATAAAAGAATTCGTTACAAAGGCATCGTATGTGATCGTTGTGGCGTTGAAGTAACAGAAAAGAAAGTACGTCGTGAGCGTATGGGCCACATCAAGTTGGTGGTGCCTGTAGTGCATATCTGGTACTTTAAATCTTTACCAAACAAAATCGGTTACTTGTTAGGAATGAGTTCTAAGAAATTAGAAACCATCATTTACTATGAGCGTTATGTAGTGATTCAGCCAGGTATCAAAGACAATTTGAAAGTAGCTGATTTATTAACGGAGGAAGAGTATTTAGATTTATTAGATACTTTACCAAAAGACAATCAACACTTATCCGATGAGGATCCTCAAAAGTTCATCGCTAAGATGGGCGCGGATGCAGTACATGACTTATTAGGATTATTAGATTTAGATACTTTAAGTTTCACATTACGTGATGCTGCTGCAAACGAAACATCTCAACAAAGAAAAGCAGATGCTTTAAAGCGTTTGAGTGTGGTAGAATCTTTCCGCGAAGCTAAGACCCATATTACCAACCAACCAGAGTGGATGGTAATGAAATATATTCCAGTTATTCCTCCAGAATTACGTCCATTGGTGCCATTAGATGGTGGCCGTTTTGCGTCTTCTGATTTGAATGACTTATACCGTCGTGTAATCATCCGTAACAATCGTTTAAAGCGTTTGTTAGAGATTAAAGCACCAGAAGTGATCTTGCGTAACGAAAAGCGTATGTTACAAGAGGCCATCGATTCTTTATTCGATAACTCTCGTAAGTCTAACGCCGTTAAAGCAGAAGGTGGACGTGCTTTGAAATCTTTATCTGATGTATTAAAAGGTAAGCAAGGTCGTTTCCGTCAAAACTTATTAGGTAAGCGTGTGGATTATTCTGGACGTTCTGTAATTGTTGTAGGACCTGAATTGAAAATGCACGAGTGCGGATTACCAAAAGATATGGCTGCGGAATTATTTAAGCCATTTATCATTCGTAAATTAATTGAAAGAGGTATCGTTAAAACAGTGAAGTCAGCTAAGAAATTAGTAGATAAAAAAGAAGCTGTGATTTGGGATATCTTAGAAAACATATTGAAAGGACATCCAGTGATGTTAAACCGTGCCCCAACATTGCACCGTTTATCTATCCAAGCCTTCCAACCTAAAATGGTAGAAGGTAAAGCGATTCAACTTCACCCATTAGTTACCGCGTCATTCAACGCCGATTTTGATGGTGACCAAATGGCGGTGCACGTTCCATTAAGCCACGCGGCAATTTTGGAAGCACAGTTGTTGATGTTGTCTTCTCACAATATCTTGAACCCACAAAATGGTACGCCAATCACCCTTCCTTCTCAGGACATGGTGTTAGGTTTATACTATATCACAAAGGGTAAAAAATCAATGGGCGACTTAGTCGTAAGAGGTGAAGGCAAAGCTTTCTACAGCTTAGACGAGGTCATCATTGCATACAACGAAGACAAAATAGATTTACACGCAAATATTAGAGTAAAAACAAATATTCGTGAAAACGGAGTATTAGTAAACAAATTAATTGAAACAACAGTAGGTCGTGTGTTATTTAACCAACACACTCCAAAGCCAGTTGGATTCGTAAATCAATTGTTGACTAAGAAAAGTTTAAGAGATATCATTGGTGATATCATTAAAATCACTGACGTTCCTACTACAGCAAAATTCTTGGATGATATTAAAACATTAGGTTTCAGAATGGCATTCCGCGGAGGTTTATCATTCAATGTGAACGACTTAGTTGTTCCAGAAACTAGACATGCATTACTAGAAGCTGCGAAAGTTGAAGTAGAAGAAGTTTGGGAGAACTATAACATGGGTCTTATTACGAACAACGAGCGTTACAACCAGGTAATTGATATCTGGGGACGTGTCGATACACGTATCACCGATACTTTAATTCGTGAAATGGCTACCGATAAGCAAGGTTTCAACTCTGTATACATGATGTTGGATTCTGGAGCAAGAGGTAGTAAAACACAGGTGAAGCAGTTGGTAGGTATTCGTGGATTGATGGCGAAACCTCGTAAGAGTGGTAGCACAGGATCTGAGGTTATTGAGAATCCAATCTTATCCAACTTTAAAGGTGGATTGAACGTACTAGATTACTTTATTTCTACGCACGGTGCGCGTAAGGGTCTTGCGGATACTGCCTTAAAGACAGCAGATGCAGGTTACTTAACACGTCGTTTAGTGGATGTATCTCAGGATGTGGTGATCTCTGAAGAAGATTGCGGCACATTAAGAGGTATTGCTACAAGTGCATTGAAAGACAACGAAGATGTAATTGAACAATTGGCAGATAGAATTGAAGGTCGTACTTCTGCTCAAGATGTATTCAACCCAATCACCAACGAATTAATCGTTGCAGCTGGCGAAGAAATTTCAATTGATGCAGCTCGTTTAATCGAAGATGCAGCGATCGAAACAGTAGAGATTCGCTCTGTATTAACTTGTGAGAGCAAGCGTGGTGTTTGTGTGAAATGTTATGGTAGAAACCTAGCGACTGGATATATTACTCAAAGAGGTGATGCAGTAGGTATTATCGCTGCACAATCAATTGGTGAGCCGGGTACACAGTTGACATTACGTACTTTCCACGTGGGTGGTGTTGCTGGATCTTCTTCTGTTGAATCTAGCTTGAACGCTAAGTTTGACGGTACAATCCAGTTTGATGGTCTCCGTACTGTAGAAACTATCAACAACGATGGTAACAAAGTAAAAGTTGTTATCGGACGTACTGGTGAGGTAAGAATTATGGATGTGAAGAATGATCGTTTAATGATCACGAACAACGTTCCTTACGGTGCTATCCTTGCTGTGAAAGATGGCGCGACAGTGAAGAAGGGAGATGTGATTTGTACATGGGATCCTTTCAACAACGTGATTGTTGCTGAGCAAAATGGTAAGATTGAATTTGAAAATATTTTAGAAGGATTTACGTATCGTGACGAAGCAGATGAGCAAACTGGTCACCGTGAAAAAGTGGTGATTGAATCTAAGGATAAAACAAAGATTCCAACCATCATCTTAGCAGGTACTAAAGACAATAAGATGTACAACTTGCCAGTAGGTTCACACATTGTGATTGAAGAAGGTGTGGAAGTGAAGGCAGGACATATCTTGGTGAAAATTCCAAGAGTCTTAGGTAAGTTAAGAGATATCACGGGAGGTCTTCCACGTGTAACTGAATTATTCGAGGCAAGAAATCCAGGTAACCCTGCGATTGTTTGTGAGATCGATGGTATCGTTACATTTGGTAATATCAAGCGTGGTAATAGAGAAATCATTGTGGAGTCTAAAGATGGTATGGTGAAGAAGTACTTAGTGCCATTAACACGTCAGATCTTGGTTCAAGATAGTGACTTTGTTAAAGCAGGTTCTCCTTTATCAGATGGTCAAATTGCACCAGCAGATATCTTAGCTATTAGAGGTCCTTATGCTGTACAAGAATACGTTGTAAATGAAATCCAAGAGGTTTATCGTTTACAGGGTGTGAAAATCAATGATAAACACATTGAAGTGATTGTACGTCAAATGATGAAGAAGGTAGAGATTGTAGATGCTGGAGATACTAAGTTCTTAGAAGAAGATTTAGAAGATCGTTTTGACTTTATCGAGGAGAATGATCGTATTTATGATAAGAAAGTAGTGACTGATGGTGGTGAAAGTGCTAAATTTAAAGCTGGTCAAATTGTAACTGTTCGTGAATTAAGAGAAGAGAATTCTATCTTAAAGCGTGCAGACAAGAAAGTAGTAGAAGTGCGCGATGCGAAACCTGCTACAGCACGTCCAGTCTTATTAGGTATCACTAAAGCATCTTTGGGTGTACAAAGCTGGATCTCGGCTGCGTCATTCCAAGAGACGACAAAAGTGTTGAGTCAGGCAGCCATTCAAGGCAAGGTTGATTTAATGCTTGGATTGAAAGAGAACGTAATTACAGGTCACTTAATTCCTGCAGGTACTGGTCAAAAAGAATTCGAGAAATTGATCGTAGGAAGTAAGGAAGAATATGAAGTGTTGGCTACAACTCGTGAGGCGATGAGCTTTGATGAGGAAGAATAAACACTTTGATTGATTTTGTTAAAAAGCAGGAAATAGTTCTATTTCCTGCTTTTTTTATGCTTTAAATACAAGGTTGATTTATTTATTTTACTTATTTTTATAGGGTAGGGCAATCTGTCTACAATCAAATAAATTATAATTCAAAATGAAGTCAATTAATTGGGCGGTGAATGGTGTTTTAGCTTTGGCAATCATTATTTTGTATGTATTGCATTTTAGTGGTAATGGTACTACGAGCAAACAAGCTACGATGCAAGCAGCAGGTGGAACCAAAGTTGCTTATTTTGAAATAGATTCTATTCAAAATAACTATGTCTTTTTTAAAGATGTGAAAGATGCATTGCAATTAAAAGATATGGAAAATGCAAAGCAATTGACAGCCCTTAAGAATGCGTTTTCTGCTAAGTACCAAGATCTTCAAAAGAATGGCCAATATTTATCTCAAGGGGAAGTTGTTGCAAGACAACAAGAGTTACAGCAATTAGAAAAAAATTACGCGAATACAGAACAGCAATTATCTCAAGCTTTACAAGAGGAGAGTTACAGAAAGTTACAAGAAGTAAAAAAGAAAATAGAAGCTTATATTTTAAAGTACAATAAGGATAAGCAATTTGCCTATGTGTTTTCTAGTAACTCAGACTTGATGTATTACAAGGACACAACTTACGATATCACTTTAGATATTGTCAAAGGGCTTAACGCTGAATACAAAAAATAATGTCAGAAAATAACACCGAATTTAAACCAAGTTTATCTGCATTTGATGCAACCATGATTGTTGCCGGAAGCATGATTGGTTCGGGCATATTTATTGTGAGTGCAGACATTACAAGGAACGTAGGATCTGCTGGATGGTTGGTGGCGGTGTGGTTGATTACTGGATTCATGACCTTAACTGCTGCACTAAGCTATGGTGAGTTGAGTGCAATGTTTCCAAAAGCGGGTGGGCAGTATGTGTACTTAAAAGAATCTTATAATCCTTTGTTAGGATTTTTATATGGCTGGAGTTTTTTTGCAGTCATTCAAACCGGAACGATTGCTGCTGTGGGGGTGGCTTTTAGTAAATTTGCAGGTTACTTTTTTCCTTCATTAGAAATGACAGATGCAAATATTTTAATGCAAATTGGTTTTTTAAAAATATATCCTGCACAAATTTTATCCATTGCCACTATTATCCTGCTCACCTATATTAACACCAAAGGTGTGCAGGGTGGTAAAATGATACAATCTACTTTCACCATTACTAAATTAGCTTCCTTATTTGGGTTGATAGGATTTGGTTTTTTGTTGGCATCTAAAGCAAGTATTTGGGATGCCAATTGGGCAAACGCATGGGAGATGAAAACAATTGCATCAGATAATAGTACAACACCCATTTTTGGAGTGGCTATTTTAGGTGCCATAGCAGCATCGATGGTAGGTTCTATTTTTAGTAGTGATGCATGGAATAATGTCACCTTTATTGCAGGGGAAATAAAAAATCCAAAACGAAATATTGGGTTGAGTCTTTTTTTAGGCACTTTAATTGTAACTGTCATTTATATTGCGGCCAACCTGATGTACTTAAGTGTGCTACCATTAAATGAGATTGCCAATGCTCCTGCGGATCGTGTGGCAGTAGCTGCATCTAATGCTATTTTTGGTAATATTGGTACTTATGTGATTGCTATCATGATTATGATTGCCACATTTGGTTGTAATAATGGATTAATTCTTGCAGGTGCAAGGGTTTACTATACCATGGCACAGGATGGATTGTTCTTTAAAAAGGCAGGCACTTTAAATAAGCATGCAGTTCCAGCTTGGGCACTTTGGGCACAATGTATTGTAGCAGGGTTACTTTGCTTAAGTGGTAGGTATGGAGATTTATTGGACATGGTGTCCTTTATTGTAGTGATATTTTATATCCTTACAATTATCGGCATCTTCATCCTTCGTAAAAAAAGACCAGAATTAGAAAGACCATATAAAGCGTTTGGTTATCCAGTTTTACCTGCTATTTATCTTTTAATGGGTACTTGCTTTTGTGTTTTGTTAATCATCTACAAACCTAATTTTACATGGCCTGGTTTAATCATTACCCTGTTAGGTGTGCCATTGTATTATTTGGCATTGCGCAATCAAAAAAACGCATCGTAAATGATGGATATCAATCATTTCAATCAATTATTTGAAGGATTTGCTACCACTAAAATTGGGGTAGTAGGCGATATCATGTTGGATACCTATTGGTGGGGTAGTGTAGATCGTATTTCACCCGAAGCTCCCGTGCCGATTGTGTCCCTTCAACGTAAGGAAACAAGGGTAGGTGGCGCAGCCAATGTAGCATTGAATTTAAGGGCTTTAGGCGCACCAACGACATTGTTTGCTCTAGTTGGTAAAGACACAGAGGGGGATGAATTAAATACGCTTTTAAAAGCAGAGGGGATCGATACGCAATACATTCATTCAAGTGCGTCTAGGGTGACGACTAATAAAGTGAGGATCATGGGACGTAATCAGCAAATGATGCGTTTAGACCATGAAAACACCCACGACATAAATGAGACAGAGTCAAAAGTAATCTTAGATCATTTTTACGCCTACGTAGAAAAAGAACAACCCGCACTCATTATTTTAGAGGATTACAATAAAGGTGTTTTAACTCCAGAAATCATTCAATCGATTATAGCATTTTGCAATCAAAAAGACATTCCAACAGCGGTGGATCCAAAGCAAAAGAATTTCTTAGCATATCAACATTGTACGCTCTTTAAACCTAATTTAAAAGAAGTAAAAGAGGGCTTAAAAATGGAGATACCAAAAGTGGATCTTGCAAACATGCATCAAGTGCACCAAGCATTAAAAGCAGCATTGAACCATACCATTTCATTTATTACTTTATCGGAGCATGGGGTGTATTATGCGCAAGAAAATAAGGAACAATTAATTCCAACACATATTCGCAACATTGCAGATGTGAGTGGTGCTGGAGATACGGTGATTGCTGTGGCTTCCTTGGTATATGCCTATTCAAAGGACATGGCATTGGCAGCAGAAATTGCAAATATAGCGGGCGGATTGGTTTGTGAGTTAGTGGGTACCGCTCCAATTGACAAAAATGTATTGGCAGCCGAAGTGAAGAAATTATTAGTTACATCCCATTCGTAGAACAGCGCATGAAAAAAACAGCCATCATCGTAGCCGGCGGAACTGGTCAAAGAATGGGCACCACATTACCTAAACAATTTTTAGAAATTGAAGGGAAATCTATTTTATTGCACACGGTAACCCAATTTATAGATGCGTTTGCCGATATTGATTTTGTAATTGTATTACCAGCAGATTATATTCAGGAAGGAAAAGATTTAATTGCATTAAGTGGTTTAACCCAGCATGTTCAATTTACTGCTGGAGGTGAAACGCGTTTTCAATCGGTTAAAAATGGGTTGGCTCATGTAGCGCCTGATGCTATTGTGTTTGTGCATGATGCAGTACGTTGCTTGTTAACACCAGCATTGATACAAAGTTGTTATCACCAAGCTTTAGAAAAAGGATCTGCCATACCTGCTGTTAGTTCTACAGATTCCATTAGAGTTCTGGAAGGTCAAAAGCATCATGTTGTGAATCGTGAAAATGTGATGATGATTCAGACACCACAAACTTTCAACGCAGCATCATTAATTAAAGCTTTTGAACAAGCTTATCAACCAGCCTTTACAGACGAAGCCAATGTATTAGAAGCAAGTGGTACAGAAGTTTATTTGATTGATGGGGAATATGAAAACATCAAAATTACAAGGCCACTAGACTTAGCGATTGCTGAATATATTTTAGCAAAAAGAGCATCTAAAGATTAGTCTGCCGACTGATTCACGACCGAGGCGGACTTACTTATTTTGTCCAATATTTGATGCGCCACTTCCATTGCTAAGTAACCATCAATTTCATTCACCACAGTAGGTCCGTCATTTTCTATTGCTTCAACAAAACTAGTCAACTCACTTAAGATGGCATTCCCTTCTTCTATTACAGGATTAGAGATAGAAATGGTTTTAGTGCCTTGGTGTGTTTCTATGTCAAAAGAAAAGGCATCCGCCTCGTCAGGTAATTTTAACCTGATGATTTCTGTATTTTTCTCCAAAAAGTCAATACCGATATAAGCATCTTTTTGAAAGAGTCTAATCTTACGCATTTTTTTCATACTGATTCTGCTGCTTGTTAGATTCGCTACACAACCATTGTTGAATTCTATACGCACGTTGGCAATATCAGGTGTATCAGTTAAAACAGCCACACCACTTGCCGAAATATTTTTTACGTCACTCTTTACAATACTTAATATAATATCAATATCATGAATCATTAAATCCAAAATCACACTCACTTCGGTTCCTCTTGGATTGAATTGTGCCAAGCGATGTACTTCGATAAAGAGGGGGTTTAATGTTTCGTTTTTCAATGCAGTAAATGCAGGGTTGAACCTTTCCACATGACCCACTTGCAATTTTACATTGGCCTCTTTAACCATATGCATGATTTTCTTACCTTCTTCGATGGTGTTGGCCATGGGCTTTTCTACAAATACATGTTTGCCCATTTTAATGGCTAATTCACAAACCGGAAAATGCAAATGCGTAGGAGTGACCACATCAATGGCATCTACAGCGGCAATTAATTCGGCTTCATTCATAAATCTTTTAATACCATAGGTTTTTTCTATTTCGGTAGCAGCTTCTTCGTTTGGGTCAAAAAAACCAACTATTTCTACGGTTGGAATCTGTTTCCAGTTATTCAAGTGAAATTTTCCTAAATGCCCCACACCAAAAACACCTACTTTAAGCATACAAAATATTTATGAGGCAAAGTTAAGTGGATTAGGGGGTATAAATGATTGACTTACAAGAGTGTGAAAAACTTTTAACTAGTTTGAATTAAGCCTTGTCTTTAGTATCTTGAGGTGGATAAACGATCTACCAAATGCATCAAAACATCGAAAATTTAGTGAAGGTTGCTTCAAAGCCAGAACGTATGGTGATTGGATTAATGAGTGGGACTTCGATGGATGGATTAGATATTGCATTGTGTTCCATTACAGGGTCTGGAAGGGGTACCAAATTTGAATTAAAAGCCTTTACAACAGTTGCTTATACCAACGATTTCAAAGAAAAGATTTTAAGTATTTTTTCAAAAGAGATGGTTGCATTGGAAACACTTTGTTTACTCAATGCATGGGTTGGCAAGCAGCATGGAAAGATGGTTTTAGATGCTTTGGCTTTATGGAAGATTGAGCCAAAAGCGGTAGACATGATTGCTAGTCATGGACAAACCATCTACCACGCACCAAAATCTTTACATCCTAATTCTGAATATGATCCTGCGACTTTACAAATTGGAGATGGGGATCATATCGCTGTCACAACAGGCATTTTAACCCTAAGTGATTTTAGACAAAAACATGTTGCAGCAGGAGGAGAGGGCGCACCATTAGCAGTTTACGGGGATTATCTTTTATGCAGTCATCCAACCGAAAATAGGTTGTTATTAAATATGGGTGGAATAGCCAATTTCACCTATTTAGCTGCAGGCTGTAATTTAGATCAAGTATTTTCAACAGATACAGGCACCGGTAATACCTTAATGGATGCCTATACAAGAACGCATTTTGCACCATTGGCTTATGACAAAGACGGTGCAATTGCAGCTGCTGGAAAAATCAATGAAGCTTTATTATCCGAATTAAAAGCACACTCATTTTTTTCTTTAGCATTGCCAAAAACAATTGGTCCAGAATTATTTAATTTAGATTTTTTAGCTAAAGCACAAACTACGAGTAATACATTAGACTTGTCGCCACAAGATGTGCTGGCTACTTTGAATCGTTTTTCTGCAGAAACCATTGCAGACTGCATTCAATCTAGTATTCCTACGGGAACTAAATTCAATATGTATAGCAGTGGAGGAGGGATGCACAATCCTGTGCTAATGGGCCATTTCAAGACTTTATTACCTAATGCAACTTTATATTCTTCCGAATTTTTAGGCATCAACCCAGATGCAAAGGAAGCTATCTTGTTTGCCTTGCTTGCCAATGAAGCAATTGCTGGAACGCCATTATTTGCTGGAGGACATGCCACTAAAATTCCGATCACTATGGGGAAGGTAAGTTTCCCTTTGTAAGTTGTATTTATTTTGATTGATAAGCCTCAATGGATTTTTTCACAGATCCATGTTCGTTTAAAAGTTCAGTTGCTTTTGCTGTATCAATTATTTTTAATTCATCCATAATCATTTTTACACCACGATCAAATAATTTTTGATTCGTTAATTGCATATTGACCATTTTATTTCCTTTGATGCGACCCAATTTTATCATGACAGCAGTTGAAATCATATTCAGTACCATTTTTTGTGCGGTACCACTTTTCATTCTCGTGCTTCCAGTAATAAATTCAGGACCCACCACCACTTCGATAGGGAAGTCGGCATGGGCAGACACTGGACTATTTAAATTACAGCTAATACTTCCTGTAGTAATTTGATGTTGTCTACAAGCTTGAAGTCCACCAATCACATAAGGGGTGGTTCCACTTGCAGCAATACCTATTACCACATCTAGCTTGCTAATATTATAGTCCAATAAATCTTTCCATGCTTGATCCATATCGTCTTCGGCATTTTCAACTGCCTGAAACATGGCTTGGTGTCCTCCTGCTATAATCCCAATCACTAAATCATTGGGTACCCCAAAAGTGGGAGGGCATTCACTTGCGTCTACTAAACCTAGTCTGCCACTCGTTCCTGCCCCGATATAGAATAGGCGTCCCCCATTCGATAACTTTCCCACTATTGAGTCTACCAAAGTCTGAATTGTTGGAATCACTTGTTCAACAGCATAAGCCACTTTTTTGTCTTCTGCATTGATATGTTGCATAATCTCAGTGGTACTGAAATTTTCAATATGATCATAGTTAGAATTCGATTCTGTAATACGTATAAATGACTTATCCATTCAATTCTTTTTTTAATTAAAAACTAGGGTCTGACGGTGTATTTGGATTGCCATCTCTTTCTCTAAATGGATAAGGGAAAAAGTTTCTCTTTCTTTCAGTAAGAGGTCTTCCAAAACGACGCATGTCTTCTAGTTTTAAACCTGACATATACAATTCGATACATCTGTTTTTGTAAATTTCTTCTAAAATTTCTGTAGATGTACTTGCTGTAGAAGCAGACAATCCAGCACCAACTCTGTATATATCTGCAGTAGCAGTTTTAGTAATAACTTTATTTAACTCAGCCAATGCACCCGTTAAATTATTTGTTCTTGCCATTGCTTCAGCTTTGATAAGCATGATTTCACCTGGTAAGTAAATAGGGATAGCAGTGGTAGTACTGTTATAAAATCCATTGATTCTGTATCTTGGAGCAATAGTTGCATTGATTGAAGTGTAAAATGCAATACGACCATCTGTTAATGCAGGCGCTAATGTTGCTGGTAATCCTAAAGTAGAATCAATTGCTTGGAATACATTATTCGTTGCAGTTGCAGTTGTGAAGATTGGATTTGTACTAATTGCATCATAGTTGAAAGTAGATCTCTTAGTAAGGTCTACTAAATTTGCTGCCGTTAGCGCATCTGCATTTTTACCAGTGTACAATAAATACCTTGCTTTAAGTGCATTTAAAGTATTCACGTAATCAATTCCAGGAGTAGCATCAGATAAATAGGTAGCACTCACAGGTGTAGAACTAAGGGTACTTAAAGCACTATTGATTGTGGCAATAGCAGCATCATATCCTTCCATTCTGCCTCTGAACTTTACTTGAGAACCTATGCCCTCTGGTACTTGTTCCCAAAACATAGAAAGTGTTCCCATTGCCAATGCTTTTAAGATAGATGCATGTGCAATTAAACCACTTGCATAGCCTTTGTCATTTACATTAGCAGCAGCAGCAAGCACTGTATTCGCATCATAGATCACTTTATTAGAGTTGGTCCAAATATTCGCTAAAACAGTATTGGTATTATCTACCGTAGTTCCACCTCTGCTAAATTGAAACTCCGCCACATTACCAGCGTTCATTAAAATAACTTCATTGGTTGCAAAACCATTGGCAGTTACCATGCCATAAATAACACTTGCGCCGCCAAAAGAGTAAACCCTTTGAGCACCAATGTTCACTCCCACTAAACCTCTTGCAGAACTAAACACCTGATCGGTGGTTGGCGCATTCGGGTTTGGGAACTCTTTCTTACAACTAGCAAGGGACAGTATCCCCAGTAAGAAAGCGAATTGATATATATATTGTATCTTTTTCATTTTTCTTGATTTATTGGATTAAAGATTAAAAATCAGCTTTGATACCAAAACTGAAAGTACGAGGGATAGGTGTAGCACCAAAGTCGATACCTCTTAACAAAGTGCTTTGACCACCAGAGTTAACTTCTGGATCGTATCCATTGTAATTATCCCATGAAATAAGATTTCTTCCGCTAAAATTAATGCTAAGGTTATTGATGAATTTTAATTTACCAACATTATAACTCAAAGATAATTCACGCAATTTCACAAATGAACCATCATCCACTCTCCATTCTTCGATTGCATAAATACCACTAATATAACCTCTTGGTAGAATTCCTCTTTGCTCTTGTTCAGCAACTTTACCATTACCAACCCCTTGTCTAGTTCTGAAATCGGCATTGAATACATCTACACCTTGAACCGCATCTAATTGAGCACGGAAATTCCATTTCTTGTAACTTACCTCATTCACTAAACTTGCTGTGTAATCTGGATTAGGATCTCCGATCACTCTTCTTAATACACTACCAGAATTATTTAAATTTTCGGTAGGATTCAATACACTAGTTTGAGTGCCTCTTGCAGTTTGAGGAATATTTCCTGCATTCACAATAAAAGTACCATCTGCATTTCTAGCAAAATAAGTACCATAAAAAATACCGATTGGTTGACCTTCAACAATACCAATTGGTGTACCAGAGTTTGTAGAGAATAGGGTTAAAGCTTGTCCAATTTTAGTTGCTTTGTTTCTATTTCTATTATAAATAGTCGTCATCTCCCATTTCAAATCTTTATTTTGAACTGGAACTAAGGTTAACATCACCTCATAACCTCTGTTTTCTAAAGCGCCAAAATTGTCTAACAAACTAGCAAAACCATTGGTTGGAGCTAATTGTCTGTTGATTAATAAATCGGTTACTTTTTTATTGTACACGTTTACTGTTAATCCAATTCTGTTATTTAACATACCTAAATCAAGACCATATTCAATCTCTGATTGTCTTTCTGGTTTTACATTTTCATTGGCAAGTGTTGAACTTGAATTCAATGCACTTCTACCTAAGAAAGAGTTAGAACTATAAGTATTGAATCTTGAATAAGCACCAATACCAGTTAAGTTTCCACTTTCACCATAAGCCAATCTAATTTTCACTAAATCAAATGCTTTAGCAATAGCTAATTCATTCCAAAAATCAGTACTAGAAATTACATAACTCGCACTTGCTTTAGAATAAATTTGGTTACGTTGGTTCGCACCAAACACACTAGATGCATCACGACGAACAGCACCTGTTAAGAAAAATTGATTCTTTAACTTAAAGTTTTGTTGGATGTATACACCAGAAATTGAAATTTCACTACGATCATCTACACCAGGTAATGGGGTAGAAGCTCCGTTTACTGTTTCAATGAAAGGCGCAAAACCTCTACCTTGAATTAAAGCGTAGTTGCTTTTTTCATACTGTTGAGAAAAACCAACCTGAGTAGTTGAGTTAAAATCTTTCGCAATTTCTACTGTATAATTTCCAGTTAAATCGTGGTTGATTTGGAAGAAATTATTATTACCAACACTTGAGTAGCCATTTTGTGTAGGGTCTAAAGTTGCTCCACCACCAAAGAAACCTGGACTTGCATTGTATGCAAATGGAGGAATATAAGTCGTTCCGCTTTGTGCATAATTATCAATACCCATTAAGTAGTCAAAAGTCAAGCCTTTTGCAGCTTTCATTTTCATTCCAAAGCTTCCAATCAAACGATTTGTTGTTTGTCTTTGTTTGATATCTTCTATAACTGATACAGGGTTTACTCTACCTCTTTCACCAACTGCTTTGATATTACCATTGGCATCTCTTGTCCATATATCATGGAAGTTACCAATGATGGTCACCGAGTTAGTAGGAGAGAAGAATGATTGTCCATCAGGCTTTTCATTCGCAGATGAATTGGTATAGTTTAAACCTAAATTCATACTCAACCACTTATTGATCACTTGATCAATATTTGATCTGAAGCTAAATCTTTGAAAATCTGTATTTTGGATGATACCTTGATTGTAAAAATAAGATCCACCAAAATAGTATTTTGTTTTATCATTTCCACCACTCACCGAAACCGTATTATCGGTACCAGAAGCATTGCGGAAAATATAATCTTGATAGTCATAACGCGTTACACTAGTTGTATTAGTTGCAGCTGGCGTTAAGATATCTTGCGTCAATGCACCTGGACCATCTGTTGGTCCACCGAATTTAACTGGAGAATTATTAACGTCTAATTTTTTTCTTAGATTGCTATTCATGTAAGTAGTTGAGAAACTTACTTTAGCTGCACCAGACTTACCTCTTTTTGTGAAAATTTGAATTACACCAGCATTCGCTCTACTACCATAAGTAGCAGCCGCTGCAGCACCATTCAAAACCTCAATTCTTTCGATATCGGCAGGGTTAATATCCACCATTCTGTTTTGACCAATGCTACCAACGAAATTACCACCATCGTAGTTGCTCGAAGTATTGGTAACTCTATTGGTTGCGTTATTAATGATGACTCCATCAACAATGTACAAAGGCTCAGAAGAAGAAAGTACAGAACTGATACCTCTTAAACGAACTGACATACCACCAGCAGGATCTCCACTGTTTTGTATAATTTGCGCACCTGCAGTTTTACCTTGTAAAGCCGCTAACACGTTTCCTGTAGCGCCTTTAGTTAATTCATCTGCATTGACACTGCTAATATAGCTTCCTAATTGACGCTTAGTTGTTCCTGCAGATGTACCTGTAACAACAACTTCATCTAGTTTTGAATATTGTTCTGTTAAAACAATGTTCAATCCAGTAGCCATTTTGCTAGGATCCACATTCAACTCTTGTGTCTTAAATCCAACTCCGCTTGCTACTAATGTAACTGCATTGTTGTTATTTAATTTTAAAGAGAAGCCACCCACGTTATCAGAAGTGGCACCATTACGTGTTCCTTTGATAACAATTGAAATCCCTTCAATTCCGCTGTTGTCTTTTTGATTCGATACTTTACCGCTAACAATAGTTTGGGCAATCGTGTCGATACAAAAACCAGACAGCAAAACCAAAACCATCATAAGCTTTGCTATATAAAGCTTGCTTGTTTTTTTTAGTCTCATAACTGATTTTTTTTATTAATAAATGGTTAATCCCTTGTGTTTAAATGGCAACAGTCTTGAATCATTGGGGTCCAATTCTGTAATTAAAATATCAATCTCATCTAGATTGGCTACTTTAATTTTTTGCTGAGAATTTAACTTCTCAGAAATGCCGATGCAAATTGTTTTTTTGGAAGCTTTGATCATTGCCTTTTTAATTTGAACTACTTCCCAGTCGTTTTCACTGAGTCCAAATTGAGTGTCTAAAGAATTGATACCTAGAATACACAAATCTGCTTGTATGGATTCGATGGTTTGCACTGCACTGGCGCCCGTGGTCAACATGGAATCTTTAGAAACCTTATCCCCAATCATCACAACTTCGATACTAGGGTGGTGTGCAAATTCAATAGCAGCATTAAGGCTACAAGTAAAAAAAGTAGCGTTTAAATTTGGGTCTAATGATTTCGCAAATTCTAAAATAGATGTTCCACCTGATGTTAAAATATACATACCACTTTGAACCAGTGCGGCAGTTTTTTGTGCGATGATATTCTTTTCCTCTAAATTGTACACCATCTTTCTGTCAAATGCAGTATGGAATGATTTGCTTAGGGCACCGCCATGTACTTTAATCAATTTGTCTTCCTGCGCTAGTTCTTGTAAATCTCTTCGGATGGTGTCATCCGATACGCTCATCATATGACTCAAATCCGCACATAAAATTTTATTATGCAAGTTTAATTGGTGTAAAATGAACTCTTGACGTTCTTTTTTCAGCATTATGCGGTTATTAGGTAATTAAATTAGGCAAAATACCGCAAATACGAACGAATGTTAATAAATTATGACCAAATTGTTAAGTATTAGGCCTTACTTAAGGTATTTAAAGCTGCCACAAATACATCTAACTCCTTGGTGGTGGTGTATAGGTTAGGTGTAATCCTGCATCCTTGTACATTGGCATAATCAATGGCCACAGTAAATATTTTGTGTTCCTTCATCAATCGCTCCGCTAAAATAGCTGGTTTCATGTTTTTAATACCCACATTGCTAATGGCACATGAACGATCTGGCGTAGTTGGAGTGTTTAAAATAATATTTGGATTGTCCTTGACTTTGCTGGTCCAATACTGTTGCAAGTACCTTAATCTTGCCTCCTTCTTTGCTGGACCAATCATTTGATAATAGGCAATGGAATCTGGTATGGTTAAGTCTGTATGCACGGGATGGGTTCCGGTATGGTTGATACGCTTAATTTTATTTTGATCTTTTTCGTTGTCTCCAAACAGGGGCCAGATATTTTTGATATGTTCTTTTTTAACAAAAAGAATCCCTGCACCCAATGGCACACTCAACCATTTATGTAAGGAGGCTGCATAATAATCACAACCTAAATCAGCAATACTATATTGGATATGTGCAAAAGCATGCGCGCCATCTACCATCACTTGTACCCCATACTGGTGGGCCATTTCACTAATTTTTTTAATCGGTAATATTTGACCAGTGATGTTAATCATATGACTCACTAATATCACTTTAGTCTTTGGTGTGATGGCATTTTTATAAAGCGCAACAATCTCGGCATCGTCTTTTGGATGATTGGGTACAGAAATGATTTTATTGACTACACCATGTCTTTCACTCACTAATTTAAACATATCTAACATCGCGCCATAGTCTTGTTCGGCAATAATAGCTTCATCACCAGCTTGCCAATGAATACCTCCAATGATGGTATCTAAAGACTCCGTCGTGTTGCGAGTAATGATTAATTCATCCGGGCTGCATCCTGCAATCTCGGCCAATGCAATCACAGATTTTTGTTTATTCTCCCACTGCACCGTGCGCATATAATAAGACCCTTGGTAATTGATTTCTTTAATATGCTCGATATATTTATTCAGTATAGGTTGAGGTAAAAAATTGTAGTAGCCATTTTCTAAATTAATATAGTCTGGCTTTAAAATATATTGTTGACGTATCTGTTCCCAAAATGCATTGTCCTCTGCAAGCGCTGAAGGTGATTTTTCCGAATGGCTTTCAAAAGCTTTTGCCATCCCACTAAATCCTATTGGCATTGCAATGCTTGTTAAAACAAGGTCTTTGATAAATTGTCTTTTTTGCATATGGCTATATTTAGGTATTAAATTCCGATTTATTTTACTGTTATCAAAATAAAATATCTGTTGCGGTGCTAAATTTGGATAAAAGTTGAATGATAATGCAGGCTTTTACCTAATTTGATCATTCAAAATCATCAAAAGACCTACTATGAAAAACTTAGTAATCAAAGGATTTATCCTTGCAGCAATTTTACCAATTTCTGCTATGGCGCAACTAGATCCTGCAACGATTCAGAAAATCAGAACCGAAGGATTGGAAAAATCTCAGGTAATGGATATCGCATTTAATTTAACAGATAAAAGTGGGAATAGGTTGGCCAATTCAGAAGGCTATGCTAGAGCAGCTAATTATGCGAAAGAGGTGTTGACTAAAAATGGTGCAGTGAATGCAGTAATTGAACCATGGGGTGAATTTGGCAAAGGATGGGATTTAGAGAAAATGTATTTTGCAATGACCGCACCATATTATAAACCATTATTGGCTTGGCCTAAAACTTGGACTGCAGGTACCAATGGATTAAAAAATGCGACGATTATTGTTGTGGATGCAAAAGACTCTGTTACATTACTAAATTATAAAGGACAATTAAAAGGTAAGATCATAATTTTGGATCAAGAAAATAAGTATAAGCAAAGTTTTAAAGCAGACGCTGAAAGATATACGGACGAAGCATTGGCCGCAATGGAAGCAGCAGCTGCACCAGCAATTTCTAGAACACCAGATACAGCGCAACAAAGACGTATGCGCGAGATGCAAGCACAAAGATCAGGTCCACAAAGAGTCATGAATTTATTAAAGGCAATGGCAATCGAGGAAGGTGCAGTAGCAATGTTAACCACTGCTACAAGAAATCATGATGGCACTATTTTCGCTCAAGGTGGAGGTTCATATAAAGGAACAGATCCAGCAAATTTTTTAGACCTTGCAATGTCAGTAGAAGACTATAATACTTTTTTAAGATTGGCTAAATCGGGCACCACTGTTAAAGCGGACCTAGAAGTAAAAACTAAATTTCATACCAAGGATTTACAAGGATACAATGTGCTTGCAGAAATTCCAGGAACTGATCCATTGTTGAAAGACGAAGTGGTGATGATTGGAGCGCATTTGGATTCATGGCAGTCTGGAACAGGTGCTACGGATAATGCTTCTGGTTCGGCAGTGATGATTGAAGCAATGCGTATCATCAAAGCAGCAGGTATCAGCCCTAAAAGAACCATTCGCATAGGATTGTGGAGTGCAGAGGAGGAAGGCTTATTGGGTTCAAGAGCTTATGTGAAAAAAACATTTATGGATGCGAATAACCAACCAAATGCAGCGCATGCAAAATTCTCTAGCTATTTTAATATTGACAATGGTACTGGAAAAATTCGTGGAATCTATGCACAAGGAAATACTGCCGCAGCAGCCATTTTCAAGACTTGGTTTGCGCCATTCAATGATTTAGGAGCAAAGACAGTGACCTTAAGTAATACAGGAAGTACAGACCATATTGCATTTGATGGAGTAGGTTTACCGGGCTTTCAGTTTATCCAAGATCCTATTGAATACAGTACAAGAACACACCATAGCAATATGGATGTATACGACCATTTAATGCAGGATGATTTAAAACAAATTGCCACAATTGTTGCTACTTTTGCATTGAATGCGGCACAGCAAACAAATTTGATGCCTAGGAAGTAATATTTTGATTGAATGAAACCATTATTTTTTTTAGTAGTCTGCTTTTTTTATATCGGAGGTTTTACGCATGTAGATGCACAAAAACTTGAAATAGATCTAAGGTCAGATACATCTAACAAAAAATATTTTGTAGGATTGGCCATTAGAAATGATAGCTTCACTGGTCATGCTTTTGTGATGCTGTATCAACAAGATCAACCCGATGCTGAAAAAAAAGATTTCAAAGTATATGGGTACTATCCAAAAAGAATTGCCAACATTCCAATTCCAATTGGCGTAGTTAAAAATGATTCTAATTGCTTAAAACATATCCCTCCAAATGGAGATTTGTATTTTATTGTAGATGAAGCAGCTTTTTATGAAGCAAAAACAGTAGTGGAAAGATGGACAGCAGATCCACCTGTGTTTACTTTACTATTGAATTGTATCGATATGTTGGATGAAGTAGCGATGTCAATAGGCGTGAACTTACCATCAAGGTATAATACCATTAAATCTTTGGTGCCGGAACATTACATGAAATATTTGTATAAGAAATTAAGTTCTCCAAAGGGGATTGTCTATAATAAAAAGTACCGATTAAAATTAATTGATAGTTCAGAATCAACAGAATTCATAGCAAAAAAATCAATTAAAGTAATTGGTCAATATAAGCCAGAAGCAACAAATCCAAAATGGATCCTGCAGACTTTAAAATAATTTATTGATACATGCCCTTACTATTTGAACCAGAAAACCTATTACCAAAAGATGGTATTGCCATTTACCATGGGGTTGTATTTAATGAAAAGGAGGCGAATCAAATGTGTAAGGAATTATTGGATACCATTCCATGGAAGCAGGATGAAGTGGTGATGTTTGGTAAAAAAATCATGACCAAACGAAAAGTGGCTTGGTATGCAGATGCTGGCATAACCTATACCTATGCAGGGGTCAAAAAATTAGGATTACAGTGGACGAACACATTGCTTGAGATTAAACAGAAAGTAGAAGCCATCACCGGGGCGACTTATAATGCCTGTTTACTCAATTTATACCATGAAGGGGAGGAGGGCATGGGATGGCATAGAGACAATGAAAAAGAAATTATCCCAGAATCCTCCATTGCTTCTTTGAGTTTTGGAGCCGTTCGTAAGTTTGCCTTTAAGCATGCTACCACCAATGAACGTTTAGACATTGAACTAGAAAATGGTTCGTTGTTAGATATGAAGGGTGCTATACAAGGGCATTGGTACCATGCCCTGCCCAAGACAACGCGCATTAAGCAGTTACGTATCAATTTGACATTCAGATTGATGCATGCTTAGGCTAAAATTTTCCTATTCCATAAAATGGAACATATTTATAGGTCAATTAGTTGGTTAGGTTCATTTTTTCAATAATTTAAGGTTCGATTAAAATAGTGTCCCTTTTGGTGCTCTAAAATATTTTTTAGTATCAAAATGATACATATATTTATAACGTAAAAAAACTTAAAAAAATCATGAAAAAAACATTCTTAGTAGCAATGCTTGCTACCGCATTATTTGCATGTTCAACTCCTGCTGAAAACAAAGTTGAAACCTCCACAGGAACTACTTCAGTAACTACCGAAGGTCCAGATGTTGAATTAATGAAAAAAGCTGCTGAATCATGGGCAATTGGTAATTGGGAAGATTATTTATCTTGTTTTGCTGATACAGCAATTTCTGTGCACAATACTTGGGCTGTAACTACAGACACAGCAGTTGTGAGAAAAGTGTCTTCTTACATTGATTCATTTAAGAAAAGCAGAGAAAACATGGATGGTAATGTAACAATCGAGAATAGTATTTATGAAGTAGTTACTTTTGCAGTATGTATTGGTCATGAATCAATTGATTAATTATGCCTTATTATTTTATTATCATTTTTTCAATTCTTCTTTGTTTTAGATTTAACAACTTGATAAAAGCTATTAAATCTAAGAAAGATCTAAGAAGTGAGATTCTAACAACTTTATTATCAATACTTATAATAGTTTGTTTGTATTTATATATTGTTCGAAAGGGTTAAAAGTAAAATTTATCACATAGAAATTAAAAAGGTGAATCTTTTGGTCAATGCCATGCAGCAGAGGTAGCTGAGTTTAGTGATGATTTCTTGGGTTGGGCCTTTTACAAAGTTAATGAGCCTATAGTGGACGCTTTTGTCCGTCGTCAAACCAATGTAGACTTTTGGTTGTAGAGAGTTTCGTTGTTTAA
>JBMOFB010000002.1:0-60196 GCA_049314475.1 Sediminibacterium sp.
TTTTAATTCGTCCATGTTTTGTGACTTTGTAGTCAACTTTTTTCAGGACGAGACAATCAAAACAAAAGCCCCGCAATTGCGGGGCTTTATCAAGATATCATTGAGGTTTCTATCCTTCTTTGTTCTCGTCTAATTTAGCTTTGATTTCTGCTAAAGCACCTAAATCACCTAATGTAGATTTCTCTACTTTAGCTTGTACTGCTTTAACTGCTTTCTTAGTGTTATCACTTTCAGCTTTTGCTTCTTTCTTAGCTACTTCTTTTTCTTCTTGGATGTTTTGCTCCCAAATTCTTGCATGAGACACAACGATACGCTTTTCATTACGATCGAATTCGATCACCATGAATTGAGCTGTCTCTTCTGCTTGAACTTGCTTACCATCTTCTTTTGATAAGTGACGGTTAGGCGCGAAACCTTCTAAACCATGAGGCATTTGTACGATAGCACCTTTATCATCCTTGCGAACGATGGTACCATCATGAATTGATCCAATTGCAAAAGTTGCTTCTAATGCATTCCAAGGATCTTCTTCTAATTGCTTACGACCTAATTGTAATTTTCTGTTTTCTTTGTCGATGTTCAAGATAATGATGTCGATAGACTCTCCAACTTTCACATACTCAGAAGGGTGATTGAAACGCTTCAACCAACTTAAATCGCTGATGTGAATCATTCCACCAATGCCAGATTCTAATTCAATGAACACACCGTAAGGAGTGATATTTTTAACTAGACCTTTGTGCTTGCTTTGTTCAGGGAATTTGTTATCGATTGTATTCCAAGGATCCTGAGACATTTGTTTAATGCTCAAGCTCATCTTACGCGCATCTTTATCTAATGTAACTACCTTCGCTTCATGCTCGTCTCCTAATTTGAAGAATTCTTTAGCGTTGATTGGTGTGTTCGCCCAAGTGATTTCAGAAACGTGTACAAGACCTTCAACACCTGGTTGAATTTCTAAGAACGCACCGTAATCTTCGATGTTCACAACTTTACCTTTCACTACACTACCTTCTGATAAGTCAGTTGGTAATACATCCCAAGGGTGTGGAGTCAATTGTTTTAAACCTAAGCTGATACGTTTTTTGTCATCATCAAAGTCTAATACAACCACTTGAATCTTTTGATCCATCTTAACCACTTCACTTGGATGAGAAATTCTACCCCAAGAGATATCCGTGATATACAATAAACCATCTAATCCACCTAAGTCCATGAAGGCTCCGAAATCAGTGATGTTTTTAACAACACCTTCTAATACTTGACCTTTCTCTAATTTACTCATGATCTCTGCACGTTGTGCTTCGATATCACTTTCAATTAATGCTTTATGTGATACAACGGCATTCTTAATTGTTTCGTTAATCTTAACAACTTTAAACTCCATTGTTTTTCCTACGAATTGATCGTAATCAGTAACTGGCTTCACATCGATTTGAGAACCTGGTAAGAAAGTTTCCATACCAAATACATCCACAATCAATCCACCTTTTGTTTTGCTTGTAACTAAACCGGTAACAACTTCACCAGTCTTATGTACTTCCATAATACGCTCCCAAGCACGATAGATACGAGCAGACTTACGGCTTAAGTGAAGATTACCATCACGGTCTTCTTTTTCTACTACCATTACCTCAACTGTATCACCAGTCTTCACACCATTGGTGTCACGGAATTCATTCAATGATACCAAGCCATCACTTTTAAATCCGATGTTTACTACCACATCAGTTTTAGTTAAAGCAACAACAAGACCATTCATGATCTCACCGTCATTGATTTGTACGAAAGTGTCATCATACACTTTATCATACTTTACTCTTTCAGCTTCGGCATAAGAACTCACATTACGTTTGTCTACGCTCCAATCGAAATCGTCGTGTGCAGTTTCTACAACTACCACTTCAGGTGCTTTTGTTATCGCAGTTTCTTCAACAGCTGTAGCGCCATCAAATTCCCGTGCTTCTGCGTTTAGGTTTTTTGAAAATAGTTTCATATAAAATGCGGCGTTTTTGAACCGGAGGGCAAAGGTAGTATAAATGAGATAAAATAGATGCAAAAAGCCCCAAAAAATGAGGCATTATTAAAATCTAATTGATTGATTTACAATAAGAAATTGAAGCAGTATTGGAATCAATTATGAAGCACGTAAGGTTTCAATGCTAGTTTCCCATTTTAAGCACTCATATGCTGCGCTGCAAGCCATCCAGAAGTCCACGCATGTTGAAAATTAAAGCCTCCTGTAATACCATCCACGTCCATCATTTCGCCAGCAAAATGTAGCCCTGGCATTATTTTACTTTCCATTGAAATGGCGTCTATTTCTGCAAGGTCAACTCCACCACAAGTCACAAACTCCTCTTTGAAAGTGGTCTTTCCTTTGATAGATAATGACATTCTTGTGAGTAGTTGAATAAGCTGTTGTTGTTGTGTATTTTTAAGATCGGCCCACTTTGTTTGTAATGCAATTCCTGCTTCTGTTAAAAGATAATGCCAAAGTCTTTGGGGTAGATCAAAAGGATTCTTTGAACCCATTTCTCTTCTTCCAAAATCTTGTCTAAAATTCATCCACTCTAGTCGCAGAGAATTTTCATTATACAAAGGCACCCAATTGATTAATATATTGCCTTCATAGTTTGCATCTGCCATAGCTCTTGCGCACCATGCAGATAATTTAATTGCAGCGGGTCCACTGATGCCCCAATGTGTGATGAGTAATGGCCCTTGTTCTATAAATTTTTCTCCTTGCCATTGAATACTTGCCTGCTCCACAGCCAAGCCCATTAAAGTCGTAATTTTTTTATCAATGACATTGAATGTAAATAAGGAAGGAACGGAAGGAATAAAATGATGCCCTAAATTTTCAATCCATTTGAAATTTTCTGCTTTCGCAATACCACCAACCGCAAAACAAATTTGATTTGCAAGAATTGATTTTTTATTCGCACAAATTAATTCAAATTGATTTTCCTTATTATCCTTACCCTCAATTTTTTCAACGCTAATTACTTCATGGTTTAAAAGAATTTCAATTTGGTATTGATTTACTTTTTTCATAAAGCAAGCTACGATTGTTTCAGAATCGTTGGTGATTGGAAACATACGTCCATCTTTCTCGGTATGTAATTTGACATCGTTTTTTGCAAACCAGTCGATTGTTTGCAAGGTGGCAAACTGATAAAATGCTTTCTTTAAAAAACGTTGTCCTCGGGGATATTTTTGAATTAAATGGTCTACTTCAGGGCATGCGTGTGTTACATTGCATCGCCCACCTCCACTCACACGTACTTTTGATAATAATTTTGAGGTCTTTTCAACGATGGTAATTTGCCAATTTGGATGCATTTCTGCAATTTGAATCGCACAGAAAAAACCTGCAGCACCTCCTCCCACCACTACAATGTTTTTTTTATCCATGATTCAATTTTACAAATTAATAGTAAGATGAATTTAAATTGATGTTTGCTTTTTCTGCCGCTTCAATGATTGAGAAATCAGATAAAATCAAGGCTTCATTTTTCTTAACACATACATCATGTTCAAAATGTACCGAAGCTTTTCCATCCTGTGTTTTCACTGTCCATCCATCCTCTTCTGTAAATACTTTATGTGTGCCTAAATTAATCATAGGCTCAATGGCCAATACTAAATTTTCTACCAGCTTCATGCCCGTACCTCTTTTACCATAATTTGGCACTTGAGGATCCTCATGCAACTCTGTTCCTAAACCATGTCCCACTAGTTCTCGCACTACACCATAGCCATTTTTTTTCTCGGTATGTTCTTGTACAGCAAAACCAATATCACCTACTCTATTATTCACAATTGCTTTTTCTATGCCTTTATACAAAGACTCCTTTGTCACTTTCACTAATTTCAAAAGTTCTGGCGCCACTTCACCTAAAATAAAAGTATAGGCATGGTCTCCATGCCAGCCATTTAAAATAACACCTAAATCAATAGAGACAAGATCGCCTTCTTGCAGTGGTATATTATTTGGAAAACCATGTACCACCACATCATTCACTGATGCACAGATATGGTGCGGATAACCATGATAATTGTAAAATGATAAAGTTGCTTGATGGTCTTTGACAAATCCCATACAAAATTGATCAATGTCTAAAGTAGTCATGCCAGGCTTAATCACTTTCGCAACTTCTGTTAATGTTTGACTCACTAATAAAGCAGCCTCTTTCATTAAGCCAACTTGTTCTTCTGATTTAGTATATACCATAGAAAGCGAATTCGATGCTAAAAAAAACAAACCTGTCTTTTAATGGACAGGTTTGTAAATATAATTATTTTATAAAAAATTACATACCTGTAATTGGTGATCTTCCTTGAACACGACCTGTACTCATTAATCCATCATATTGACGCATTAATAAATAAGTTTCGATTTGTTGTAATGTATCCAAAACAACACCTACCATAATCAATAGAGAAGTTCCTCCAAAGAAAGTGCTGAAACCTTGAGTTACACCCAATTTTTGAGCAAAGCCTGGAAGGATACCTACCAATGCTAATAAGATCGCACCTGGTAATGTGATTCTATCCATTACAGCACCAATATAGTCTGTTGTTGGTTGACCCGGCTTTACGCCTGGAACGAATCCATTGTTACGCTTAAGGTCTTCAGAGATCTGCTTTGGATTAAAAATTAAAGCAGTATATAAGAAGGTGAATCCAATTACCATCACAGAATAAATCAACATATACCAAACATTGCTGTGGTCATTGAAAATTCTAACGATGCCTTGTGCAGAATCAATATTTGTGAAAGAAACTAAAGTTGGTAAGAACATGATCGCTTGTGCGAAGATGATTGGCATTACACCAGCACTGTTTACCTTAACAGGTAAAAACTGACGTGCGCCACCAACTTGAGCACCACCAATCACTTGCTTAGCATAAGTTACAGGGATCTTACGAACACCTTGTACCAATAAAATCAAGCCCATAATAATGGTTACTAAAATAGCAACTTCAATTAAGAAAATTAACAAACCACCACCACCTTTTTGGCTCTTAGAACCAAATTCCATGATGATTGATTGTGGTAAACGTGCTAAGATACCCACCATGATGATGATAGAAGTACCATTACCTAAACCTTTATCTTGAATCTTCTCTCCTAACCACATTACAAATAATGTACCGGCTGTTAATGTGATTACAGTAGAGAACCAGAAATAATCTTTGTATGCAGGAATCAATGCATCAGCATATCCTGGACTATTTAAATAAGCAACATAAGCACCAGCTTGGAATAAAGTTACAATCACGGTCAAATAACGTGTCCATTGATTGATTTTGTTTCTTCCACTCTCACCTTCTTTTTGAATTTTTTGTAATTGAGGCACCAAAATAGTCATCAATTGCATAAAGATAGAAGCAGAGATATAAGGCATGATACCCAAAGCTAAAATGGAAGCTTGAGAGAATGCGCCACCAGCGAACATATCAAAAATGCCTAATAAACCATTGTTGCCGCCTGCTTTTTGAGCAGCTTCGATCGCCAATGGATTAATACCAGGAAGAGTGATTTGTGCACCAATTCTATAAGTCAATACGAACAACAAAGTCACTATAATCTTAGATTTTAGTTCGTCGATTGCCCAAATATTTTTAAATGTATCTATTAGTTTTTTCATCAGTGTTTAATTATGTGCTTGGCCCTTTAAATTGAAAAGACGCACTGTTAATGCGTCTTGCAATATACTAAAAAAATTAGATTATTTCGATGGTTCCGCCAGCTGCCACAATCGCATCTTGTGCTTTCTTACTTGCTGCGTTTACTCTGAAATTGATCTTAGTTTTTAATTCGCCATTTGCTAACACTTTTACTAAATCAGTACGTGCTATCAAGCTGTTCATGTATAAGTTTTCTGGAGTAATTTCTGTGAAGCCATATTTCTCGATCAATTGATCTAATTGACCTAAGTTGAATACAACATAGTCAACACGGTTGATATTTTTAAATCCACGCTTTGGAACTCTACGCTGAATTGGCATCTGACCACCTTCGTGGGCCATTTTACTTTTGTAACCAGCACGAGACTGACCACCTTTATTACCTTTAGTTGATGTACCACCTTTACCAGATGCTTCACCTCTACCGATTCTGATTGCTTTGTGAACTGAACCTTCTGCAGGTTTTAAATTGTGTAATTTCATATTTATTGATTTTTACTTTCGGGGAATCTCCCCTCGCATTTATGAATTGAAAAGTTTCGCTAATTAAGCGATCTCTTCTACTTTTACTAAGTGGCTTACTTTATTCACCATACCTAAGATTTGAGGAGTTGCCTCAACTTCTTTAGTAGCGTTTAATCTTCTAAGACCTAATGCAATCAAAGTTTGTTTTTGACGCTCAGATCTGTCGATGCCGCTTTTTACTTGAGTTATTTTAATCTTTTTCATCTGTAATTATTGATGGTGTATTTGGAAAATCAAAGACTTGATTACCCGTTAAATACTTTTGATAATTTAATATTTCTTGTTTTTGCAACTTGAACCGGCTCACGTAACAAACCTAATGCTTTGATAGTTGCCTTTACCACGTTATGTGGATTAGCAGAACCTAAGCTCTTAGCTAAGATATCCGTGATACCTGCGCTCTCTAATACAGCACGCATGCTACCACCCGCAATTACACCCGCTCCGTGTGCAGCTGGCTTAATCATTACTTTAGCAGCACCTTCTTTAGCCAATTGCTCATGAGGAATTGTTCCGTGCATAATTGGCACTTTTACTAAATTCTTTTTAGCATCTTCGATCCCTTTTGTAATGGCTTCTTGCACTTCTTTAGCTTTACCTAAACCTTGACCAACTACCCCATTTTCATTACCTACTACTACTAAAGCAGAGAAGCTGAAAGTACGACCACCCTTGGTTGTTTTAACTACACGGTTGATAGAAACTACTTTTTCTTTTAGTTCAACATCAACTGCTGCTTTAACCTTATTTACGTTTAATTTAGACATGATTTACTATTAGTATTTTATCGAATTAAAATTGTAATCCACCAGCTCTAGCACCTTCTGCTACCGCTTTGATTCTTCCATGATATAAGTTACCACCTCTGTCAAATACACAAGTTGTGATATTAAGCGCTAATGCTTTTTTAGCAACTGATTCTCCAGCTAATTTAGCCTTATCAATCTTTGGTACTTTTTGTGCTTCAATGTCTGCTTCTCTTGAAGATGCTGCTGCTAAGGTTACCCCGTTTACATCATCAATCAATTGGCAATAAATATCAGCGTTACTTCTGAATACAGATAAACGAGGTTTCGTTGATGTACCTTGTACTTTCTTACGAATTCTATATCTGATCTTTTGTCTTTGAGCTAATTTACTCATAATGCTTATTTTTTAGTCGAGCGATGCTGCCGCTCGTCGTGTTTATTAATGTTTATTTACCTGCTGCTTTACCTGCTTTTCTTCTTACAACCTCATCAGAATATCTTACACCCTTACCTTTGTATGGTTCTGGCTTACGTAATCCTCTGATTTTAGCAGCAACTTGACCAATTAATTGCTTGTCTGCACTCTCTAAGAAGATCTTTGGATTCTGACCTTTCTCAGTGGTGGTAGTTACAGTCAATTCTTTTGGAATTTCAAATATGATATTGTGAGAGTATCCTAAAGCTAAGTCTAACACATTACCTGTGTTCGCAGCTTTAAAACCCACACCCACTAATTCTAATTCTTTTTTATATCCTTCAGTTACACCCTTCACTAAGTTTGCAATTAAAGAACGGTATAAACCGTGCATTGCTCTGTGACGGATTTGCTCTGTTGGACGCTTTACGTTGACTTCGTTTCCTTCTACTTCAACGATGATATCGCGGTCAACTTCTTGGGTCAAAGTACCTTTAGGGCCTTTAACAGTAACTGTTGCATCTTTTACTGATACAGTCACCCCAGCTGGGATTGTGATTGGTTTTTTTCCTATACGTGACATAGTCGATTTTTTATTTTTTGTGATACTTAGTTGTTTTCAGCCCCGACTAAAAGGCTTAACTGCTAACTAAGCAATGAAATTATTTTTTTAAAGTTCTACTATGCAATCGCACATAAAACTTCACCACCTACATTATTTGCTTTAGCTTCTTTATCTGTCATCACTCCTTTAGAAGTTGACAAGATAGCGATACCTAAACCATTGCTAACTCTTTTAATATCTGCAGGCTTAGCATAATGACGTAAACCTGGGCGGCTGATACGCTCTAAAGAACGGATAGCTGGTTGCTTTGAGTTAACATCATACTTTAAGGCGATCTTAATCAATCCTTGTTTTGTATCTTCTTCAAATTTGTACTTTAAGATATAACCTTGATTGTATAATATCTCAGTGATACGCTTCTTTAAATTAGACGCAGGGATTTCAACGATACGGTGACCGGCCATTTGGGCGTTACGTATTCTTGTTAAGTAGTCTGCTATTGGATCTGTTACCATTTTTAGTATTTTAAATCAGTTCTAAATGTTGTTTGTTTCAGTATTCAAATAAATGAACTTAAATCAATCGAAAATATTACCAGCTTGCTTTTTTAACACCCGGAATCATTCCGTTCAAAGCCATGTCGCGGAACATATTTCTTGAAATACCAAAGTATCTCATATAGCCTCTTGGACGACCTGTTAATTGACAACGGTTCTTTAAACGAACTGGAGATGCATTCTTTGGTAATTTATCCAAACCTGCATAATCGTTAGCAGCTTTTAATTCAGCACGCTTTGCAGCGAATTGCTTCACAGTTGCTTCACGCTTTCTTTGTCTAGCTTTGACTGATGCTCTTGCCATAATATTTTAATTAGTTGTTATCTTTTTTAATGTTTTTGAAAGGCATACCTAATTCTTTTAATAATTCGTATGCTTCTTCATTGGTGCTAGCAGATGTCACAAAAGTGATATCCAAACCAGTAATTTTATTTACTTTATCGATATCGATTTCTGGGAAGATGATCTGCTCAGTGATACCTAAAGTATAGTTTCCACGGCCATCAAAAGCCTTGTCACTAACACCTTTGAAATCACGTACACGTGGTAAAGAAACTGCTACTAAACGATCTAAGAATTCGTACATCTTCACACCTCTTAAAGTTACACGAGCGCCGATTGGCATACCCTTACGTAATTTAAAGTTGGAGATATCTTTCTTAGAAAGCGTTGGTACAGCTTTTTGACCAGTAATCATAGTTAACTCATCGATAGCGATGTCTACTAATTTCTTGTCATTTACTGCGCCATTCACACCACGGTTGATGCAAATTTTTTCTAACTTAGGAGTTTGCATTACAGACTTGTAACCAAACTTTTTAGATAAAGCAGGGATCACTTCATTCGTGTACTTGTCTGCTAATCTTGGAGTGTATTTTACGGTACTCATTATTTAATTACCTCCCCTGATTTTTTTGAAATTCTTACTAATTTACCTGTCTCTCTTGAACGCTTCACTTTGGTTGGCGCGCTAGTTTTAGCATCCCATAACATTACATTACTAATGCTAATAGAAGCTTCTACTTTAACGATACCACCTTTTGTATTTGAAGCAGATGGCTTAGTGTGCTTTGTTGCGATGGCTACACCTTCAACAATTACACGACCTTTTTCTACATTCACTTCCAATACTGTGCGAGGTTTTTTCAAGTCCTTGTCATCTCCAGCAATAACAACTACGCTATCGCCTTTCTTGATGCTGTATTTGGGTTTGAATCTTTTGATCATAGTTATGTATATTTTATAACACCTCTGGTGCTAATGAAACAATTTTCATGTATCCTTTGTCACGCAATTCACGAGCTACTGGTCCAAAGATACGCGTACCTCTTGGCTCCTCTGAATTGTTTAACAATACCACAGCGTTGTCATCGAAACGGATATAAGAACCGTCTTTTCTGCGCAACTTGTTTTTTGTACGAACGATTACTGCTTTTGAAACAGTACCTTTCTTAATACCGCCTGCAGGAATGGCATCCTTAACAGTTACAACGATGGTGTCACCAATCTTTGCAAAGTCTTGTCCGCTATTACCAAGTACCTTGATACAAAGTACTTCTTTTGCGCCGCTATTATCAGCTACATTGAGCCTACTTTCTTGCTGAATCATTTTATTTAGCTTTTAGCTTTTTTCCTTGTTCTATTGAACTCGGGTGAATACGATTTATTACTTAATTCCTTTGGTTTGATAGGGTCAGCTTATTTAGCTTTCTCCACTACTTCTACCAATCTCCAACGCTTTGTTTTACTTAAAGGACGGGTTTCCATGATCTTAACAATATCACCCATTGTACACTCGTCTTTTTCGTCGTGTGCGTGGAACTTTGTTGTTTTTTTCACGAACTTACCGTAGATCGGGTGTTTCACTTTTCTTTCAACTGCAACAGTAATGGTTTTATTCATTTTGTTACTCGTTACTACACCGATTCTCGTTTTACGTAAATTTCTTACTACCATTGTCATAATTTTATACTGTTAAATATCTTAGATACCTAACTCTTTTTTCTTTAATTCCGTTTTTAAACGGGCAATGTCTTTACGAAGTCCGCGGATGCTCATTGGATTCTCTAAAGGAGAAATAGCGTGAGCGAACTCTAATTTCTTAAGTCTTAATTGATCTTCAGAGATACGGGCAGTTAAGTCCGCAGCGCTTAAACCTTTTAGTTCCTTATTAAATTCAAATGTCTTGTTTGCCATAGCAAATACTTTTTTTTGTTATCCTTATTAATTACAAGTTGTTTATTATAAATCTCTTCTTGTAACAAACTTTGTGTTGATTGGTAATTTCTGTGCAGCTAAGCCCATCGCCTCTTTTGCAACTTCTGGTGTAACACCATCAATTTCAAAAATGATACGACCTGGTTCTACCACAGCAGCCCAGAATTCAGGGTTACCTTTACCTTTACCCATTCTCACCTCTGCAGGCTTACGAGTAATAATTTTATCTGGGAAAACACGAATCCATACATTACCTTCTCTCTTCATTGCACGTGTCATCGCTTGACGCGCAGACTCAATTTGTCTGTTTGTCAACCAAATTGGATCTAATGACTTTAGTGCAAAAGAACCAAAAGCAATAGAAGTTCCACGCTTCGCTACTTCGCGAATACGTCCTTTCTGTTGTTTTCTGTGTTTACTTCTTTTTGGCTGTAACATCTTATTATATTGTTATCTCTTAATTAATTAATTTATCTTTTTCTTGGACCACCTGCTCCTGGACCACGACGATCGTTGTTTCTATCATCACGACGGTCGTCACGACGATCTCCACCACGGAAGTCAGCTCTTTCTCCTGCATCTTTACCACCAATGATGTTTGGATTTAAATCACGCTTACCAAGTACTTCACCTTTACAAATCCATACTTTGATACCGATTTTACCGTATACTGTTAAAGCAAATAAGCTAGCGTAATCGATGTCCATTCTGAAAGTATGTAAAGGCACTCTACCTTGCTTGATCTCTTCCGAACGAGCAATCTCTGCTCCTCCGATACGACCACCTACTTTGATTTTGATTCCTTCTGCACCCATTCTCAAGGTAGAAGCAATCGCCATTTTAATAGCACGCTTGTAGTTAATACGATTTTCAATTTGACGAGCAATTGTTTCACCAACAATGGTTGCATCTAATTCTGGACGACGAATCTCAAGAATATTGATTTGAACATCATCTTTGTGCGTTAATTTCTTTAACTCTTCTTTGATACGATCTACTTCGCCACCACCTTTACCGATGATGATACCTGGTTTAGATGTGTGAATCGTGATGATTAACTTACCTAATGTACGTTCGATAACGATACGAGCGATACCGCCCTTGTTAATACGAGCAATTAAGTATGTACGGATTTTATGGTCCTCAACTAACTTAGTAGCGTAATCTTTTTTATTACCATACCAGTTACTTTCCCATCCGCGGATGATACCTAATCTGTTTCCAATTGGATTTGCTTTCTGACCCATAGTGATGGTTTAGAATATTTAGTTTTTTGAATCTGATTTAGTATCTACAATCAATGTTACGTGATTGCTGCGCTTTCTAACTCTGTAGCCACGTCCTTGTGGAGCAGGGCGCATACGCTTTAACGTACGACCACCGTCTACAAATACTGTTTTAACTACTAAGTTGCTATCTGCTGCACTAGCACCATTGTTTTTTTGCTCCCAGTTACTGATTGCACTTTTTAACAACTTTGCTAATGGAACTGCATTGTGTTGTGGATGGAAATCCAAAATTGCCAATGCTTTTTCCACTTCCATACCACGAATAACGTCAGCGATCAAACGCATCTTACGTGGACCTGTGGGATAATTGTTTAGTTTAGCTACTGCTTCCATTTCTTTATTGTTTAGTGTTTGAACTTAACGATCAAACCTTAATGTTGATTTACTTTTTTGATCCAGCGTGTCCTCTGAAGTTTCTTGTTGGAGAGAATTCACCTAATTTATGACCTACCATGAATTCGGTCACGTAAACTGGGATAAATTTATTTCCGTTGTGCACTGCGAAAGTGTGTCCTACGAAATCTGGAGAGATTGTACTTCTACGACTCCAAGTTTTAATTACACCTTTCTTAGTTTTGCCTCCGTTCATATCCTCTACTTTTCCTTCAAGGTTATGATCTATATAAGGACCTTTTTTAATCGAACGACCCATAGTAACGAGTTAATTTGATTGTTAAATTATTTTGTCAATTTTTTACCGTCACGACGTTGAATGATCAACTTGTCGCTACCCTTTCCTCTTGTTCTAGTTTTCTCTCCTTTAGCATACTTACCATTTCTGCTTCTTGGATGTCCACCAGACGCTCTACCTTCACCACCACCCATCGGGTGATCCACTGGGTTCATAGCCACACCTCTTACACGAGGACGTACGCCTTTCCAACGGTTTCTACCTGCTTTACCAGCTGTTTCTAAGTTGTGGTCGCTATTTGAAACCACGCCTATTGTTGCAAAACAGTTGATCAACACTTTTCTTAATTCACCAGAAGGCATTTTAAGTACAGCGTATTCAGTTTCCTTATTCGCTAACTGTGCAGATGTACCAGCACTGCGAACCAATTTACCACCTTGACCAGGTTGCATTTCGATATTGTGAATCATCGTACCTAATGGGATGCTCTTCATAGGTAATGCGTTACCGATTTCTGGAACAACGTTGTCACCAGAAGCCACAGTTGCACCTACTTGTAAACCATTTGGACAGATAATGTATCTTTTCTCACCATCGGTATATTGTACCAATGCGATGAATGCAGTTCTATTTGGATCATACTCAACAGAAACCACTTGCGCTTGCATGTCTTTCTTATCTCTTTTGAAATCGATAAGACGATAGTGTTGTCTATGACCACCACCCATGTAACGCATTGCACGACGACCTTGGAAGTTACGTCCTGCAGTTTTCTTTTGAGGTTCTAACAAACTCTTTTCAGGTTTGTTAGTTGTGATTTCAGCGTAAGCGTTACCTATTCTCCAACGGGTACCTGCTGTAATCGGTTTGTACTTTCTTAATGCCATTTTGTTTTTTTTTACTTTAAAAGACTTTTGGTCTTACGAATTTTTCAGCTTCGCGGGCTATTGTTATAAACTTGCGTAAAGGTCAATGGATTCACCTTCCGCTACTGTAACTAATGCTTTCTTATATCCAGATTTTACACCAGAGATAATGCCAGACTTAGTTGAACGAGTCTTGCTTTTTCCAGGAACAACCAATGTGTTTACGTCAACAACGTTTACACCATAAAATTGCTCCACCGCAGTTTTGATTTCTAATTTGTTCGCACGACGGTTTACTTTGAATGCATAACGACTCAATTTATCTTGCTGTGCGTTTGCCTTCTCTGTAAGGATTGGTTTGATTAATATTTCTGTCAACTTCATAATAATAAGTTTTATACTTAAGGATTAAGCTGTTGCTTTTTCCTCTTCGTTAAAGATTTTTGCAGCACCCTCTGTGATCACTAATACGTCAGCGTTCATGATGTCGTATGTGTTGATGTCAGATAATAAAGAACTTGCTACGTTAGGAATGTTACGTGTGCTTAAGTAGATGTTTTCATCGTACTCAGGTAAGATTACTAAAGTCTTTTTGTTCTCTAATTGTAATTGATTGATGATTGCAGTAATATCCTTTGTTTTAGGAGTAGACATTTTAATGTCTTCTAAAACTAAGATTGCTTGATCGATCGCCTTATGAGATAAAGCAGAGATTTTAGCTAAGTCTTTTACCTTACGGTTTAATTTGAAATCATAAGAGTGCGGCTTAGGTCCAAAAATAGTACCACCACCCTTATATAAAGGGTTACGGATATTACCCTTACGAGCTCCACCAGTACCTTTTTGCTTATGTAATTTTCTGCTAGCACCTTGTACTTCTGCACGTGTTTTAACTTTATGCGTACCAGAACGGCGCGCAGCTAAATATTGTTTAACGGCTAAATAAATAACGTGATCATTTGGTGTCGCACCAAAAATCTCAGCAGGTAATTCTACCTGTCTGCCTGTTTTTTTGCCTTTTATATCTATTACTTCTAATTGCATTGTTGTCGATTAAGTGGTGATTACTTTTGGATTAAAACGATTGAACCATTATGACCAGGAACTGATCCACTTACTAATAAGTAGTTCTTCTCTGGGAATAACTTTAATACTTTTAAACCTTTTGTTTTAACGCGATCGTTACCCATACGACCAGCCATGCGCATACCTTTGAATACTCTTGCTGGATAAGATGATCCACCAATAGAACCTGGAGCACGAGAACGGTCATGTTGTCCGTGTGTAGCTTCACCCACACCACTAAATCCATGACGCTTCACAACACCTTGGAAACCTTTACCTTTTGTTGTACCAACAACTTCAACAGTGTCTCCTTCAGAGAACATGTCTAAGGTAATAGTTGTTCCTAGTGCAGCTTCAAGATCATAGTTGCGGAACTCTTTTACGAATTTTTTGGGAGCAGTCTGCGCTTTTGCGTAGTGATTAATTTCAGACTTTGTAGAATGCTTTTCTTTCTTGTCGCCCAATGCTAACTGCACTGCGCTATAACCGTCTACTTCAGATGTTTTAACCTGAGTGACTGTACAAGGACCAGCTTCGATAATGGTACAAGCGATTTGCTTACCATCTTCGGCGAAAATGCTGGTCATGCCAATTTTTTTTCCAATAATACCTTTCATCTGTTTTGCGGTTTATGCCCCGCGCTTGGTTCTGAGGACATCCGATGATGATGCTACCAACTAATCTTTGATTTAACTCTTTAGATTTTAGTAGCTCGGATTCAATCCCTGTTTGCTGCCGACCTTTTCCTTTGTTTCTCACGAAGTGAGAGGGAAGTACCGGAAGTAAACAAACCTCGAAGGGCCTGTTTATATTTTACTTACTTCAAACCAGCGCTCCTTTCTCGACTACTGCATATTGGCAGTGATTGGGAGATGGTAATTATAAATACTTATGCTTTAATCTCTACCTCAACACCTGAAGGTAAGTCTAACTTACTTAGGGCGTCTACTGTTTTAGAAGAAGAAGTGTAGATATCCAATAAACGCTTATGCGTTGCTAATTGGAACTGCTCACGACTTTTCTTGTTAACGTGCGGTGAACGTAACACAGTGAAAATGCGTTTGTGTGTAGGCAAAGGAATAGGACCTGTAACTACCGCACCTGTACTGCGTACTGTTTTTACGATCTTCTCAGCTGACTTATCAACTAAGTTGTGATCGTAAGATTGTAATTTTATTCTAATTCTTTGAGACATAGCTTTTTTTCCAAATTATCTTGGGGTTGCAAAGGTAATGGGTTATACCGTAATATTAAAAAAATATTACCCTTTTTTTAAATTATTTTTTTAAAAAGGTCTCATAAACTAAAAAAGCCCCTTTTGGGGCTTTTAACATCATTAGAGTGGTTTTTGAGACCTTTATATTTTTTAAAAGGTCTCAAAAACCAAAAAGCCCCTCTCGTATGATGGAGAAGGGCTTTTTTATATTGATAATCAATGATTTAACTATTCGTCATCCTTCACTTTTCCTTTATTTTTTGCCATCACTTCCTCAGAAATATTGTTTGGTGCTGGGTTATAATGACTAAACTCCATAGTTGATGTGGCACGACCAGAGCTCAAAGAACGCAATTGTGTTACGTATCCGAACATTTCGCTCAATGGTACTTTTGCTTTGATTACTTGTAAGTTACCGCGGCTATCCATACCTTCTAACATACCACGACGACGGTTCAAGTCACCAGTCACATCTCCCATATACTGATCTGGAGTCACAACCTCTACTTTCATGATTGGCTCAAGTAAAGTAGGCTTCGCTTTTTTACCAGCAGTTCTGAAACCAGCTTTAGCACATAATTCAAATGACATTGCATCAGAATCCACATCATGGTAAGAACCATCAAACACACGAACTTTCATGTTGTTCACTGGGAAACCAGCTAAAACACCTTGTGTCATTGAAGTTTCAAAACCCTTTGTGATTGCAGGAACAAATTCCTTAGGGATGGATCCTCCAAATAAATCATTCACAAATTGGAAAGATTTTTTGTCAGGATTTGCTGCCAACCACTCCTCATCTGCAGGTCCGATAGAGAATTGGATATCAGCGAACTTACCACGACCACCTGATTGCTTCTTCAATACTTCACGGTGCTCGATAGTCGTTCCAAATGATTCTTTATAAGCCACCTGAGGATTACCTTGGTTGATTTCCACTTTGAACTCACGACGCATACGGTCAACGATGATCTCTAAGTGCAATTCACCCATACCTGATAAGATTGTTTGACCAGTGTCTTCGTCGGTCTTTACTCTTAAGGTAGGATCTTCCTCAACTAATTTTGCAATCGCCATACCCATTTTATCAACGTCCGCTTGAGTCTTAGGCTCAACCGCTACAGAGATAACTGGTTCTGGGATAAACATATTTTCAAGAACGATTAAGTGATTCTCATCACATAATGTATCTCCTGTTTTAATCTCTTTAAATCCAACCGCTGCTGCGATATCACCTGCTTCGATAAAATCGATTGGGTTTTGTTTGTTCGCAAACATTTTCATGATACGAGAGATACGCTCATTCTTACCACTACGCACGTTTCTTACATAAGAACCCGCATCTAAGTGACCAGAATAACATCTGAAGAACGCAAGACGTCCCACAAATGGATCAGTCATAATTTTGAAAGCCAATGCAGCAAATGGTTCTTTTGCATTTGGCTTACGGTAAACTTTTTCTCCTGTGTCAGGATCAGTTCCTTCTGTATCATCCACATCTACTGGAGAAGGTAAATAACGACATACCGCATCTAATGCAGTTTGTACACCCTTATTCTTGAATGAAGATCCACACATCATTGGAACGATACTTAAATCGATACAAGCCTTACGGATAGCTTCGTGCACCTCATCTTCAGAAATTGAATCTGGGTTCTCAAAGAATTTCTCCATTAACTTATCATCATATTCAGCAACTGCTTCAATTAATTGCGCTCTCCAATAATCAACATCTTCTTTCATATCATCTGGTACAGGGATCTCAGAGTAAGTCATCCCTTCTGTAGCATCATCCCAGATAATACCTTTCATTTTAATTAAATCCACTACCCCTTTGAAACCATCTTCCGCACCAATTGGTAATTGCAATGGCACCGCTTTTGCACCTAACATTTCTCTTACTTGTGTTACCACCATTAAGAAATCGGCACCAGCACGATCCATTTTATTTACGAAACCAATACGTGGAACTTTGTAACGGTTTGCTTGACGCCATACTGTTTCTGATTGTGGTTCAACACCATCCACAGCAGAGAACAATGCAATCAAGCCATCCAATACACGCATAGAACGCTCTACCTCTACAGTAAAGTCAACGTGACCTGGAGTATCAATGATATTGAAATAATAATCTTTTGTGTTCGCATCTTTCTTACCCAATGTAGTTGGAAATTGCCATTGACAACTTACCGCTGCAGAAGTAATCGTGATACCTCTTTCTTTTTCTTGCTCCATCCAGTCAGTAGTTGCACCACCATCATGTACTTCACCAATTTTGTGAATCATACCAGTGTAGCGTAAGATACGCTCAGTAGTTGTTGTTTTACCCGCATCAATGTGCGCAGCAATACCAAAGTTTCTTTGTAGTCTTAAGTCAGCCATATTAGGGTTGTTTAAATTTAATTATCCAGTTTTCCGAGGCGCAAAGTTAATCATATAAGTGATTGAATAACGGATTCCGCCCCCTTTTTTTCAACAAAAAACCTCCACATTGCTGTAGAGGTTTTGCTATAATAAGGTAAATGATTCCTTTTGAGGAGATTACACTTTAAAGTGAGAGAACGCTTTGTTCGCCTCAGCCATACGGTGTGTATCTTCTTTCTTCTTAAATGCACCGCCTTCGCCTTTTGTTGCTGCAACGATTTCATTTGCTAATTTGTCCGCCATTGTCTTACCGTTACGCTCACGGCTAAAACGTACTAACCACTTCATGCTTAAAGAAATTTTTCTGTCTGCACGAACTTCAGCTGGAATTTGGAAAGTAGCACCACCAATACGACGGCTACGAACTTCAACTGCTGGAGTTACATTTACAACAGCTTTTTTCCACATTTCATAACCATCTTCGTTTGTCATTTTAGCTACTTTATCTAAAGCGTCGTAAAATATTTTGTAGGCAGTTGTTTTTTTACCATCCAACATAATGTTGTTGATAAATCGAGTTACTGCTACATCGCTGAAACGAGGATCTGGAGCTAAAGGAATCTTTTTGGGTTGTGCTTTACGCATGTCGAATATTAATTAGTTGTTACTTGATAATTATTTCTTTGCTTTTTCTTTCTTAGTTCCGTACTTAGAACGAGACTGCTTACGGTCTTTAACACCAGCAGTATCCAAGCTACCACGAACAATATGGTAACGCACACCTGGTAAGTCTTTTACACGACCACCACGGATTAATACGATACTGTGCTCTTGTAAGTTATGGCCTTCACCTGGGATATAGGCAATGACTTCAATCTTATTAGTCAAACGTACTTTTGCTACTTTACGTAACGCAGAGTTCGGCTTTTTTGGAGTTGTTGTATATACTCTAGTACAAACACCACGACGCTGAGGACATGCGTCCAAAGCTCTTGATTTACTTTTAGCCCTGATGATCTCACGGCCTTTTCTCACTAATTGTTGAATAGTAGGCATTAATTATGCTGTTTGGTTCAATTTCGGTTTATAAAAAATTCGGACGGCAAAGGTAATGTCTGTAGACGAATTACCAAAATGTTATTTGCTATTTTTTAAAAAATAAAGCAATTAAACGCTTTTATCGAACGATTGTCTTTTTTTTTGATATATAATTAGCTGATTAACAGTAATTTAACTATATTTTCACCAGCCATCCATGGTTATCTTCTTCTAAGCCAACTCGGATATCATTTAGCTTCTTTTTAAGCTTAATCGCCACGACTGCCTTTGTTAAATCAAAATCCATCACATAATCCTCATGTGCTAGTTTGGAAACAAAGGAGACAACCGCTGCTGTACCCACTCCAAATAACTCATCTAATTTACCTGATTTATGAGCTGTAACTATTTCTTCTATTGAAAGGTTGCGCTCCTCTACGGTATAGCCCATTTCTCTTAACAAAGTAATCGCGCTGTCTCTTGTAACCCCTTTCAACACGGTGCCTCTTTCCAAACTTGGAGTAATGACTTTTCCATCAATTACAAACATCACATTCATCATCCCCACTTCCTCTACATATTTATGCTCCATTGCATCTGTCCATAAAACTTGGTCATACCCTTTTTTTTGTGCTAAAACAACAGGATATAAACTTGCTCCATAATTACCGCCATTTTTTGCAAAACCTACTCCACCTGGCGTTGCTCTTGTATACTTTTGTTCGATCAATATTTTCATTGGTTCCGTATTGTATGGACCAGCCGGACCTAAAATAATCATGAATTTATACAATGCCGATGGTCGAACGCCTATGAATGGATCGGTGGCAATCATAAATGGTCGAATGTATAGAGAGTGGTCTTGCTCTTTTGGAATCCAAGCTTGTTCTAGTTGAACTAATTGCTTCATACCATCCATGAATAACCATTCTGGAACGGTTGGCATTTGCATTCTTTCTGCAGAGGTATTAAAGCGTTTATAATTTTCTTGAGGTCTAAAAATAACTGCTTGATCATGTACATTTTTATAGGCTTTAATGCCTTCAAAAATAGATTGACCATAATGCAATACAGCAGAAGATGGATCTAATTGTAATGGTTCGTATTTTTTGATCACTGCATTTGTCCATTCACCATTGATATAGTCAGCCTCCAACATATAGTTTGTAAAGCTTTTCCCAAAGTAAAAGTTTTGAGTATCTAAATGCCTTAATTGCTCCTTTGGCATTTCGATAATTGGGAGATTTCCTGCAGTCATTTTATTATAATTTAAATGCTAAATTAGGCACAAAGAAACACAAAAAAATAAATACGAACAATTGTTATTTTTTCAAACCGACCAATTCAGTTAATTTTCGGTATCCAAATTCTATGAAAGAAGTGAAAAACAATTTGCCAAATAGCGTATTAGTGAACCTGTATAAAGAAAGTTTAGTACTAGGAGTTACTCCGGCAAATGTGGATAAAAAAGTACAGGTAGCGCCGCCAGTGGAGGAAAATGATACAACAATAGAGACCGAAGAGACCCTTATTGCACCTATAAAATTTTTAGGCGAACATCAAAAAAAGGTACTTGTTTTAGTGCAAGATCCGGATGCGGTACATTTAAATGAAAGAGCTTTTGATTTATTAACTTCTATTTTGAATGCTTGTAAGTTAACCATTGCAGATATTGCCCTAATTAACCTTGCAAATAAAAACTTTTCATTGCATCAAATTTTAACACAAGTGCCTTCTGATTTTGTGTTGATTTTTGATATCAATCCTACACAATTAAAAATAAAATTACCGACTAAATTGTACACCCCAATTTTACTTGGAAATACACAATTATTAATTAGTAATAATTTATCTGCGATGCAAGGTTTAGACCAAGATTCTAAAATTGAAAAAACAAAATTATGGTCTGCATTAAAAATAATTTTCAAATTATAAACTGAATATATCATTTCAATGCATACACTCATATTTGCTACAAATAATCGAAACAAAGTTGCCGAAATTCAATCCTTGGTTGGACCTAATTTTACGATTATTCCACTTAAAGAAGCGGGTATTGAGATTGATATCCCAGAACCGCATGATCAACTAGAAGCCAACGCATTAGAAAAGGCCATGACCATATTTAATTTGACCAATCAAGCCTGTTTTAGTGAGGATACTGGATTAGAAATTGCTGCTTTAGGCGGTGCGCCTGGTGTAAAAAGTGCAAGATATGCAGGAGAAAATAGCAACCCTCAAGCCAATATCGACCTAGTTTTAAGTAAAATGGAAGATGTTGAAAATAGGACTGCACAATTTAGAACAGTCATTTGTTTGGTCTGGGAAAATCAAACCTACTATTTTGAAGGCATCTGTAAAGGGCAAATTTTAACTGCAATGCAAGGTGAAAATGGATTTGGCTATGATCCAATATTTATGCCTGATGGTGCTTCAAAAAGCTTTGCCAATATGACGATGGCAGAAAAGAATCAATTCAGTCATAGAAAGAAAGCCGTGGCGCAGTTATTTGAATTCTTAGGTACTTTGTAGTAATAAAAAAATTGACTAAAATAATTATTGTTGGAATGGCGTCTCGCTATTCCAAATCTCCCAACTCGCATCGGCTTGCAAGTGTAACATTTCTAAACCATTCTGAGTAGTCGCACCTTGCGCTGCGCCCATTGTTAAAAATTTGGTTTCAGCAGGATTGTAAATTAAATCATACAAATGATGTTTTGATGTAATGGCTTCATAAGGTAAATTAGGCGCCTCATCTTCGTTTGGAAACATCCCAACAGGACTTGTTTGAATCAACAATGTATGCGCTTCAATGACTTCAGGACTTAAGGATTCGTAGGCAATGCAACCTTCTGATGCAGTTCTTGAAACCAATTGATACGCAATACCTAATTTTTGAAGCACCCATGCTACTGCAGCAGCAGCCCCACCTGTTCCAAAAATGAGTGCTTTTTGGTGATGGGGTTTCAAAGAGGGTAATAAGGATTTTTCAAAGCCAATGACATCTGTATTGTAACCGTATAAAGCCCCATCATACAATTGAATACAATTACATGCTTGAATGGATTGTACCACCGATGAAGGATGTTGTAAAAAAGGGATGACTAATTTTTTATACGGAATGGTGACGTTTAACCCTAGTAAAGATGGATTGTTTTCCCATAAGCTCTTGAATGTATCGATGGATTCTATTGGATAATTTTCATACTGCGCATCCAATATGTTTTCAGTCGAAAAATAATTGGAAAAGTATCCTTTTGAAAAAGAATGTGATAATGGAAATCCAATTAATCCAAACTGACGCACACTTATTTATTTAAATATAAATCAAAAGTATCTCCACGAAGCCCTATACGCATAGCTTCTAAGGGAATAATTTCTGATGGTGCAATATTACCTAGGTTCACATTACAACCAATTAATTCAAGAAAATACAATTGTTGTGCTTTTTGTGGTGCTTCCCAAAGAATTTTTTCTGCAGGAATTTTTGTTAGGATCTCTTGCACAAGTCCTTCCCTCACTTCTCCTGAACCTCTGTATATACCAACGTTTCCAGCTTCTCTAGCTTCTGCAATCACATAGGATGCACCTGCACTTAACTCAGCAGTCATTAATTCAATCCATTTGTAAGGCGGGATAATATGTGCTGCATCTTTACTGCCTACTTCACTAAAAACTTTTGCAAATTTTGCTATTTTTTCTATGTAACCGCATTTCTCTGTATGTGGAATTTCAATCGAACCATCACTCACTTCAATCACATCAATCTTATAGTCCTTGCACATGGCGATGTAATCATCAAACTGATTTCTAATGACAAACGCTTCAAATAAAGTTCCTCCAAAATAAACAGGAATATGATGTTGTTGGTACAATTCAATCTTTGCTCTCAAATTCGGTGTCACAAAAGAAGTTCCAAAACCTAATTTAACAATATCTGTATGAGGGCCTCCAACACTTATAAAATTCTCTGCATCCCTTAAACTTAATCCTTTGTCCATGACCATGGTTAATCCGTTCTGTCTTGGCTGTTTTGTTCTCTCTGGAATTTGTGTTAAACTAAAATTCATCATGTTTGTTCTATTTTTGCAAAGATAATTTAAAATACTTAGTTTATCTAAGCTTCTTATACTGACTGATGAGTTCTACCACTTTAGAATTTTGTATGAGTTCTGGATAAAATTTTATGAGCTTATTTAACCATTTTCCCGACTTAGACAATGCCATCTCTAATTGCAATAATCCTTCTTTCGGTTTTTCCATCATGAATAAGATAGCACTTCTGTAGTATACAAAAATAACTTTACCCTTTGTAGACATATAGGCCAATTCGGTTTGCTCTAAAGCCGAATCATACTGCTCATTGGCGATTAAACATTTGATTAAATTTTCCCAACCTGCAATTTGCTTTGGTTTATGTTTTACCACAATGCCAAAATAAGTTGCTGCTTCTTTGAATTGGTCTAAGTACATGTAACACTCACCCATCATGATATAATACTCATTGATATGCTTATTGATTCTAATGGCGTGTTCGATTTGCTTGATCGCCATCTGCCATTTTGATTCTAGCATATACGTAGAAGCAATTTTTTGATAGAGCCGGCTGTCTTCAGGATTTAAATGCGCCGCTTTTTTATAATGAAATCTTGCTTGCGCAAAGTTTTTTAATCGATGATAACAATGTCCGATTGCCTCATAAATCACATCTTCTGGTCTAGATAATTCAAGTACTTTTTCTAAGGATTCGATGGCTTCCTTGTATTTTCTTGTTCTTAGATAAGCATCCCCCATATTACGGTATGCATAATCAAACTTTTCATCAATGACAATTGCAAACTGATAAGCATCTATTGCTTTCTCGTATAATTTTATGCCTTGATAAGCTGCCGCAAGATTGAACCATGCCAATGCATTGTAGGGTTGCTCGTCAATCATTTTTTGATGTAGTACAATGCCTTCCTCGTTACGTCCTGTAAAATCGGTCCAAAAACAAATTTTGTAGAGGGCTTCCTCATTGGTTGGCTCTTCTTCTAAAATTAATTTTAAACAATCAAATACTTTATCAAAAGCTTCATGGTCATCATATACATCTGCTAATTCAAAAAGCAACTCGGTTCTTTCTGCCCCTTCAAATAAATACAAGGCCTCTTGTAATAAAATAATGGCTTCATCGGGTTGATCCAATGCCAAGAAAGCATCTGTTTTAAGAATAAACAGATTCATGTCTTTATGGTCATATAAAGCAGCAGTGTTTAATAAAGTAAGTGCTTCTGCATACTTTCTGGTCGCTAATAATAGATCTGCTTTTTTAATCATGAGCAGAGAAGAGGAAGGGAATTGAGACAATGCAATATCCACAGCTTCGATGGCTTCTGTAATCGCATCTTTTTCATCTAGGTGCGCAATGATTTTTTCAAAATCATCTTCTTCTATGTATGAGGCTGCTTTGCCAGTTTTAAGGTTCTGGTAACGTAGTAGCAGGTCTTTAATATCTCCATTATCGTCCTCAAATTGATGATTGAACATGGTATCTATTTACATATATTTAATAAAGTACTGAAAATCAATTTAATAGATCGTATTGTTAGACTTTCATTGCTCTAATAAATGTACGTGAACGATCTTAAATTGGGCTAATTTATTGTTCACAATCAACCTAATTTATCGTTAAAAAATAATTTATGTCAGATTATTATTATGTTTTACCTTCGTATTAACCATGCGTATCCTAAGAACCATATTAACTTTCTTTTTAACCATTACAGTGGCATGCTCTACTGTTTATGCCTCTACAATTGTGAGTGGTACAATCGAGTCAAAAAAAGTGACCGAAAAGTATAGCTTAAAAAATCTTAGTAGTTTGAGTCATAAAGTAAGCACTTTTCGTGATTTAAAATCTAGCCTACTTTACAAAGGCCTTTCTGTTTCAACAAGTATGAACGCTGGCTCAAGTCAAACAAATTATCTTAAATACAATAAGGGAAACATCACCTATGTGATCCCTTACCGACACAAAGTGATTTTGCCTAAATTCAAGGCACCAAGTCCACAGCACCCTTAATTTATTTGTTGGTAGTCTTCTTTATTCACTTCAAATACATTCAGTCTAATAGGGCTTAAGTCCAATTTAGTAGCACTGTACAGAATTTTATTCCCCGATTTTGTCGTTAATTGATAGCGCATTACCAAGCCTGGTATTTCTTTAAATGCTTGTTCATATACGGTCACAGTTGGTAAGATAAGCGTGGTATAATCAACATCCATTGAAGTTCCATCTGCCCATGACAAAGTAATTGATTCACATGGATATGCTAGAATTGTACTTGCTAAACTATTTTTTTTGGATGCAATCAAATTCGCTGGACTAATAGAGGCAAATTGTATGTACTGTAAAAAACGATTCAAGCCAATCTCTTTTAAAATGGTGGCTGTTTCTTGTTGTGTATTGAATATGAGCGTTTGTGTGATTTCAGGCGTCGTTAATATCGTTTTACAACTATTTCCTTTAATGAAAACTTGTTTTTGACCAACTAAGCTGGTATCCCCATTCGTAGCAATTTGACGTATATCATATGTGATGGCACACTCACCTACCACTTTCGTTTGGGCTTGTAGTTGTAGGACTACAAAACTAAAGAAGCAAACAATTAAGGGGGGTAATCGTAGCATATTTTACAGCTTCAACTAAAAGAGACCCAATTTTTAATCTAGGTCTCTTTTAGTTGATATTATTTTTTAGTTTTATTTTTTAAAGCTTCTATTTTTTTTTGCGACTCCAGCATTTGTTCATATTTCTCCTGCCAATTGCTTTTTTTCTTTGGCGTCTTTCTCTTTACCTCTATCGTAGCTAATATTTTATCATGATCAATGATGACTTTTTGAATTAACAATTGCAATAATAAAGTCACAATATTTGACACCGTGTAATACCATGTCAATGCAGAAGGCAAACTATTGAAGATAAACAATAGCATGAATGGGAAGATGTATGGCATATACTTTAATGCCGGATTGTCTTGCGTTGGCGTCATCGACATATTGTAGATAGACGAGATAAACGTGGTCAATACTGCTGTTAAAGTGAATAAACTAATATGGCTTCCAAAACCTAATGGAATTGTAAAAGGAAGGGTGTAGATAGAATCATAACTTGATAAGTCTTGACTCCATAAAAAAGACTGTCCCCTTAATGCGATATTGGAATTAAAGAAACTATAAAGTGCAAAGAAGATCGGTATTTGCAGTAAGGCTGGAATACAACCGCCTAAAGGATTCACGCCCGCTTCTCTAAATAACTTCATTTGCTCCATTGCAAAAGCTTGTTGATCGTCCCCAGTCTTTTTCTTAATCTCATCTAATTCAGGCTTCAACACTTTCATCTTGGCAGTACTCAAGAAGCTAGAGTAAGTCAAAGGTGAAGTCACTAAACGAATAAAGATGGTTAATAAAAATACAACCCATCCATAATTTTGAACAAAGCCAGCAAAGAAATCAAACACTGGCATAATGATGTATTTATTAATAGGACGAACAAATGAATATAAGTCTCTTCCCAAATTCACAATTTGCTCCATCTCTGGTGCTTGTGATTTTAAGATTTGAAAGTCATTTGGACCATAATAAAGTGATAGAGGTATAGAAGCATTTACGCCAGTCAATTTTGTTTGGAACTGCGCTTGCAAAGTAGCTAGTCCATTGCTACTATCTGTTTTACGCTGCCAGTCAATTTTACCTGAATTAAATCCATCCTTATAAATCACTGTCGTCGCAAAAAATTGTTGTACCAAACCTACCCATTGAATAGGTTTTTCAAAAACCTTATTGGTGTTACTTGAAATATAATCAAACTTATTTCCTTCAGAAAAACAAATATTAGACATTTGACGCTCATAAGTGGTTGTCTTTTCTTGACCATAAGAATGTACATCCCACAAAACATTCAATTGATTGTTGGTCAATAATTGATCTGCCCCATCCATGATGATGTTCCAATCTACATTGTATTTTCCTTTTGCTAAAGCAAATTGGTGTTTGATGGTCTTGCCATTTGGCGCAGTCCAAGCGTATTCAATTTTTTGAACCCCATCCTGATCGGTAGATACATTGGATACCGGAAATATGACTTGGTTAATTTGAACCGTTTGATTGTTGCCCGCATTCACAGCATAGGACAGTGAACTGCTATCTCCCAATTGGACCAATTCCTTTTTTGAATTTTTATACTTTTTCAAAGTCACACTTGCTACTTGACCACCTTTATTGGTGAACGCGACTTTAATTAAATCGTTTTCTAAAATAGTAGTCTGCTCTTTTAATGTATCTACAACAACTGCAAGACCATTTTGGTCTTTTTTAGTTGAATCAATTATTTGAACCGTGTTCAATGCTGCTGCTTTTTGGGCATTGGCTTTCACCATAGCAACTGAATCATCAAACTTTTGTTTATAGGCTGCAATTTCGTTTTGCTGCTTACTTGTGTACCAAAAGTAAACAAAGAATAAACCTGCTAATAATATGAACCCAATGACCGTATTTTTGTCCGTTTTCATGCTTTTAAATTAATCTAAATAGTTGCGGCAAAGGTATGTTTTTAAGATGTATTTAGCACGCTACACCACCTATTTTGGAATCATTTTAAGGCTATTTTAAGGCTTTGTTACAAATTCCTACTGTATTTGCCCCCTGTTTGGTAAAGCAAATTTGTAATATCCCCTAAACTGCAATATTTCACTGCTTCCATCAAGACGTCAAAAATGTTTTCATTCTGAATGGCCGTCTGATGCAGCAAGTTTAAATAATGCGCCGCTTGGTCCTTGTTCCTATTTTTAAACTGCGTTAGATTGGCAATTTGTAATTTCTTTTCGGCAGCCGAGGATCTAAATACCGGACGACGATCATTGCTATTTTGATCTGCTTCGTCTATGAAAGTATTGACTCCAATAATTGGAATCTCCCCATGATGCTTTCTGGTTTCATACAACATACTTTCTTCTTGAATCTTAGATCGTTGGTACATTCTTTCCATCGCACCTAGTACCCCACCTCGAGCATTGATTCTTTCCAACTCTAGCAATACCGCTTCTTCTACCAGGTCTGTTAATTCGTTCATTAAGAAGCTACCTTGTTGCGCATTCTCCACTTTGGCGGTTCCTAATTCCTTATTAATAATTAACTGAATGGCAAGGGCTCTTCTAACGCTCTCTTTGGTTGGTGTGGTAATAGCTTCGTCATACGCATTGGTGTGTAAACTATTGCATTGATCATAAATGGCATACAAGGCCTGCAATGTCGTTCTGATATCATTGAAATCAATTTCCTGTGCGTGCAAACTTCTACCACTTGTTTGGATATGGTACTTTAATTTTTGAGACCTTGAATTCGCTTTGTATTTAAGCTTCATAGATTGCGCCCAGATCCTTCTTGCGACTCTTCCTATCACCGCATATTCTGGGTCCATACCATTGCTAAAAAAGAAACTAAAATTGGGAATAAAATCATCAATCTCTAAACCTCTATTCAAGAAATACTCAATGTAGGTAAATCCATTGGCTAGTGTAAATGCCAACTGTGTAATTGGATTGGCCCCAGCTTCTGCAATATGGTATCCCGAGATAGAGATGCTATAAAAATTCTTTACTTTTTGGTCTACAAAATAAGCTTGCACATCGCCCATTAACTTCAATGCAAAATCAATAGAGAAAATACAAGTGTTTTGTGCTTGATCTTCTTTTAAAATATCTGCCTGAAGTGTACCACGTACATTTTGTAAAACTTGTTTTTTAATAGTGTCATACACTTTTGGATCAAGCACTTGATCTCCACTTACACCTAATAATTTTAAACCAAGGCCATTGTGTTGGATGGATTGTTTTTTCAAGCTTTCAAAATCATGATAGACTGGCCTAACTTTTGCTTTAAAAATTTGATTCAATTTTTTATTAACCGCTGGCCACATTTTTTGTTCTGTGATATACTGCTCACAAGCTTGATCGATTGCTGCGTTAAAAAACATCGCTAGCATGATGGCTGCAGGACCATTGATGGTCATGCTCACAGAACTTGTTGGGTCATTTAAATTAATCCCAGAATATAATTTCTTGATATCATCCACCGATGCAATATTCACACCAGCGTTACCAACTTTTCCAAATACATCCATTCTGTTAGAAGGATCTTGACCATATAATGTCACACTATCAAAAGCAGTAGACAATCTTGTAGCAGGTTGACCCTTTGCTAAAAAATGAAAACGTTGATTGGTTTTTTCTGGACCACCCTCACCAGCAAACATTCTTGTTGGATCCTCTCCTGTGCGCTTTAAGTCAAATACACCAGCAGTATATGGGTAATGCCCTGGCACATTTTCTTTTAATTGCCACTCAGCAATATCTCCCCAGTCTTTAAAATTTGGTAAATACACTTTTTGCAAAGTCAACCCAGATTCTGTTTTAAAACCCAAAGGTTGATGTATTTTTTTGCCTCTTATTTCATAGACCAATGACTCTTGTTGGTACTTCGTTTTTGTTGCTTCCCAAGTCTGAATAGATTTTTTCACTTCTGGATCGATCGCACCAGCTACTTTATCTGCTTCCTCTTTTAGAAGCGGTAATTTTTTAAGCTTAGGATTTTGCATCACTTGCTCATAACTATACCATTGAGAAGCCAACTGCTTTTGTTCCGATATCCAAACTCTATTTTTTTGTATCGTTTCAACAATTTCATTTAAATAGTTAAAACGATTCAATGGAATAGTTGGTGTAGCCACCTGACTCGCATTGTACGCCAATGGCTTGGCAATGGTCTTCCAATTTAAATGATGTTGTTGATTCACTAACTCAATCATATGATTGAATAGGTGCTGCATGCCCGGATCATTGAACTTGGAGGCAATTGTGCCATACACAGGTAAAGTGCTATGATCTGCATCAAATAAATGACGTGATCTTGCGTATTGCTTTTTGACATCTCTGATGGCATCCAATCCTCCTGCTCTATCAAATTTATTGATGCCAATAATTTGTGCAAAGTCAATCATATTGATTTTCTCCAATTGACTAGCTGCTCCAAATTCTGGTGTCATAATATACATTGGGAGCGTTACAAAATCTACAATGGATGCATCATTCTGGCCAACGCCTGCAGTTTCAATAATGATGGCATCATAACCTGCTGCCTTACATAAATAAATCACTTGGTCTAATGATCCAGAGATGGATTGGTGGTCCGACCTTGTTGCAAGTGAACGCATAAATACATTGGGATGATGGATGGCATTCATCCTAATTCTATCTCCCAATAAAGCACCTCCTGTTTTTTTCTTGGTTGGGTCTACAGACACCACTGCGATACTTAAATTAGGATTGCTTTGAATAAAATAATGTACTAAACGATCACATACAGTAGACTTTCCTGCACCACCTGTTCCAGTTAAACCTATGACAGGAATATTTTTTTGAACAATATTTTTATCTTTCTTAATTTTTAAACTGCCGTTTTGTAAAAGGGTAATGTCCCTTGCTAATTTTCTTGGATCAGTTTTTTTATCAAAAGATAATTTCGGATACTTAGTAGTTTGATTGGACTTTAATGGGAAATTTGCAAACCCAATCACTTCTTTAATCATGCCTTCAATCCCCATCGCAAGACCATCCTTAGGTAAATAGATTTTTGAAATACCTTTTGCATGAATGATAGCTGCTTCTGAAGGTAAAATAGTACCGCCACCTCCACCAACAATTTTGATATGTTGGTAGCCTGCATCATTTAATAATTTTCTGAGGTAGGTAAAAAATTCAATATGTCCTCCTTGATAAGATGTAATGGCAATCAATTGCACATCCTCTTCGATTGCTGCTTCTGCAATTTCTTGAGCTGATCGGTTATGTCCCATGTGGATGACTTCTGCACCCTGTTCTTGCAAGACGCGGCGCATGATATTAATAGACGCATCATGCCCATCAAATAAACTAGTTGACGTTAAAATTCTTATTTTTTGCATACCACAAAACTAACATATGTTAGGGGTAAAACAAAGTAGAAATTTTACTTTTTTGCGTAGGCTTTTGCAGCAGCAATAAAATGCACAAACAAAGGTGCTGGCGCTTCTACTGTACTCTTTAATTCTGGATGGTATTGAACGCCAATAAAGAATGGATGATTGGGTAATTCTATAATTTCTACCAAGCCAGTTTCAGGATTTACACCACTCGTAACCATCCCTTTTTCTTGGAATGCATTTAAATACGCATTGTTAAACTCATAACGGTGACGATGACGTTCGTTAATCAAATTTGCACCATAAATAGTATGGGCCAATGTATTTTCTGTGATGCTACAAGGATAAGATCCTAAACGCATTGTACCACCCATCATGGTAATGGCTTTTTGTTCCTCCATCATATCAATTACAGCATCTGGAGTACTAGAATCCATCTCTGTAGAGTGTGCTTCTGTTAATCCAATCACATTTCGTGCAAATTCAATCACAGCCATTTGCATACCTAAACAAATACCAAAAAATGGCAACTTGTTTTCTCTTGCAAATTGAACAGCTATGATTTTTCCTTCGATGCCTCTATTTCCGAATCCTGGAGCAACTAATAATCCATCTAATTCACCCACTAATTCCTTCACATTTTCTTGGGTAATATCCTCGCTATGCACATTTACTACATTCACTTTCACCTCATTCATAGCACCTGCATGAATAAAGCTTTCTAAGATAGATTTATACGCATCCTGAAGCTCTATATACTTTCCAATTAAGCCAATGTTGACAGTCGATTTAGGATTTTTTAATTTTTCTAAGAAGATAGTCCACTTAGTTAGATCTGGCTCTTTGAAATTGGTAATCTTTAATTTTTCTAACGCAATTAAGTCTAACTTTTCTTCCAACATTTTCAAAGGCACTTCATAAATGGTCGATGCATCTGCTGCTTCTATCACCCTGCCTGCTCTTACATTACAGAATAAGGCAATCTTCTTTTTTATTTCGTCATTTAAAGGTTCTTCTGCTCTACATACAATCACATCTGGATGCACTCCAGCTTCACTTAGCATCCGCACGCTATGTTGTGTCGGTTTTGTTTTTAATTCTTTAGCTGCTCTCAAATAAGGTACTAAAGTTAAATGCACCACCATCACATCTTCCTCTGGTAATTCCCATTGGATTTGTCTTACCGTTTCTACAAAAGGTAAACTTTCAATATCACCCACTGTTCCACCAATCTCGGTAATTACCACATCGTACTTACCATCTTTACCCAATAACATCATGCGATGCTTAATCTCGTCCGTAATATGGGGTACCACCTGCACTGTTTTTCCAAGAAATTCTCCCGCTCTTTCTTTATTGATCACCGTTTGATAGATACGACCAGTAGTCACATTGTTCGCTTGTGAAGTAGGTGTATTTAAAAAACGCTCATAGTGACCAAGGTCTAGATCTGTTTCTGCACCATCTTCAGTGACATAACACTCTCCGTGTTCATATGGATTTAAAGTTCCTGGATCGACATTAATGTAAGGGTCAAACTTTTGGATCGTGGCAGTAATGCCACGTGCCTGTAATAATTTAGCTAGAGAAGCAGCAATAATGCCTTTTCCCAAGCTACTTGTAACACCACCCGTAACAAAAATATACTTTGCCATAACTTTAAATTCATCTAATATTGAAAAAGGAATTCCAGCAATAGTTGTCTATTGAGGAGGACCCAATCAATTGGTTTTTTAATGCGACCTATCTGTAATTTGGAAAAAATGCGAAGAGGTCATACAAAACTAAGATAAAATTCTAGGCCTACAAAATCAATCAAACTGCAAAAACAATAAATGTTTATAAGTATTATTTAAAAGTGAACATCTTAAATCAAATTAAAATTTAAATCTATGAAAAAGGCCCTCTATACCTTATTTGCACTGCTTTTTACAGCAAGTTTAATCAGCTGGCAATGGGAAAAAACTCAACACCCAACCTTGGATAAAAGCGAGGTCGTTGAATGCCTTAATATGGAGACCCAGCAAGCTTATCAATTAGAAGCAAGTCAACCAAAATTTGCGAATATGCATCCAGCACCTATGCAAGTTAATCCAGCAGATTTATTAGGTACCATTGTTCCATTTAATGCTGCTGATGGAAAGCCAGGACAAGCGTATTTTATTCCTGCTAAAAAGAAATCAGACAAGTGGTTGATTGTGATTCAAGAATGGTGGGGACTCAACGATAATATCAAAATGGAAGCAGACCAATATTTCAAAGACTTAGGGGATGTGAACGTGATGGCGGTGGATATGTATGATGGCAAGGTAGCTGCAACTCCAGACAGTGCTATGAAATTAATGCGAGGTGCAGATATGAACAGGATGGTGGCCTTGATTCAAGGTGCAGTAAAACATGCTGGACCAAAAGCAGCTATTTATAGTGTGGGGTGGTGCTTTGGTGGGATGTGGAGTTTGCAAACCGCCATCATTGCTGGACCTCAGGCAAAAGGATCTGTGATGTACTATGGTCGTCCAGAATCCAATATGGAAAAATTAAAATCAATTCAATGTGATATCATTGGCTTCTTTGGAAACTTAGATCAATCGCCTTCTCCTGCCATGGTGAATACATTTGAAGCCAACATGAAATTAGCTGGGAAAAACTTGACTACTTATAAATATGAAGCTGGTCATGGATTTGCGAATCCGAGCAATCCTTCTTATAATGCTGCAGCTAAAAATGACTCTTATAGTAAAGCAATTGCTTTCTTAAAGGCGCACTAATTTTTTTTAAAACTTAGTTTAAGAGTAAATATACTATCCCTAGCTCTCTAAAAACGATCGCTACGGAATAGTATATTTACTCTTTATCTTTTTGGAAACAAATTCAACTTGTCACAGCCCTCAAGCAAAAACGATCGCTACGGAATAGTATATTTTCTCTTTACCTTTTTGGAAACAAATTCAACTTATCACAGCCCTTAAGCAAAAACGATCGCTACGGAATAGTATATTTACTCTTTTATTTAAATCTGAAATTAATACCCTTTCGCAGGCATTAAGTAATTGGCAACGTAATCTTGTACACCTTCCTCAAGCGTTGAAAAAGGTTCTGTATAGCCTGCAGCGCGCAATTTTGCCATATTTGCTTCGGTATAGTATTGATACTTGTCCTTAATGTCTTCGGGCATTTCTACAAATTCAATATTGGGCTCAAGGCCTTGCGCTATAAAAGTATTGGCAGCTAAATCATAAAAGGTTCTAGCCTTTCCGGTGCCTAAATTATACAATCCATTTTTTGATGCCACCCATTCACGGGATAACATTTGGTGCATCATCCAATTGATTACGGCCACTAAATCTTTTACATAAATAAAGTCTCGTAATTGTTCCCCATCTTTATATTCTGGTTTATGACTTTTAAATAATTTGACAATACCTTCTGATTTAATTTGGTTAAAGGCATGCAATATCACACTCGCCATGCGTCCTTTATGTGCTTCGTTTGGACCGTATACATTAAAGAATTTTAAACCCGTCCAAAACGGCGGAGTATTAGATTGAGTGGTCGCCCATTTATCAAATTCGTTTTTACTAATGCCGTATGGATTCAGTGGTTGAAGTTGATCTAAAATAGTATGACTATCCTCATAACCATGTTCTCCTGCACCATAAGTTGCTGCAGAAGAGGCATAAATCATTGGAATATTTTTTGAAGTTGCATAATGCCAGAGCGATTTTGAATATTCTAAGTTCAATTCCTCGTGAATGGCATAATTAAATTCAGTGGTATCGGTTCTTGCACCCAAATGCACAATCAAATCAATTTCAAATGCATCCCCTTCCAATTGTGCTAAAAAAGCTTGGCGCTCAACGGCCTTGATACAACTTTTTGTTTCCCAGTTGCTTCTTTTTGCCTCCACACCAAAGTCATCCACTAATAACAATTGATTAAGCCCTTGTTCATTTAATAGTTGAACAAAAACAGAACCAATAAAACCAGCGGCTCCTGTAACAACTATGGTTGGTTGTTTTGACATGGGTTGTAACGTATGAAACTTAAAGAAACTTATAATTTTTTTTCAATCGCAGTATCATATTCATTTTTCCAATTGGTAATTGAACCCCAATTTTCATTGTCTACAATCACTTCTCCATTTGTGACTGTACCAATACTTGCAACATGAATACCAAAAGTTTTAGCCATGCTTTCAATATCTGCAACTTGACTAGCTGCGCAAGAAACAACAACTCTACTTTGTGCTTCACCCAACCAATAAGCATCTTTACGTAAGTCGCTATTATTTGAACTTACATTGAATCCTTTGTGCGTGAAGAATGCAGATTCTAAAAGTGTAATCATTAATCCACCTTCACTAATATCATGTGCAGACTTGATTGCACGTTTTGTAATTAAATTAGTCACCAATTGTTGTAGTTGAAACTCTTCCTCCAAATCAAAATAAGGTGCTGGAGAATAAGCAACGCCTTTTAATTTATTCAAATACTCAGAAGAACTAATATCATTTCTTTGTTGACCTAATAACACAATCACATCTCCTTCATTTTTAAAATCTAGCGTCATTCTATTGTTCATGTCTTCTACAATACCTACCATACCAATTGTTGGCGTTGGGAAAACAGGACCATCCGGATTTTGATTGTAAAAACTCACGTTACCACCAGTCACTGGGGTATTGAACTTTCTACAAGCAGCACCCATTCCCTCAACTGATTTTACAAACTGATAATACACTTCTGGATCGTAAGGATTACCAAAATTCAAGCAATTGGTTACCCCAATTGGCTCACCACCAGAACAAACAATATTTCTTGCCGCTTCTGCCACTGCAATCATGGCACCCACTTCTGGATTTGCATAAACATATTTACTATTACAATCTACCGTCATTGCTAGTGCTTTGCCTGTTCCTTTTGCTAACACAATAGCCGCATCACTTGGCGCATTGGTAGAGGTATTTGCTGCACCTACCATACTATCATATTGTGTATACACCCATCGCTTAGATGCGATATTAGGAAGCTGCACCATAGCTTTTACAGTCTCTTGTAAATTTGTCGTATCTGCTATAGTATTGATATCAAAAGCATTTACTTTTTCTAAATAAGTAGGCGCTTGATATGCACGAGTGTACTGAGGAGCACCACCACCTAATACTAATTCATAGGCCGGTAAAGATGCTTCGAGTTCACCATGCATATAAAAATCTAACAAACCATCATCGGTTACTTCACCAATATTAGAACAAGACAAATCCCATTTTTCAAATACCGCTAATACTTGTGCCTCTTTACCTTTCTCTACCACCATCAACATTCTTTCTTGACTCTCACTTAATAATAATTCCCAAGCCTTCATGTTTTGTTGACGCGTAGGTACTTTATCTAGATCGATGCGCATCCCTACTTGACCTTTCGCACTCATCTCTGCGGTAGAACAAATAATACCTGCGGCACCCATGTCTTGCATACCTACTACACCACCGGTTTCAATTACTTCTAAACAAGCTTCTAATAATTTTTTCTCTTGGAAAGGATCACCCACTTGCACTGCTGGTAATTCTTCTACGCTATCGGCAGTAATTTCTGCAGAGGCAAAACTTGCACCACCAATACCATCTTTTCCTGTGGCACTTCCTACAAAAAATACAGGATTGCCTTTTCCTAATGCAATGGCGCTAACGGTTTTACCAGCTTTTACAATACCTACACTCATCGCGTTCACTAAAGGATTAGTATGATAACATTCTTCAAAATAAATTTCACCACCCACAGTAGGTACACCAAAACAGTTTCCATAATGACCAATACCATGCACTACGCCTGCAAGCAGACGCTGTGTTTTTTTATCTTCTAATTTTCCAAAACGTAAACTATTTAAAGAAGCAATAGGTCGAGCACCCATGGTGAAAATATCTCTTTGAATTCCACCTACTCCAGTAGCAGCGCCTTGAAAAGGCTCCAATGCACTTGGGTGATTATGTGACTCAATTTTAAATACCACGCCGTAATCATTTCCAATATCCATCAAGCCTGCATTTTCTTCGCCAGCAGCCACCAACATTCTTCCGCCATCACGAGGTAAAGTTTTTAACCACTTGATTGAATTTTTGTAACTACAATGCTCAGACCACATCCCACTAAAAGCACATAATTCTGTAAAATTTGGGGTACGTCCTAGTTTTTCTTTAATAAGTTCAAACTCTTGTTCTGTAAGTCTTAATTGTTGGGCTGTTTTGACAGTAATTTCCATGGTGTTGGCTTATGCTTAAATAGATTTGGCGAAGGTACAAAACGAGTGACTTAACCCATCATGGAATTACCAACATTCATGTATTAAACTGTTAGTAGTTCAATAAAGAATCAATTTGATTATCAATAGTTTGTAGATGGATAACATATATATAATAATTTAATGTATGTTTTTTATGCACATTTTACAATTTTTTAAAGCTATTTTACCAAAAAATATCAGAAAAGAGGATATCTTTGATCTAATTATTTATATTTTAAATTACTAATATATGTCATTAAGATCCGATGCAGTCAACCATGTAAGTCATTTTAAGCCTGATTCACCAGATATTAAGAGTGCTAAAATCACTGGCGTATTTGGAGAAAGTGTATTCACTACTAAAACAGCTAGAGAATACCTAAGTGACGAAGCTTATAAGAGTTTAATCACTAGTATCAAGGGCGGTAAAAAAATTGATCGCACAGTAGCTGGGCAGATTGCATCAGGTATGCGTGCTTGGGCAGAGACAAAAGGCGTGACACACTTTACACACTGGTTCCAACCTTTGACAGGTGCCACTGCCGAAAAGCATGACTCTTTCTTTACTTTAAAAGGAGATGGAACTGCGATTGAAGAATTTGATGGCGCTACTTTAATACAACAAGAACCAGATGCCTCTTCTTTCCCTAATGGTGGATTGAGAGCGACATTTGAAGCAAGAGGTTATACCGCATGGGATCCATCATCTCCCCCATTCATTATCGAAATTGGCAACGGAAAAACATTATGTATCCCTACCATTTTCATTGCATACACTGGAGAATCTTTAGACTATAAAGCACCGTTGATGAAAGCAGTGGATGCAGTAAATAAAGCATCCGTAACTGTTTGTAACTATTTTGACAAGAACGTTAACAAAGTAATTGCTACATTGGGTTGGGAGCAAGAATATTTTGTGATTGACGAAGCGTTGGTGAATGCAAGACCAGATTTATTACAATGCGGTAGAACCGTATTTGGTTTCACACCTGCAAAAGGTCAACAATTAGAAGATCATTATTTTGGATCTATTCCAGAAAGAGTCTACGCGTTCATGCGTGATTTTGAAAATGAATCTTATAAGTTAGGTATTCCTTTAAGAACAAGACATAATGAAGTAGCACCTGCTCAATTTGAGTGTGCACCAATTTTTGAAGAAGTGAATATTGCAGTGGATCATAACATTTTATTGATGGATGTAATGACTCGTGTTGCAAAGAGACACCGTTTAGTGGTGTTATTACACGAGAAACCATTTGCAGGCATCAATGGTAGTGGTAAGCACAACAACTGGAGTTTAGCAACAGATACAGGCATTAATTTATTGGCTCCTGGTAAAACACCTAAGACCAATTTAATGTTCTTGACCTTCTTTGTGAACACGATCAAAGCAGTACATGATTATGCAGATATCTTAAGAGCCTCTATTGCATCTGCATCCAACGATTTCCGTTTGGGCGCGAACGAAGCACCTCCAGCAATCATCTCGGTATTCATTGGAGATTATTTAACAAAAGTATTGAACGACGTTGAAACGCGCGTAGGTAATAAGTTTGACGAGCAAGACGAAGCCATCTTAAAATTAGATTTGCATAGAAGTATCCCTGAATTGATGATTGACAACACCGATAGAAACAGAACTTCTCCCTTTGCATTTACAGGAAATAAGTTTGAATTCCGCGCGGTAGGATCTACAGCGAACTGTGGTCATCCAATGACGGTATTGAATACCATTATTGCAGATACCTTGAATAAATTTGCTGCAGAAGTTGATGCGTTAATTGCAAAAGGTGAGAAGAAAGAAATTGCAATCATGCAAGTGATACAAAAGTATATTGTTGCTAGTAAATCCATTTTATTTGAAGGGGATGGATATAGCGATGCATGGCATCAAGAAGCTGAAAAAAGAGGCTTACCAAATTTAAAAACGACACCTGTTGCATTAGACGCCATGGTATCCGATAAAGCTAAAAAACTATTTAGTGAGAATGGGATATACACGCATGGTGAATTGGAAGCAAGACATGAAATTGAATTAGAGAAGTATATTAAAAAAGTGCAGATTGAAGCACGTTTAATGGGCGACTTAGCAACCAACCACATCATCCCTGCTGCTATTAAATACCAAAACGAATTACTTAAAAATGTAAGCCTACTTAAAGAAGCTGCTTTGCCAGAAAATTTATACAAAGGCCAAATGCATTTATTAACTGAAGTGAGTACGCATATTCAAGAAGTGTATGACAATGTACACGAAATGGTAGAAGCAAGAAAGGTGGCGAATAATATTGAGGACACAAGAGCAAAAGCCATTGCTTATGAAGCCAATGTAAAAGCGCAATACTTTGATAAAATTCGTTACCACGTAGATAAGTTAGAGGAATTGGTGGACGATGAATTATGGACCTTACCTAAATACAGAGAATTGTTGTTCTTGAGATAATCGAGAAAGTAAATATCAAGGATGATCCCCAAAGGTGAACCCCCAAACAATAAAGTCCCGAGCAATCGGGACTTTATTAATATCATCATTGTTAGGTTTATAGGTGCTTACTTTATAATTTAAGCACCTATAAACCTATTAGGCTCCAAGAAATTGGAGCCTTTTTTATACAGGATTTTAATCTATAATAAAAGAAGGGACTCCTTTACGGGGCCCCTTCTTTTATTTCATTAGAGAATTTTTAAACTGTGTTTATTTTGCGAAGCTAAACACAGTTTAAAAATTACTTCATCTTAAACGACTCAAGGAACTTAGTCGTAAAGTTTCCTTTTCTAAAATCTTCGTCCTGCATTAATTGTAAGTGAAAAGGAATGGTTGTTTTCACACCTTCAATCACATACTCGCTTAATGCACGATACATGGTATTAATCGCTTCCTCACGTGTTTGTGCCACCGTGATTAATTTACCAATCATTGAATCATAATAAGGAGGGATCACATAACCTGCGTATACATGACTATCTACACGAACACCATGTCCACCTGGGGTATGGAGTACAGTGATCTTTCCTGGTGAAGGTCTAAAATCATTGTATGGATCTTCCGCATTGATACGACATTCAATCGCATGCAATTGTGGTTCGTAATTTTTTCCAGATATTTTTTCACCTGCAGCAATTTTAATTTGCTCTTTAATTAAATCATAGCTTACTACTTCTTCCGTCACGCAATGTTCTACCTGAATACGGGTATTCATTTCCATAAAGTAGAAATTACGATGCTTATCTACTAAGAACTCTATCGTTCCTACACTTTCATAATTGATTGCAGATGCAGCTTTGATGGCAGCATCCCCCATTCTTTGACGTAATTCTGGTGTCATAAATGGTGAAGGAGATTCCTCTACTAACTTTTGGTGTCTTCTTTGAATGGAACAGTCACGCTCACTTAAATGACACACATTTCCATACTGGTCACCCGCTACTTGAATCTCGATATGTCTTGGCTCTTCCACAAATTTCTCCATGTATAAACCATCATTCTTGAAACTTGCAGCCGCTTCCATCTTCGCATCGTTGAATGCTTTTTCAATTTCTGATTCATTCCAAACTACACGCATGCCTTTTCCACCACCACCAGCAGTTGCTTTGATGATAACAGGATATACAATTTCTTTAGCTAATATTTTTGCAGCATCCACACTCTCTAATAAACCTTCTCCACCTGGCACTACAGGAACACCTGCTTTGATCATCGTTTCTTTTGCGGTGATCTTATCCCCCATTTTATTAATCATGTCTGGGGTAGGTCCAATAAATTTAATCCCATGGTCTGTACAAATTTGCGCAAACTTGGCGTTCTCTGCTAAGAAACCATAACCAGGATGCACTGCATCTGCATTCGTGATTTCACAAGCAGCCATAATATGTGGGATATTCAAATAAGACTCAGCACTCTTTGGGCCACCAATACATACAGCTTCATCCGCAAATTTTACATGCAAGCTATCTTTGTCTGCGGTCGAATACACTGCAACCGTTTTGATACCCATCTCTCTACAGGTTCTGATGATACGCAAAGCAATCTCGCCTCGGTTGGCAATCAATATTTTTTTAAACATCTTTTAAATTTAAGTTAAACAGGTTGGGAGGACTGAGTGCAGGACCTTATGCAGGTTGCACTAAAAACAATGGTTGATCAAACTCTACAGGGCTTGCATCTTCCACTAAAATTTTCACAATTGTACCTTTTACTTCGGATTCAATTTCATTGAACAATTTCATTGCCTCAATGATACAAACGACTTTGCCTGCGCTGACTTCGGTACCCTCTTCGGCCAATAAAGGCTTATCAGGAGAAGCTCTTCTGTAAAAAGTACCAATCATTGGACTCTTAATAGTGATTAAGTTGTCGGCAACTGGGGCAGCAGCAGGTGCAGGTGTCACTGGAACGGCGGCAGATGAAGCGGCAGCTGGTGCAGATGGAGCAGCTGTATACACTGTTTGAGCAGGCGCAGAGGTCACTGTGATTTTATCTTCTTTTTGCTTAATGGTTACTTTGCCATCTTTATCCTCGATGCTGATTTCTCCAATATTGCTTTTGTTAACTACCTTAATTAAATCGTGAATTTGCTTTAAGTCCATATTTGGTTAATTTGAACAAAAATGGGCTTTTTTTACCAAAAAGCACAAAAAAAGGGCCATTTTTTATTAAAAATGACCCTTTTTTTGACGAATTTATATCTATGCCTAAATTAAAAATAGGCCTCAAAAAACTACTTTACGCGCTCTACGTACTCTCCGTTCTTGGTATTGATCTTGATCTTCTCCCCTTCGTTCACAAATAAAGGCACCATCACCGTTGCTCCTGATTCTAAGGTAGCTGCTTTTAAAGCACGTGTTGCTGTATCACCTTTCACGCCATTCTCACAATAAGTGATTAAGACATCTAATTTTTCTGGTAATTCAGCACCAATTGGTAATTCGGTTTCTGTATTCATAAACACAAATACTTCTGCACCTTCTATAAGGTACTGAGGTGCGTCAATCATCTCTTCGACCATCACAATTTGTTCGAATGTTTCATTGTTCATTAAGTTGTAACCGCTGTCATCCTTATATAAAAACTGAAATGTTTTTTTCTCAACACGCACTGGGTAAACGGTTTCACCGCTATTCCATGTTTTTTCGATAGAGCGCTTGTTGTCTACCCCTTTTAATTTAGCCCAAATTTTAGCTGCTGCACGAGCAGTTTTATTCTCTCCAAATTCAACTACAGTATATAAACTATTGTCCAATTTTAGGATCATGCCACGTGTGATGTCTGATGTTGTTGCCATAAGTATGTTTTATTAAAATGACTATGTGAAGCGCAAAAGTAGTACTTGCAAGTCATTTAGAAAAAAACATCAAATTTTTGTTGAAAAATAACATTAAAAAAAGCTCGTTTAGCCTATTTTTGCGCCATAAATAATAAATAGTTGACTATGTCAGTACTAGTAAATAAGCAATCAAAGATCATCGTACAAGGTTTTACAGGAACAGAAGGAAGTTTCCATGCCACTCAAATGATGGAATATGGAACACAAGTGGTTGGTGGTGTAACACCTGGTAAAGGAGGCACAACGCATTTAGACCGTCCAGTATTTAACACAGTTGCTGACGCTGTTCAATCAACAGGTGCCAATGTGAGTATCATTTTTGTACCTCCAGCTTTTGCTGCAGATGCGATTATGGAAGCTGCAGACGCAGGGATTGCTTTGGTTGTTTGTATTACAGAAGGTATCCCAGTTCAAGATATGGTGAAAGCAAAGAATTTCTTAGCAGGTAAGCACACAAGATTAATTGGACCAAACTGTCCGGGTGTGATTACTGCAGAAGAAGCTAAAGTAGGTATCATGCCTGGCTTTATTTTTAAGAAAGGAACGATAGGCATTGTTTCAAAGAGCGGTACATTAACATACGAAGCAGCAGATCAGGTAGTGAAAGCTGGATTAGGTATCACCACTGCCATTGGTATTGGTGGTGATCCAATCATTGGAACAACTACAAAGGAAGCGGTTGAATTATTAATGAACGATCCAGAAACAGAGGGTATTATTATGATTGGTGAGATTGGTGGTAGCATGGAAGCAGACGCTGCTAATTGGATTAAAGACAATATGAGAAAGCCTGTTGTAGGATTTATCGCAGGTCAAACAGCGCCTCCAGGACGCCGTATGGGTCACGCTGGTGCGATCATTGGTGGTGCAGATGACACAGCAGAAGCGAAGATGAAAATCATGGCAGAATGTGGTATCCACGTTTGTGCAAGTCCTGCAGACATTGGAAAGACAATGGCTGCAGCTTTAAAGAAATAATCGATCAACAAATTTGTCGAATAAAGGAATCCCTTAGTATCAAATGCTAAGGGATTTTTTATTGTATTTTTGAAGCATGAAGATGAATATGAAGATGAACCTATGCTTTATTTACGCTACCCTATTCTTATGTTGTGTTTTATTGAGCACGCAATCCCAAGCACAACAAAAACCACTCAGTATCCATTTTGCTGCACCAACACAACTATTTTTAGGTGAGTCTGTAAAATTAAAAGTGCAAGTGAAACATCAATTGAATCAAGAAAAAACAGGTACGCTTCAATTTGCGTTATATAATGCCGACACAAAAAAATCGGTAGATGGATGGTTCTTAAATTTTTTCCCCTTTCAATATTTCACGACCATTAAGAATGAAATTTTTGAAACTGAATTTCCTTTTACCGTACCAAATGATTATAAAGGAAAATTCACTTTAGAATTAGTTGCTAAAGTAGATACGATACAAGACAGCATCCGCATTGATATACCCACTTTCATTAAGCAATAATATTGGAGCAAAACACTTGTCATAAAAAACTAGACTACTTAATTATAGGCCAAGGCCTTGTAGGCACCTGGTTAAGTTATTATGCTATGCAAGCAGGTAAAACTTATATGGTGGTGAATGACAGCCATACAGCATCGGCATCTCAAGTAGCAAGTGGAGTCATTAATCCTGTTACTGGCAGACGCATTGTGCAAACATGGATGATTGATACTTTTTTACCATTTGCATTAAAAGCCTATTCGGATTTAGGTACGCAATTAAATGCATCCATTGTTAGAGAAGCACCTGTGGTATTAATTCATCCTACTTTGCAAATGCAAGAAAGTTTTGAATACCGTTTTGAACACGACAATGTGTATTTGCAAAAAAATACAGCATCCGATTTTGAAGCTTTCATGCATACACCTTTTGGCACAGGACAAATTAATCAAACTATTTGGATCGATCTAAATTTAATGATAGCAGGATGGCGTACACAATTAATAAAGCATCAGCAATACATAGATACCAAATTTAATATAGCAGATTTACAGATCAATGATGAAGGTGTTACATGGAATGGTATAGATGCCAATCGAATTATTTTTAGTGATGGCATAGGCAGTATGCAAAATCCATATTTTAAAATGCTGCCCTTTGCACCCAATAAAGGAGAAGCATTGATTGTTGAAATTAAAGACCTACCCAATCAAGCCATTTATAAACATAATGTCACGATTGTTCCATGGAAGGATCAACTATTTTGGGTAGGCTCTAATTATGAATGGGAATATACAGATGCTGCACCTAGTAGTGCTTTTAGAACAAAGATGGAAGATACACTCACACAATTATTAAAAATTCAATTTACGGTGGTAGATCATATTGCTGGCATACGCCCAGCCAATCAAGAGCGAAGACCCTTTGTGGGCTTGCATCCTGTCTATCCAGCCATGGGCATTTGCAATGGCATGGGTACCAAGGGTTGCTCACTAGCACCCTATTTTGCACATCAATTCATTGAGCATTGTGAAAACGGAACACCCATTCATGCTGAAGCAAGTTTGGACAGGTTTGAAGAAATTATGAAAAAAACTTCAGGTACGATTTAAAATCTGCTATTTATTTTTATCTTTAAATTGAACAATTATTATTTTCTCCTTTTATCCCAATTACAAAAATGACAGAAGACCAACAAGACGATTACAATATTCCCATAAAGTATCGAAGGATGGAAAACCTCCATATTGTTTTTTGGATTTTTAAAGATATTGGTTGGTGTATGGGATTTACCTTGTTGGGCGTTACAATGATTGTTCCTACACTCATTATTTCAATCATCATAGCTTGGAGAAATAGAACAATTGTTTCAGAACTTTGCCATAACCTTGCTATCACTGTTTGGATTTCTGCTAACTCTTTTTGGATGTGCACCGAATTTTTTAAAGTAGATCATCTTCCTATTGGATATGGATTTACCGTAAAGCATTTAGCTATGATCCCATTTTTGATTGGGATGCTGATTCTAGCCTATTATTATCTCTGGTATAAACCAACTTCAAAGAGGTGAGATTTTCTTCGAATTGGGCTATATTTGCAGACCATTCATTATAATAGTCATCTATGTATCGTACGCACCATTGTGGTCAGTTAAATAGTCAGTTTATCAACCAGGAAGTCACCCTTGCAGGTTGGGTACAAACCATTCGTAAATTCGGGGCCATCACTTTTGTGGACCTTAGAGATCGTTATGGTATTACTCAGCTTTTATTAGGTGAAGCATTGCAGGCACAATTGGATGCACAACCACTTGGTCGTGAGTTTGTTTTACAAGCAAAGGGAAAGGTAATTGAGCGTTCAAGTAAAAATGCCAATATCCCAACTGGTGAAATTGAAATTGAGGTTACTGAATTTAAAATATTAAATGCGTCAATTGTTCCCCCATTCACTATTCAAGATGATACCGATGGTGGAGATGATATTAGAATGAAATACCGTTTCTTGGATTTAAGAAGAAACGCAGTTAAAAAGAATATTGAATTAAGGTATAGTGTGAACCGTGCAACTAGAAACTATTTGCATGAAAAAGGATTCATGGATATTGAAACACCATTTTTAATCAAGTCTACCCCAGAGGGTGCGCGTGATTTTGTGGTTCCAAGTAGAATGAATCCAGGTGAATTTTATGCACTACCTCAGTCTCCTCAAACATTTAAGCAATTGTTGATGGTGAGTGGCTATGATAGATACTACCAAATTGTAAAGTGTTTTAGAGATGAGGATTTAAGAGCCGATCGTCAACCAGAATTTACACAGATTGACTGTGAGATGAGTTTTGTAGAACAAGAAGATATTTTAAATATGTTCGAAGGTTTAATTAAGAGCATATTTAAGGATGTAAAAAATATTGATTACACCGAGGCTGTTCAAAGAATGACTTGGGAAGATGCGATGTGGCATTATGGAAATGACAAACCGGATATTCGTTTTGGTATGGAGGTTTGTAATTTAAAAAAGCCAGCGCATGTCTTTTCTGATAAATCAGATCATGCAGCTTTAATCAATGGCGTTGATTTTAAAGTATTTGATGAAGCAGAAACGGTGGTGGCCATTGCTGCACCAGGCTGTAGTGAGTTTACCCGTAAACAAACAGATGATTTAACGGAGTGGGTAAAGCGCCCTCAGATAGGCATGAAAGGCATGGTATTTATTAAATGCAATGCTGATGGTACATTCAAAAGTAGTGTAGATAAATTCTATTCAGAAGATAAACTAAAAGCAATTGCTGCAGCAGCTGGCGCAAAAGCAGGAGATCTTATATTGATCCTTGCTGGTGCAGAGGAGAGAACGCGTAAAGCAATTAGTGAATTAAGACTTTCATTAGGCAAGCAATTAGGCTTTAGAAAAGAAGACGAGTTTAAATTATTATGGGTAATGGATTTCCCATTATTTGAATATGACGAAGAAGGAAACCGTTGGGTTGCTAGACACCATCCATTCACTTCTCCTAAGCCCGATCATATTGATATTATGATTAACAATGCGCCAGAAATTAAGGACGCCGCTAAATATTTAGAACATCCATATGCAGGCATTAAAGCCAATGCGTATGATATGGTTTTGAATGGCAATGAAATAGGTGGAGGATCTATTCGTATATTCCAAAGAGCTTTACAAGAAAAAATGTTTGCCGCTTTAGGCATGTCGCCAGAAGAAGCACAACATAAATTTGGCTTCTTATTAGGTGCCTTTGAATACGGTGCACCGCCGCACGGTGGTATTGCATTTGGTTTTGATCGTCTTTGTGCTTTATTAGGTGGAAGTGAAAGTATTAGAGACTTTATTGCTTTCCCTAAGAATAATAGTGGACGTGATGTAATGCTAGATGCACCAAGCAGTATCGACAACAAACAATTTGAAGAATTGCAAATCAAACTCAATTTAAAGTAGTCCCATGCAACAACCTTCGAAATTATACCTTGTATTGTCTTATATCCTTATTCCTATTGCTTTGTTCTTTGGTTTCATGGATAGCATTTTACTGATTTCTGCATTGGCTAATCCAAGTGCTATGATCCTAGTGTTTGCAATGGCCTGTATTGTGATTTATAGTTTCACCAGTTTTAAGTTTTTAAAATTAGGCATTGAAAGAGCACAAATTCAAACAACTAAATTAAAAGACTGGATTAAAGTCAATGCTTATGTGAGCTTGTTGATGTTTTGTTTGATTTTTTTGAATGCGGTGAGCATATTGCTTTCAAATGACGCTACATTGATCAAATTTATTGATGAATTTTTAGCACAACAATCTGGTCTACCGCCAGAAATGAATACCCAATTTGTACTAAAGACATTACGCGTTGCAGCTTACTTCCTATTTGTCATTGGAGCAGTAGGCATCTTACATATTCGTATGACTTTGAGATTAGTCAGAGACAATGATCACCTTTTTGAATAATCAATGAAAAGATTTCATAAAAAATAAAGGCCCCGATTGGGGCCTTTATTTTTTATGAAAATTTAATTTGTAATCTTCTCCGGAACCGCACGACCAACAATGCCCGAAGCGGCACCTCTATCTCCACCCTCGTGGTATTCAGCGTCTTCATTCACATCCCAAAGGTCAAATAGTTCTTTACCAGCAATGATATTTTTAGCTGCTAACATCGCAGTCATCATACTATGGTCTTGGTTATTGTATTTATGCATTCCATTACGGCCGACTAAATACAAGCCTTTGTATTGCTTTAATGCTTCGCGAATTAGATTTAAATGATCCTTGTATTCATGATCATATACAGGATATGCTTTTGGCTGTCTTACCACATAACCATCCACAACTGCAGAAGGTTTGGTTAAACCAATTTGATCAATCTCTTTAGTACCTAATGCAATTAATGCCTCGTTGCTACTTGTCCATAATCCGTCTCCTTCAAAACAGAAATATTCTAATCCATAACAAGCCATTTCTAGATCTGGCACCATGAATGGACTCCAAGATTTAAAGTTTTGAATACGACCCACTTTTACATTTGGTTCATGAATATAAATCCAGTTATCGCTAAAGGCGTCCTGGTCTTTACAAATTAGGACCACCGTTAAGAAGTCTCTATACTTTAATTGACTTGCTGCATGCAATACAGGTGCACTAAATGCAGGTGACACCGCAGGAATCAATTCACGCATTGGTGCAGAGGATAACACATAATCAAAGCCTTCTAATACTGTGCCATTGCTTGTATGTACATTCCAGGTATCTCCAGTTTTTTCAATCTTGTTAACGCCTGTATTCATTTCAATTCTTACACCCAATGCCTTACTCTTAACCACACATTCCTCCCACATCATACCTGGACCACGTTTTGGATAACGGAAAGAATCAATTAAAGTTTTAATCACGTCTCCCTTACTCTTTTTTCCAGATGGCTTAAATAAAGCATTCCATACTGCACTACTCAAAGACAATCCTTTGATACGCTGTGCTGCCCAGTCTGCAGAGATTTCTTTACAAGGAATTCCCCATACTTTTTCGGTATAAGTTTTGAAGAAAATATTAAATAAACGTTTTCCAAATTGATTGGTTACCCAGTCTTCAAAATTTTGCGGATCCTTAATTGGAAATAATTTTGCTTTCAAGTAACTCATCACGCATAAAAAACTTTCGAAGATGCCTAATTTTAATAAGGCTTCAAACGCTGCTAGTGGATAAGAGAAAAACTTTTTATTGTAAAATATTCTTGAGCTTCTTGGACGCTCTAATAATTCATCCGATAAAATCTCAGTCCAAAAATCTTCTACTTCTTTTGACTTTGAAAAAAAACGGTGACCGCCAATATCAAAATGATATCCCTTATAAGATTCAGTTCTAGAAATACCTCCCACATAAGTTGGATCTTTCTCAAATACAGTGACATCTTGTGCCGCTTTGCCTAATAAATAAGCAGCAGTTAAACCTGCTGGACCGGCACCAATAATGGCTACTTTTTTGCTCATGGAGGGTTCTAATTTGAGCAAAATTGCAAAAATATATTGGGATTGTGGCGAATATGCGCAAAGAGTTTGACCAAAACCTTAAATTTGTTCCTATGTCAATGAATACAACCATAGAATGGAGCACCAAGCATTTCTCAGAACTCAATGTGGATGAGCTTTACGCCATCTTAAGATTAAGAAGCGAGGTCTTTGTAGTAGAACAAAACTGTGTGTTTTTAGACATGGATAACAACGACCAAATAGCCTACCATACCATGGGATGGCTCAACGGTGAACTCATTGCCACGACCAGATTATTTGATGTAGACCAAAGCTACCCAGGCTACCAAAGCATTGGGCGTGTGGTAGGATCACCAAGACATAGAGGGATTGGTGCTGGTAAAGCACTCATGCAATATTCAATTTCTGAATGTGAAAGATTATTTGGCAAACACCCAATTAAAATTGGTGCACAATTGTACCTCAAAAAATTTTACGGAGCACTAGGTTGGGAACAAGCTGGGGAGATGTATTATGAAGATGCGATTGAACATATTCCAATGATCAGAAAATAAAATGCACTACTGCATTTCAATAGCTAAAAATTTAGCCGTATGTGTGGTGGATTTTTTAATCATTTGTTCCGGCGTTCCCGCAAATTGCACTAGGCCACCTGCAGCTCCACCTTCTGGCCCCATGTCAATTATATGATCCGCCATTTTGATCACATCCATATTGTGTTCAATCACTAAAACTGTATTACCCCTGTCCACCAAACGATTCAATACACCAATCAACAATTGAATATCCTGAAAATGCAAGCCAGTGGTAGGCTCATCTAAAATATAAAATGTTTTACCCGTATCTTTTTTACCTAACTCTGTGGCTAATTTAATTCTTTGCGCCTCTCCTCCACTCAATGTTACAGCGGATTGCCCAAGTGTGATGTAACCTAATCCAACTTCTTGTAACACTTTTACTTTTCTATAAATAAAAGGTACAGCTTGGAAAAATTCACAAGCTTCTTCCACCGTCATGTTCAACACATCACTAATCGATTTTCCTTTGTACCTAATCTCTAAAGTTTCTCTATTGTATCTTTTGCCCACACATTTTTCACAATGCACATACACATCGGGTAAGAAATTCATTTCGATCACGCGCATCCCTCCTCCTTCACACACGTCACATCTTCCACCTTTCACATTAAATGAAAAACGACCTGCTTGATACCCTCTGATCTTAGCCTCTGGCACTGCTGCAAATAAGGTTCTAATATCTGTAAAAAATCCGCAATAAGTGGCAGGATTACTTCTTGGAGTTCTTCCAATTGGGGATTGGTCAATTTCAATTACTTTATCAATGTTTTCTAATCCAGTGACAGATGCATAAGGCATTGGCTTGGTCTTACTATGATAACAGTATTGAGATAAAATTGGATATAAAGTTTCATTGATTAAAGTAGACTTACCTGATCCGCTCACACCAGTCACCAATGTTAAAGTACCTAAAGGAAAACTTGCATTCACTTTCTTTAAAGTGTTTCCAGTAGCTCCTTTAATTTCAATAAATTGACCATTGCCTTTTCTGCGTTCTGCAGGAACAGCAATTGATTTTTTACCCGCTAAATACAAAGCAGTATCCGATTTTAATTTCAAAAAGGAAGCTGGTGAGCCTGCCGCCACCACATGACCTCCATGGATGCCTGCTCTTGGACCAATATCCACTAAATAGTCCGATGCCATCATGATGTCCTTGTCGTGTTCCACCACCAAGACGGTATTACCGATATCTCTTAATTGTTTGAGCGCTACTATCAATCGTTGATTGTCCCTTTGATGCAAGCCAATGGAAGGCTCATCTAAAATATAAGTGATGCCCTGCAATTGAGACCCAATTTGAGTCGCTAAGCGAATACGTTGTGATTCTCCTCCACTTAAAGATTTAGAAGGTCTACTTAAAGACAAATAAGACAAACCAACATTCATCAAAAATTCAATTCGATCATTGATTTCTTTTAATATCCCTGTCGCAATTTGCGTATCCTTTTTATCTAATTTTTTAGGCAAGTCTAAAAACCATTGTTGCAAATCGTTTAAATGCATTTCATTCAACGCTGCAATATTCAATTCATTCACCTTAAACCAAAGACTTTCTTTTTTTAACCTTGCACCATTGCAATCTCCACATGTATTGAGTTGCATGAACTGCTCCACCCATCCCTTTAATACATCTGTACTTTGAGAAGAGGTAAACCACCTTTTTAACATTGGCACAATCCCTTCATAACTTCCAGTGTATTCATTAGGAATATTTTCATCGTTTAAATCCATGTCCAAACTCGATGAAATATTTTTATCGCCGAATAAAATTAAATTCAACTGCTCCTTAGATAAATCTTTAAGCGCTTTGTCTAAACTAATTTTATGTTTTCTTGCAAATTGCTTTATTTGATTAAAGACGCTCGCTTCCCTCGCTTCTCCCAATGGGTGAATCGCTCCTCCATTAATACTTAAGCTGTGATCTGGTAAAAGTAAACTCATGTCAATTGCATAGACATTACCCAATCCTTTACAGGTAGGACAAGCGCCATAAGGTGAGTTAAAAGAAAAACTATTGGGAGAAGGTGTCTCGTAACTTAAACCAGTTTCGATACACATTAATTGTTTGGAATACTGCACAATTTTTTCATTCCCTTCTTCTAAAACAAACAATAAATCCTTGCCCATTTTTAAACTCTGTTGTACACTATCAGCAAGTCTTGTTTTCATGGCCTCATTCACTGGGATACGATCTACCACAATTTCGATATCATGAATCTTATAACGGTCTACTTGAAATTTTGGTCTTAGTTCTATGATCTCCCCATCCACCCTTGCTTTCACAAAACCTTTTTTTCTGATCTCTTCAAAGAGTTCTCTATAATGTCCTTTCCTACCTCTAACAACAGGGGCTAAAAGATTTATTTTTTTATCCTTGAACTTCTTTTGAATATCCTGAATAATTTCGGCTTCAGAAAATTGTACCATTGGTTTGCCAGTCTCGTAACTATATGCTTTACCAGCACGCGCATACAATAAACGCAGGAAATCATATAATTCAGTCACCGTTCCTACGGTAGACCTGGGATTTTTATTGGTTGTTTTTTGCTCAATGGCAATCACTGGAGATAAGCCGGTAATTTGATCCACATCTGGACGCTCCATGTCCCCCATAAATTGTCTTGCATAGGCGCTAAAACTCTCCATATAACGACGTTGCCCTTCGTTATAGATGGTATCAAAGGCAAGTGAGGACTTACCGCTTCCACTCACCCCAGTGAACACCACTAATTGATTTTTTGGAATAGACAGATCAAAATTCTTCAAATTGTGCTCTCTGGCACCTATCACTTCTATATTGTCGTTGTTTTTTCTCATTGGGTGGCGTAAAGTTATAACAACCATTACTATAATTAGTTGAAACGGGGCTGAAACATTTGTAAATTTGCTGCAGCAAAAGTTATTTTAACCATGTTGGATAAAGCACCAAGTTTATATATCAAAGCAAGAAACCTAAGCTTATTGGGTGCGCTTCTGCTTCTTGGAACAAGTGCTTTTTTTGGCAGGATTCCTGTTTTTCTTTTATTGAATACAGATGGGGGTGTTTTCATGGACCAATTTTTTAAATGGGCCACCTGGGGCGCAGAGGGATGGGTTTGGGTGCCCTACTTATCAGTTGTAGTTATTTTGTTTAAAAAAGACTTTAAAATAATTGTACTTAATTTTTTACTCTCCACACTATTGACTCAAATTCCTAAGCGGTTTATTTGGGATAATATAAGCAGACCCATTGCAAGCGGGATACCTTTAGATGAAATGCATACCGTGCCAGGGGTGATCATGCATAGTTGGAATAGTTTTCCATCAGGTCATACCGCCACTGCGTTCACTTTATTTTTATTAACAATTTATTTATTTCCTACAAAATGGGTCTTCGCCATTGGTGCTATCTTCGCAATGCTCTGTGCTTATTCAAGGGTGTATTTAGGACAGCATTTCCCAATGGATTTAGGAGGAGGCATATTGGTTGCTGTGATGAGTGTTCAATTAAGCATAGTGATTGTTCAAAAAATTTCAACTCGAAAAATTAAAATACATAATGAAAAATAATTTGAAGTGCTTTTGTAACGGAAGATTGAGTTTAATTGCTCTGTTGATGATTTTGGCCACATCCTCATTTGCGCAAGACACCACTGAGCAGGTGAATCCATTAACCAAAAACGATCCTAGTCAATACAAGAAACCGTATGTGATTTTAATTTCTGCAGACGGATTTAGGGCAGACTTTACAGAAAAGTATGATGCTACATTTTTACAAACGATTAGTCAAAATGGAGTGCGTGCCAGATACATGCAACCATCCTATCCTTCAGTGACTTTTCCAAACCATTATACCATTGTAACTGGATTGTACCCTGCGCACCATGGATTGGTGGACAACACTTATATAGATGTGGCTTCTGGTCAACAATATAGTATGGGCAATAAGAAAATGGTGGCCGAAGGCAAATGGTATGGTGGAACGCCTTTATGGGTTTTAGCAGAGCAACAAAAAATGCTTTCTGCTTCCTTTTTTTGGGTGGCTTCAGAAGCTGATATTCAAGGTATCAAACCTACCTATCATTATATCTATAATGACAAAACCAATATTGGCACAAGAATACAAGCGGTAAAAAATTGGTTGATGCTTCCAGAAGATAGACGTCCTCATATGATCACTTTTTATTTTCCAGATGTAGACCATGATGCACACACTTATGGACCAGAAGATCCTAGGGTAAAAAAATCGGTACAATTTGTAGATAGCAGTGTCAATGCATTGCAAGCAGCTTTAGCGCCTTTGAACTTACCAATCAATTATATTTTTGTTTCTGATCACGGTATGACAACGGTGGATGTAGACAATACAATTGATTTACCTACTACTGTGAATAAAAACGACTTTAATATTCCTTGGAGTGATGCCCTATTGCACTTATATGCAAAAGATGCCAGTAAGATTGAAGCTAATTATCAAGCTTTAAAGCAAGACACCCGATTCACGACTTATAAATTAGATGAAACCCCAGACTATTGGCATTATAAAAAATCGGATGATAGGTACAATCGATTGGGTGATCTAATTTTAGTGCCAAAGACGATTCATCAAGTATTTAATCTTGGTACAAGAAAGCCATCCATAGGTAAACACGGATTTGACAATAAAGCAATAGAGATGAGGGCAAGCTTTATGGCATGGGGACCTGCCTTTAAAAAAGGATTGACGATTGAAGGTTTTGAAAACGTACACGTTTATCCATTGGTAGCAAATCTACTGGGGTTAAAGTACAATGAGCAGGCCATTGATGGAAAATTTGAAGTACTAAAACCAATTTTAAAAAAATAAGTTAGAATATTAAAGTATTTTAATATTATAGTATTTATTCGTATTCATTAAACTAGTTTAACTAATACTTCTTTTTTATGCAATAGGTTTATACTCTAAACAAAGTATAAGCCATGAAACAAGGTAAAATTTTTATCCTAGCAGAAACCATTCAATTAGGCATTAGAGGTTTAACAAGAATGGAAAATATTATACTGGGTTTAATTGCTCAACAAAAAAAGAGTAAAGAGATAGCTGATTTATTGTATCTTTCTGAAAAAACAATTCGGAATCATCGGTATAATATTAAAAAGAAATTGGATCTGCCGAATGAGAATAATAGCTTGTTGAGATGGGCAGTAAGTAGTTTTAAATGTGCTTGATTTAAAAGATATTGTTTAAATTTGATTTGTTAAGTGAGGTAATTATAACAACACAATACATGAAAAAAACACTACTATCATCTTTAATCATTTTTATCTCAACCTTTGGAATAATTTTATTTATCATTTTAAGTAATGATCATTTAGAATGTATAAAGAGAACTGAAACGAAACGATATTCAAATGGTAGCATTGTGACAATAGAAAAGCATATTTGTAAAGAAAAATATAATTTTTAATAAATTCATTGGAATAAAATACTAAATGGATTGCCGTCGTTTCACTCCGGCATCCTTCCATCCCTCAATACAAAAGCATAAAGGATTACCTCACTTCGTTCGGTGATCCTGATTATCCTCTTTGCAAAAGCATAAAATCAAAAGCCTAATGAATTGCATTCATTAGGCTTTTTGTTATTTCACTCATGCGCGATTTCAAGCGAGCTTGAATCGCTTATTCCTGAAATAACAAAGCCTCAACTTTCGTTGAGGCTATTGCTTTCTTTTTTGGTCGGGAAGACAGGATTCGAACCTGCGACCCCTTGGTCCCAAACCAAGTGCGCTACCGGCCTGCGCTACTTCCCGTTCCTATTACAATTTGCATTGTAAATATTGTTAACCGGTATAAAATCCAAGATAAGAACTTAAGAGCGGAGAGGAAGGGATTCGAACCCTTGGTACAGTTTAACCCGTACGGCAGTTTAGCAAACTACTGATTTCAGCCACTCATCCACCTCTCCTCCGAAACCTCTTTCGAGGGGTGCAAAAATAAGCACTAGTAAGTTAAATTCCTAAAAAAAGTCCGGAATAAACCAAATTAAGTTCATTCCGGACCAATATCTTATTTGCTTATCTATCAGGAGCTTCGGTCGATTTTGAGACTACATAGCTGCCAGCTGTACTTTCTGAGTCAACTCCATCACATTCTCTCTAAACATAGAGTCTGTATCCATTAAATCCTTCACAGTTTGGCAAGAGTGAATAACAGTCGTGTGATCACGTCCGCCAAAATGCTCTCCGATTGTTTTTAATGAATTCTTTGTGAATGCTTTTGCAAGGTACATGGTGATTTGACGTGCTTGTACAATCTCACGCTTACGTGTTTTTTGTAATAATTTATCGTAAGGCACTTCAAAGAATTCACATACCATTTTTTGGATAGCGTCGATGGTAATTTCTTTGCTGCTTGTCTTCACAAAGTTGCGTAAAACCTTCTTCGCTAATTCAACGTCAATTTCTTTTTTATTTAAAGAAGACTGTGCTAATAATGAAATCAACGCACCTTCTAATTCTCTTACATTCGTATTGATATTGTATGCCACATACTTCACCACTTCCTTAGGCATATCTAAACCATCCGCCTTCATCTTCTTCTCTAATATCTCTATTCTTGTTTCGTAGTCTGGCACTTGAATATCTGCACTCAAACCCCAACGGAAACGACTTAATAAACGTTCTTGTAAGCCTTCTAAATCTTTTGGTGCTTTATCAGAAGTCAATACCAATTGCTTTCCACTTTGGTGTAAATGGTTGAAGATGGCAAAGAATGCGTCTTGAGATTTTTCTGCTCTGTTGAAGAACTGAACATCGTCAATAATCAACACATCTATTAACTGATAAAAATGTATGAAATCGTTGATGGCGTTGTTGCGGCTATGGTCTTGGAACTGATTGATGAATTTCTCAGAACTTACATATAAAACCACTTTATTTGGGTGGATGCGTTTTACATCGTTTCCAATGGCCTGTGCCAAATGTGTTTTTCCCAATCCAACCCCACCATAAATCACCAATGGGTTGAATGAATTGGCACCCGGCTTTTCGGCTACTGTTTTGCCAGCACGACGGGCGACTCTATTACAATCACCTTCAATGAATGAATCAAATGTATAATTATGATTTAACTGAGGATCAATTTGCATTTTCTTTAACCCTGGAATCACAAAAGGATTCTTCACTGGGCTATCAATCACCAACGGGAAATTCATCTCGTTGTTATTGTATGTTTTCATGCCACTTGCTGGCAAATCCATAGAACCTTTATTCTTGGAACCATTTGCGCCACTATCCACCATGATACGGTACTCCAATCTTGCTTCTTTACCAAGCTCACGCTTGAGTGTTTTTGCTAGTAGGTTTACGTAATGCTCCTCAATGTATTCGTAAAAGAATTGGCTTGGAACCTGAATCATTAACACCTGGTCTTTCAGTTCAACTGGTTGGATAGGTTCGAACCATGTCTTGAAATGCTGCCATTCAACAATATCCTTGATGATTTTTAAACAATTCGCCCAAATTAAATCTGCACTATTAGCCATTTCTTAAATCTAACCCTTTAAACGTGAATAAGTGATAATATTTCTCCAGTAGACTAATTTCTAGAAACCGGTATGCGAATATGAGCTCTTTCTGTTGAAAAAAAAACTTTTTTTTTCCGTTTTTTTTACATGTGTCTGCTACGCCTTTACTTGGGTCTTCTATCTGTTCAGTCCGGCGTTCAAGGTAAATATATTTTCTTAAAAAAGGGTATTTTATCCACTTATTTTTTTTCAGGATTAGAACAGATTTTAGGGCATAAATAAATGTTAGGAATTGTTTTGATTCAGCATCAAATAGTTATGGGCATTTATCTTACCTTTATAGCTATAAATCATACTATGAGCTACGAACTAATCGGCAAATTGATTGCTAAATACGAGACAATACAAAGAAAAGAGACATTTAAAACAAGAGAATTTGTGATTGAGAAATCGGAGGACATCAATGGCAAAACCATCACCAATTACGTAAAATTTCAATGTGTTCAGGATAGAACAACCATGCCTGACCGATTCAATATTGGTGATACTGTGAAAGTGTTGTTTAATATCAAGGGTTCTAAGTGGAACAAAGACGGAAAAGACAATTATATCACCAATTTAGATGCATGGAGAATGGAAGCTGTTGCCCTTGGTGGTGATGTGGCTCCATCAGATGCAGGCGCCTATTTTGATATGCCAGCTGGTGATCCGGGTGACGCTAGCGACGACTTGCCGTTTTAAGGATAGGCATCGTCAAAATATAAGCTTCTAACAGCATTTTTTAGGATAAACACCTAACCCCATGCAAACAACGATACAATTAAGAATTACACCATCCACGGCAGCCAATCCGTCGGATTTATTGGTAGCTATAGCGCAAAATCTTGGTCGTTCTATTGACCAATTGAATGGCTATCATATTTTGAAGCAATCCATAGACGCAAGAAGCCGTCAACAAGTGTGGATGAACTTAACAGTGCTGGTTTTTATTGAAGAGCCCGTCTCGGATCGAGACATTGAGCCCTATTTGTTCCCTATCCTTCCAAAAAATGCGAAAGAAGTCCATATTATTGGCGCTGGACCTGCGGGTTTATTCGCAGCCCTAGAATGTATCCAATTAGGCTTAAAACCAATTGTAATAGAAAGAGGTAAAGATGTGCGTTCTAGACGTAGAGACCTGGCTAAATTAAACAAAGAAGGGATCGTGGATCCTGAAAGTAATTATTGCTATGGTGAAGGAGGCGCAGGCACTTATAGCGATGGTAAATTATATACCAGAAGCAACAAAAGAGGCAGTATCGAAAAAATCTTACGCCTGTTTTATCAGTTTGGTGCAGATGAAACGGTTTTGTACCAAGCCCATCCACATATTGGGACCAATAAACTACCTCAAATTATCACTGCCATGCGCTTGCAAATTGAAGCATCTGGCGGTCAAGTGTTATTTGAAAAAAAATTAATTGATTTTGATATTGAACATGGCGCCATTCGTCGGATTCATTGTGCAGATGGAGATACCTTACAAGTGGAAGCAGTTTTACTTGCAACAGGCCATTCTGCCCGTGATATTTTTGAATTATTTTATAAAAAGCAAGTGCTAATTGAATCAAAACCATTTGCCTTAGGGGTGCGCGTAGAGCATCCACAAAATATAATTGATCAGATACAATACCATTGCTTAACAAGAGACCCCAACCTTCCCCCAGCAGCATATAGCCTGGTGGAGCAAGTGAATGATCGTGGGGTATTTAGTTTTTGCATGTGTCCTGGTGGGATCATTGCACCCGCAGCCACGGCACCTGGAGAAATCGTAGTGAATGGATGGAGCCCTAGTAAAAGAAACAATCCATACGCCAATAGTGGCATGGTGGTGCAAATAGATTTAGCTACAGCAGCGCAATTTTTAAAGCAGACTTCTAAAAAAGAGGTGGATTTAAATCATCCTCTTTTATTATTGGAGTTTCAACAATTTGTAGAAAAGCAAGCATTTAAAAGTGGAGGCGGACTACAAGTAGCCCCTGCTTCAAGACTAGTAGATTTTTGTACGCATAAATTATCCAAAGACTTGCCAGATGCAAGTTATTTACCAGGTTTACATGCCGCTGACCTGAGTGATGTGTTACCAAAATTTGTACACGAAACTTTACAAAATGGATTTATGGCATTCGGCAAAAAAATGAAAGGCTATTATACCAACGATGCCATTGTGGTAGCAACAGAAAGTAGAACCTCTTCGCCAGTGCGTATTCCAAGAGATGAAGCTAGTTGCCAACATCCTCAAATTAAAAACTTATATCCATGTGGCGAAGGTGCTGGTTATGCAGGCGGAATCGTAAGCGCCGCAATGGATGGCCAGAAACTAGCACAAAGCATTG
>JBMOFB010000003.1:0-50558 GCA_049314475.1 Sediminibacterium sp.
AGGCGGATGCGTTTGATCAAATGGACGATTTAGATTGGGCATTTGGTGCCATGGGCAAGCAGGATAAAGCCAAGCACATAGCCACCATGTATTTAGAGGATTTGGGTAATTTAATTAAGGAGACCATTGATCCGCATTTTGGTTTTAGTCGTTACGCGGAAAGTTTGGGAAGATCTGCAAATACATTTGATGAATTGTATGCAGCTTTAAATGCGCCAGTGACTTATTTAGATACAATTTTATTGGATATTTTAGAACAACATATCCAAAAAGTACAACCTAAATTGGTTTGTTTATCTGTGCCTTTTCCTGGTAATTTGTACACTTCATTAAGGTGTGGTCAGTGGATTAAAAAACATTATCCTTCCATCAAAGTGGCCATGGGTGGCGGTTTTGCCAATACCGAACTGCGTTCACTGACGGATCCTAGGGTGTTTGAATTTTATGATTTTATTACACTGGATGATGGCGAAACACCTATCGAATTATTGATTAAGCACATGGATGGTAAAATAGAAGTTCAGGATTTAAAGCGTTGTTTTACTTTGCTCAACGGGGTGGTTACCTACATCAATGGGTCCATTCAGCCTGACTATAAACAGCATCAATTGGGAACGCCAGACTATGAAGGTTTATGGTTAGATCAATATATTTCTGTGATTGAGTTAGTGAATCCAATGCATAGTTTATGGAGCGATGGAAGATGGAATAAATTAACCATGGCGCACGGATGTTATTGGGGCAAATGTACTTTTTGTGACATCTCTTTGGACTATATCAAAACCTATGAGCCAGCTACAGCAAGTTTATTGGCGGATAGAATGGAATTGATGATTGCACAGACAGGTCAAAATGGTTTTCATTTTGTAGATGAAGCTGCCCCACCTGCATTGATGAAAGCTTTGGCAATTGAAATTATAAAACGCAAGCTAGTCGTAAGTTGGTGGGCCAATGTACGTTTTGAAAAAAGCTTTACACAGGATCTATGTCTATTATTAAAAGCATCTGGATGTATTGCAGTGAGTGGAGGATTGGAAGTGGCATCGGATAGATTACTTGAACTTATTCAAAAAGGCATTACAGTGGCAAAGGTTGCGCGCGTAAGCAAGCATTTTAATGACGCAGGAATCATGGTGCATGCCTACTTAATGTATGGCTTCCCTACACAAACGGTACAAGAAACGGTGGACTCCTTAGAGATGGTGCGTCAATTATTTGAAACTGGCGTTTTAAAATCTGCCTTCTGGCATTTATTTACCATGACGGCGCATAGCCCTGTGGGCTTAGCGCCAGAAAATTATAAAGTAAAAAAAGTATCCGATACAGTAGGCAGTTTTGCAAATAATGATATTGCACATATTGATGCTTCTGGTGCCAACCACGAAATTTTTGGATATGGTTTAAAAAAAGCCATCCTAAATTATATGCATGGTGCTTGTTTTGAATTTCCATTGCAAAAATGGTTTGAATTTAAAATTCCTAAAACAACGATTGCACCAAATTATATTCAAACACAGTTGGATGCGGTAGAGATTGGTTCTAATAATTATAAAGCTATTTGGACGGGATTAATGCCTACTTCCACAATTGTGTCTCGCACAAAAAAGGGTAGCAAGTGGGAAGAGATGAATTTACGTTTTGAAACAAATAAAAATACCATTTCAATTCATGTGGATCCTGATAAAGGAAAATGGTTCGTACAATTATTATCAACAATAAATGTGGATGCATCTACTGGCATGGCTTTGACGGATATCAAGGCAGATTATTTGGCTGCTGGTTTAGAGGACTTTGATTTGTTTTGGGACAATAAACCAATCAATACATTGCATAAAGCAGGACTATTAAGAATTTAATTTTTCGAATTTAAAATTAGGGATGATGCATGTAGAGTGGGTAAGAGATTTTTGCTTAAGCTTTGATGATGTCGAAGAATGCCAACCATTTGGCCCAGAAAATTTAGTGTATAAGATTAAAGGAAAAATATTCTTACTTATTGCTTTGGATGACATCCCTCCAAGAATTAATATCAAGACAGACCCTGATAAATCCTTAGAATTAAGAGAAGCTTATCCCGACAATATTCTGCCTGGATACCATATGAATAAAAAGCATTGGAATACCCTGGTATTGAATACAAGACTAAGTGCATCCCTGGTTCAAACATTAATTGGTGAATCTTATGCATTAGTCAAAAAGTAAGGTCTGATTCATCCCTTTTAAATGGAGAAATAAAATTTTAATGCTATTTTTGGGTCTAATACAAAGCATATGGGATTCGCAATCAATAAAAAAATAGCAGATAAAAAAACAGCTTCAAGCGCCAAGTCAAATGTACAAGCTGGAGGCAGTTCAAAATTTATCGCAAAGGCAAGCACCAAATCTTCTGGTGCAAGTAAAAAACCAATTAAAACAGGCGGATCAAGAGGTAGTTGATGCATCCGGCTATATAGACAAAACAGTTTTAAAAAAGTGAATCTTATTGAGATTCACTTTTTTTTATGCCCATTATAAAGGAAACTTATAAATAATTTTATAATAAATATATATTTATTATAATGTGTATAATACTAACAGCTGAATTACTATCTATTTATATAACAAAATAGAAGGAAACTATACTCAATGTTAAGTTTTTGTTAACGATGTTAATGTTTATTACCCTACCTTGAAGGCTTAAGTAAAACAAAAAGCAAATGAAGAAAATTTTAACCTCACTCTTCTTAGCTGTATTTGTATTGGCCGTTGCTCATGCCCAAGTTCGTCAAGTAACCGGTTCGGTGAAAGATGACAAAGGGACTGCAGTAGCTTTTGCATCAGTTAAAGTAAAGGGTCAAGCTTCAGCTGTAGTAGCTGATGAAAAAGGGAACTTCAAGATTAGTGCTGCTCAAAACGCAAGTTTAGTAGTAAGTGCAACTGGATTCGCTTCTACAGAAGTGAAAGCAAGTGCTACAACTATTGACGTTGTTTTGACACGCCAAGTAGAAGATCTTGAAAATGTAGTTGTTACCGCACAAGGTATCCGTAAAAAATCCAAAGAAATTGGTTACGCTTACTCTAGAGTATCAAATGATGAAATTAACGTAGGACGCTCTCCTCAGTTAACACAAGCCCTTGCGGGTAAAGTTTCTGGTTTAGCAGTTTATACCGTTAACAACAGCGTTGATCCTGCAGTGAAAGTTGTTTTACGTGGTTACCGTTCATTAACTGGAAATAACGAAGCATTAATTGTAATTGACGGTATGCAAACTACCGCAACAGCTTTAGCAACCATTAACCCGAATGATGTAGATAACGTTTCTATCTTAAAAGGTGGACAAGCGGCTACATTATATGGTTCTGCAGGTGTGAATGGTGCTTTAGTCATCACCACTAAGCAAGGAGCAAAAGGTAAATTAAAAGTGCAGTATTCTAACTCTACTAACTTTGAAGAAGTCAGCTTCTTGCCTGATTTCCAAAATCAATATGGTTCTGGATCTCAGTACTATCCAATTAATTTTGGTGGTGCAGGTTATGATCCAAGTGCTGCTAATCGTTCTAAGTTAAACTGGCGTCCTTACGAGAATCAACAATATGGTGATAAATATGATGGCAGCAAGCGTATTGCAGGTCGTGTATTAGAAGATGGAAGTAGTTTAGTTGTTCCTTACTCAGATGTTGCAAACGTTCGTAAGAAAAGTTTTGACATGGGTGTATCTACAAATAACCAAGCTAGTTTCCAGGGTGGAGATGAAACAGGTAGTTACTACTTGTCAGTTGAAAACCAAAAAATTAATGGTATCGTTCCTGGTGACATCAGTGATAGAACTGGTGTTCGTGTAAAGTCAACAAAAGAGTATGGTAACTTATCTACTACTTTTAATGCTGCATACACTCAAATCGCTTATGACAGAACTGGATCTGATTTCCAAAATGATATCATCAATACTGCATCTTGGGTAGATTTAACCACGATGAGAGATTGGAGAACAAATAAATTTGCGAATCCAAATGGTTACTATAATGACTATTATAATAACCCTTATTTCAACAAGGATATCAACCGTTTAAGATACAAAGACGCTAACTTCTCTGGTAGCTTTGATGTAACTTATAAAGTTCGTCCTTGGATGCAATTATATAACAGATTAGGTATTATGAATAATTCTCGTACTGGTAAAAATACTGTAGAGAAGTTCACTTATTCTGACTGGGCAAGAGACGAAGCGTACATTCCTGCAGAGTGGGGACATGACGATGACTACCCAGGTATCTATCGTGCTATCTCTAACGTGTTAGGTTCTGTATCTGATTATTCTTCTACAGAGAATGTTGTGAACAATGAATTCCAAGTACGTATCCAAAAAGATATTGCTAATGTAGAAAATAAATTGACTTTAGGTTATAGTATCTACCAACGTTATACAAAAAATATCAACGTATCTTCTAGTTCAATTGTAGTGGATAATGTATATAACGTTTCAAATAGACAAGGTAATTTAGGTGGTGGTGAATCGAATACAACTGAGCGCAAGTTTGGTTACTATGCGGATTTGAATACCAACCTAAAGAATATGGATTATTTGAACTTAAACTTAACTGCTCGTTATGATGCTACTTCTCGTTTCTTCAAACAAACAAGAGCTGCAAATCAATATTCTTATTTGTATTATGGAGCTGCCTTGTCATTTATTGTGACAGATGCCTTCCCTTCAATAAAGAGCGATATATTGAACTATGCTAAATTACGTACATCATATAATAAGAATGGTAACGATAATATTCCTTTGTATGGGTTAGACTTAGCGTATAACAATGGTGCGAACTTCCCTTATGGAAACAACGTAGGTTTATCGGTTGGTAATACTTTACCAGATGCGGATTTAAAGCCTGAGTTTGTAACTGCATTGGAATTTGGTGCTGAGTTATCAATGTTTAAGAACAGAGTGAATTTAGATGTGTCTTGGTATGATCAAAGTTCAGTGGGTCAGGTGTTAACTGTAAAAGTGCCTAACTCAACTGGTTTCTCTAACTTGTTAATCAACGTTGGTGAAGTTAAAAACTTTGGTTATGAAGCAGATTTAAAAGTTCAATTATTACGTGATACTAAAATCAAATGGGATGTAAATATTAAGTATTCTTACAACGACAACAAAGTTGAAAGTCTATATCCTGGTATTACTCAATTTGCTTATGGTGGTTATAGCTATGCTACAACAAACGTAATCTTAGGACAACGTTTCCCTGTATTGAAAACAACTGGTTATTATTATGCTAAAGATGGTTCAGGTGCAAGAAGAGTAAGTCCTACAACTGGTTACCCAATTCAGAATACTGCTTTAACTGAGCGTGGAAGTACTTTACCTCGCCATATGGTAGGTTTAGGATCTTCTTTCACATATAGTGATTTCCGTTTATCGTTTAACTTTGAATACCGTGGTGGTAATGTTATGTACTCTGACTTAGGTCGTCAAATGACATTTACTGGATCTGGTGCTTGGACTTCAAACAGAACAGAGCAGATCTATCCTAATTCTTATTATATTGATCCAACAAGTGGTGCGGATGTTAAAAACAATAGCGTGTATGTTCGTGAACCAGAGTATGCACTTTGGGTAAACAACTACCGTCTAATTGCTGAGAACTTCGTTACACCAGGATGGTTCATTAAATTAAGAGACTTGAACTTGTCTTACAATATACCAGCTAGTTTGGTAAAAAAATCTAAGATCTTCAGTGGTGCTAATGTGGCACTTTACGGAAGAAACTTATTTACAATTGTAGACAATAAAAACCAATTTACTGACCCGGAATTCAGTTACACAAGTGGTAACGGATTAGGTATTAGCAATACAGCGCAAACACCTCCTGTTCGTCAATATGGTTTTAACGTAAACTTTGTTTTTTAATCACCAATAACTAAAACAACATATATGAAACTTTACAAAATATATATCGCCGCGTTTTTGGTCATTGTAGGAACAGGTTGTAAAAAAGACTATTTAGATGTCAATACCAACCCGAACTCTTTACCAACTGCAACGCCAGCGTACGTTTTTGCGAACGCATTAAACACTAGCGCAGCCATCATGGTTTCTCCTAATGAAACTGGAATGGTTTGGGCTGGTCAATGGTCTCAGTCTAATGGTTATATCATTAGTACAACTTTATTTGCTTACAATTTCACCAACGGTGACTTCAACTATTGGGATAATACATATGATAACCTGAATGATTATCAATATGTAATTAATAATGCCACATCAAATAGCCAAGACTATTTAAAAGGTCCAGCTAAAGTGATGAAAGCATTTAATTTCCAAAAATTAGTTGACTTATACGGTAATATCCCTTTCTCTGATGCATTAAAAGGAGTAGGATCTTTGGCGCCAAAATTTGATGACCAAAAAGCAGTCTACGAAGGTTTAATTACTTTATTAGACGATGGCATTAAAGATTTGAAAGCAAATGCATTCTCTAGTTCTGCAACAGGTTCTGATTTTATATTCAAAGGGAATACTACAAGCTGGATCAAATTTGCCAACTCTTTAAAATTGCGTATTTTAATGCGTCAATCTAAAGTGTCTGGTAGAGATGCATACATCACTGCAGAAATCAATAAGATTGTAGCAGAAGGTTCTGGATTTATTACTGGTGCAGAAGTTGGAGTGAACCCTGGTTACACGCCATCTGCTGGTCAGATTAATCCTTTCTATGACACTTATGGTTATAGCGAGACCAATGCTAGAAGAGCCTTTAATAACTGGCCAAGAAACACTGCTTTCTTGATCAATACTTTAAAGTCTACAGGTGATACAACTCGTATGAAGCGTATTGCTTATGCAATTGGTAATGAGAGTACTTCTACTGCTGGCGTGAGCGCTAAGCCTGAAATTGCTGACAACTATGTTGGTGTGCCATTAGGATCTAGCTCTGGTTATTTACCAGCAGTTACATCTGCTCCTGGCCCATCTGTATTAGTTAGAGGTGTATACAACAAACCAATGGTATTGATGACTGCAGCAGAAGTTCAATTGAACTTAGCTGAAGCTAAACAACGCTATGGTGCTAGTGTAACATTGACTGGAACTGCAAAATCTTATTTCGATGCAGGTGTGACTGAATCTTACAGAGCATTAGGAGCAGCTAGTTCTGATGCAGCTCGTTTATTAGCGAGTGGTGTTGACTTAGTTGATTTTACTGCATCTACTAATAAATTGAATGCGATTGCTTACCAAAAATGGTTAGCGCTTGCAAACTTCAATGGTTTAGAAGCATGGTCTGAATATCGTAAATCTGGTTACCCAGTAACGCCTCAATCTATCAACTTTGTTGGTTCTGCATCAACTCGTCCTACACGTTTATTCTACCCTGGAACTGAATTAGGTTCTAATGGTGAGAATGTAAAAGCGCAAGGAACAATTGATGTGTTAGTTACTAAAATTTTCTGGGATGTTGACTAATTGATCAACGCCTTTAAGATAAAATGCCCTCCGGTTTCGGAGGGCATTTTTTTTGTAAGCTATTCAATAGCAAAGGCAATCTGCCTATTGGTATTTATTTTTGAAAATTATTTTTGAATTACCTCGCCTTCAATGGTCAATTCCAATGGTAATTTTTGTCCAGCAAATTTTACATTTACTTTTTTTCTGAATGCCCCAACAGTAGGCGCGGTATAAGTGACTTTAATGCTTCCTTTTTGCCCTTTTAAAATAGGCTTCTGGTCGTATTCAGGTTGAGTGCAACCACATTCTGCATTGGCAAATTCTATCACAACAGGTCGCGCATCTGTATTGGTGTAAGTGAAGATGACTGACTTGTTTACGCCTTTAGCAATCTTTCCAAAATTGTGTGCAGCTTTGTCAAATTTAACAACTGATTGAGCTGAACAAAACAGGGCTGCTAGCGAAAAACTTAAGGTCAAAATGTATTTCATATAGGTATGATTTTAAAGGGTTTTACAAATGCCAAAGGTTCAAAATTTAATCTCTGGCTATGTAAACTCTGACTCTAAATTATTGAAATTTTGTTAATTATCTGTTTTTATGTGTTTCTTGATTTTTATTGCATTTTACCCCTATTTTTGCCAAATGGAATCCAACTTAGAAGCTTTATCTAATCAGGACATGCTATCGTTTGAGGCATTTCAAAAAACTGTTTTAGAGGACTACCAAACTGCACTTGCAAGTAGAGAAGTGAGTTTGTTGGGTAGACGTGAAGTATTGACGGGGAAGGCTAAATTTGGTATCTTTGGCGATGGTAAAGAGATTGCTCAGGTAGCACTTGCAAAATTTTTTCAAAAAGGTGATTTTAGAAGCGGTTATTATCGTGACCAAACTTTGATGTTTGCATTAGGCACATCTAATATAGTGGATTATTTTGCGCAACTATATGCCGATGTTGAGAACGATCCCTATAGTGGCGGTCGCAACATGAACTCGCATTTTAGTACGCCTTTTGTGAATGAAAAAGGGGAGTGGTTACCACTAGCAGATACCTATAATGTATCCTCAGATATCGCACCTACTGCAGGACAAATGGTAAGAGGACTTGGATTGGCGCTAGCCTCTAAATTTTTTAGAAATGCAAATCCAAATCCTGCATTTGAAGGCTTAACCAATCAAGGCAATGAAGTTTGTTTTTGTACCATCGGTGATGCAAGTACATCCGAAGGACATTTTTGGGAAACCATTAATGCAGCAGGCGTATTACAAGTACCATTAGCAGTCATTGTATATGACGATGGATATGGCATTTCTGTACCAACTGAATTACAAACGACCAAAGGATCTATATCAGAAGCATTGGCTGGATTTGAAAAAAAACCAGGCACCAATGGTATCAAAATATATACGGTGAATGGATGGGATTATGCGGCACTCTGCGAAACCTTTGAAGAAGGAATTGCATATACGCGTACAACCCATACACCTGTGGTGTTTCATGTGAAAGAAGTCACGCAGCCTCAAGGCCACTCCACAAGTGGAAGCCACGAAAGATATAAATCTGCAGAAAGATTAGAATGGGAAAGAAACTGGGATTGTAATAAACAAATGCGCGAATGGTTAATTTTAAATGAGTTGGCTACAGCTGAGTCATTAGATCTTTTAGAATCACAAGTGAAGCAAGATGTGAGAGATTTAAAGCAAGCTGCTTGGGATCAATATATTAATCCAATTAAATCAAAAATTCAAGCAGCAGCTGAATTTGTATTTTCCGGTTTACAACAAGACGCGCCATTGTATCTCATGATGCAAGAATTGGTATCCAACAAAGAGCCTTTAAAGAGAGAACTTTTTAGAATTTTAAATTTAGTTTTAGAGCAATTACCACAGCATCCTCAAGCAAAAGCAATTGATCAATTTTTAGCAAATTACTTTACAGAGCAAGCACCTTATTATAGTAAGTATTTATACAACGAAGGACCAAAGAGTACATTGAATGCGCAGGTGGTCCCAGCTGTGATGGATGCAAATCCAAAACAGTTAAATGGGTACGAGGTATTGAATCAATACTTTGATCACTTATTTGCAAACAATCCTAAAGTAGTTGCTTTTGGGGAAGACTTAGGAAATATTGGAGATGTGAATCAAGGCTTTGCAGGATTGCAAGCTAAGTATGGTGTGAATAGAATTTTTGATACAGGTATTAGAGAGCAAACCATCATGGGACAAGCGAATGGTTTAGCTATGAGAGGCTTGAGACCGATTGCAGAAATTCAATATTTAGATTATTTAATGTTTGGTATACAGACCTTAAGTGATGATGTTGCAACCTTACATTATAGATCTGTGGGAAGACAAAGTAGTCCGGTGATCATTAGAACAAGAGGACACCGATTAGAAGGAATTTTCCATAGTGGCTCACCAATGGGTATGATCATTAATTCATTGAGAGGTATGTTTGTTTGTGTGCCAAGAAACATGGTGCAAGCTGTGGGTATGTACAATACATTATTACAAGGCAATGACCCTGCAATTTTGATAGAATGTTTAAACGGCTACCGATTAAAAGAAACAGTACCATCTAATATCAATGAGTTCACAGTACCATTGGGCATGCCCGAAATTATAAGAACAGGCGAGGACATCACCATTGTGTCTTATGGATCTACATTAAGAATAGTAGAAGAAGCGGCAGTTCGTTTAGCAGCCTTGGGTATTGATTGCGAAGTGATAGACGTACAAACACTTTTACCATTTGATATCAATCATCAGATAGTGGCATCCCTTAAAAAAACCAACCGAATTTTATTTGTGGACGAAGATGTACCTGGAGGCGCCACTGCATATATGTATCAGCAAGTAATTGAAGGACAGGGTGGATACAAGTGGTTAGATGCAAGTGCTAGGACTTTATCTGCTAAAGCACATCGTCCAGCGTATGCAAGTGATGGAGATTATTTCTCTAAACCAAATACCGAAGAAATTATTCAGGTAGTGAAGGATATGATAGCAGAGTAAAGGATTGCAGAATAATTTCTTTCCTTTCTTACTTACTTCTTACTTTCTATCATTAATAAATCAATTAATCAATCAATAGCCTTCTAACTGTTCCGTATAACTTAATGAGCCTAGTCTAACCCTTAGTGGAATTTTAGTTTTCTTTTCTAATGCCCTTTCTTGATTGCAAAAAAATCCTGTTTGCGTGGTGTAGTAATTTGGCGCAATTTTATTTTGAACGGAATAGGGTGCTTTAGAAATATTTACAACTAAAGCTGTTGTCGATTTTTTTTCAGTTTTCCAATATTCCTTTGCATTCTTTGCATTCAATTTTTGCGCAACAATGGCCTGCGTAAAAAAGAAACATAATATCGTAATTGTAGTTTTCGTAGTCGTTGAATTTATCCCATATTGTGAAATACTTTGTTCACATCCTCATCTTCTTCCAAGCGTTCAATTAATTTACTAATATCCTCAGCTTGTTCATCTGTAACAGGAACGGTGGTGGTTGGAATCCACTCTAGCTCTGCACTAATGGGTTGAATATTTTTATCTTCTAATGCTTTTTGTAAATTTCCAAAATCGGTGAAGGCGCAACGAAGTACAATAATTGCATTTCCATTATCATCATTACTTTCTCCTAATTCATCTAGGCCGTGATCAATTAAATCTAATTCAAGGTCGTCCATATTTAAACCATCTGGTTTTAAATTAAACACACCCATTTTTTTAAATTGAAAACTTACACTTCCTGAATTACCTAAATTGCCTTGTCCTTTATTGAAATGACTTTTTACATTGGCTACAGTTCTTACATGATTGTCGGTAGCTGTCTCTACTAATATTGCAACACCATGTGGGGCATACCCTTCGTATAAAATTTCCTCATAGTTACTAGTGTCTTTTCCCATAGCTCTTTTAATAGCCGCTTCCACACGATCCTTGGGCATACCCACACTTCTTGCATTCTGGTAACATCTTCTTAAGGCAGGGTTGTCATCTGGGTTAGGGCCGCTTGCTTTTACAGCAATGACAATTTCCTTACCAATGCGGGTAAACTGCTTTGCCATACGATCAAAGCGTTTAAACATGGTCGCTTTTCTTACTTCAAATATCCTTCCCATAGTTGTATGTATTAAGAGTTGCAAAAATAAGAAAAAAAAGTCCCCCCGAGTAATCGAGAGGACTTTTCTAATTTATGTTGAAATAAAATTAATCATTCAATTTACTATGTCTACGACTATAAACGAAGTAAACCACTAGGCCTAAAGCCATCCAACCAAAGGCTACTAGTAAAGTTTGAGGATCTAATTGAGATATCATGGCACCGCAAACTATAATACCTAAAATTGGGACTAAAGGAACCAATGGTGTTTTAAAGGGTCTTGGGGTAATAGGATCGGAACGTCTTAGTAACCATATTCCACCACTCACCAGTATGAAAGCAAATAAGGTACCAAATGAGGTTAAGTCGCCAGCAACACTTCCAGGAACAAAGGCTGCAAATGCCCCTACAAAAATAAATAAAATCCAGTTAGATTTATAAGGCGTTCTATACTTAGGATGCAAATCAGAGAATACTTTTGGAAGTAATCCGTCATTTGCCATGGAGAAGAATACACGTGATTGACCCATTAACATGACTAAAATTACAGAAGAAAAACCAGCAAGAATGCCGATTTTAACTGCAGTGGCTAGCCATAAAAACCCTGGCATATGATGTTCAATTGCATAAGCAACAGATGCCTCTTTACCTGCTAAGGCAAACTCTTTCCAGTTAGCAACCCCTGTTAATACGTATGAAAAAAGTACATATAAAATAGTACAAACTACTAATGATCCAATTATACCAATAGGCATATCTCTTTTAGGATTTTTTGCTTCTTGTGCTGCTGTAGATACTGCATCAAAACCAATAAATGCAAAAAACACAATAGCCGCACCACCTAATACTCCACCCCATCCATGTTTTCTAAATGCTTCATGTCCAGGCTCGTCTGCAGGTATCATGTATGGAGTATGATTTGCAGGGTCAATAAACCTCCAACCTATAAAAATGAAAATAATTACAATCGCTACTTTAATAAATACAATAATTGCATTAACTACAGCAGACTCTTGTGTTCCTTTAATTAATAATAAAGTTAACATTAATAAAATAATCAAAGCAGGTGCATTCATAATGCCGTGGTGCAAAACACCTGCGGCGTCAGTAATACTTTCGAAAGGGGAGTGACTCCATTCATAAGGAATTCGACCACCAAATAAGCTATTCAAATACTCGCTCCAGGCAATAGAAACGGTGGCAGCACCTAATGCATATTCCATTATCAATGCCCATCCAATAATCCATGCTACCATTTCACCCATGGTAACATAAGAGTATGCGTAAGCACTACCAGAAATAGGAATCATGGCAGCAAATTCTGCATAACATAAACCTGCAAAAGCGCAACCTATGGCAGCAACTATAAAAGATATAGTGACCGCTGGTCCTGCAGCTTCTGATGCAGCAGCGGCAGTTCTTACAAATAAGCCTGCTCCAATGATGGCTCCCACGCCTAAGGCCACTAAATTACCAGCACCTAATGTGCGCTTTAATCCTTTTCCACCATCATCTGCCTGTGCTAACATGGCGGACAAATCTTTCTTTCTAAATAAACTCATAATATAATTGGTTTCTATTTAAGTTGAAAAGTAGCATTTTTTTTGCAATTATAGAGTGGTTTTTGCTAAAAAAAGGGCAAACTCAAATTTTGTAGACGTCTATTTTTTTAGAACTTATGTGGTATATTGCAGCATTAAGCATCCTATGAAAAAATCTAACAAACTAACCGTATACATTGTCATCGCGATGGTGGCAGGTGCCATTTTGGGCTACTTTATTCATGAAGGGAAGGACCAAGCAACCATTGATAGCTTTGCTAAAAACGTGAAGCTACTCACTACCATCTTTTTAAGATTGGTTCAAATGATTATCGCACCATTGGTGTTTACGACGTTGGTGGTTGGGATTGCAAAGTTGGGGGATCTTAAAACGGTTGGACGTGTTGGTGGAAAGGCTTTATTATGGTTCTTGTCTGCCTCCTTAATTAGTTTATTAATTGGGTTGGTTTTGGTGAATCTATTGAAGCCAGGGGAAGGATTGGATTTGACAGTAGGGGATACCTCGGGCGTGAAAGACTTAATGGGCAAGACCCAGTCATTTAGTGTGATCAATTTTGTGGAGCATGTGTTTCCAAAGAGTATGTTCGAAGCCATGGCCACCAATGAAATTTTACAAATCGTCATCTTTAGTATTTTCTTTGGTGTTGCAGCAGCAGCAATTGGAGAACCAGCAAAAGGATTCATCAAAGCATTGGATACAGTCGCGCATATTATTTTAAAAATGGTAGGCTATGTCATGAACTTTGCGCCACTGGGTGTTTTTGGCGCTATTGCTGCAGTCATTGCCACAAAGGGCTTAACCATTTTCATTTTTTACGGTAAATATTTATTGTACTTTTTAGTAGGGATTGGTGCCTTATGGATTGTGCTTTTAGGAGTAGGTTATTTGATTTTAAAAAATCGTGTGCCTTCCTTATTAAAGCATATTACGACACCACTGGTGATTGCATTTAGTACAACAAGCAGCGAAGCTGTATTTCCAAAATTAACCGAAGAGTTGGAACGTTTTGGCTGCAAGGATAAAATTGTTTCTTTCATTTTACCTTTAGGTTATTCCTTCAACTTAGATGGCAGTATGATGTACATGACTTTTGCGAGTATGGCGATTGCGCAAGCATATGGCATCCATTTAGATATTGGGACGCAATTAACCATGTTAGTTGTGTTGATGTTAACGAGTAAAGGAATTGCAGGCGTACCAAGAGCATCATTGGTAGTGGTTACAGCGACTTGCGCGATGTTCAATATTCCTCCAGAAGGGATTGCATTAATATTACCTATTGATCATTTTTGTGACATGTTCCGTTCTGCCACCAATGTATTGGGAAATAGTTTAGCAACCACTGCAGTAAGCAAATGGGAAGGGGAACTAACAGAACCACAAACAGTTTAATTTTATAACATCTAGCATGATTACTTTATTAGAAGCATTTCATTGGAGTCAGTTATTACAGCCACAATTTTATATTGAACACGGTGGACTTTGGCTTATTTTATTAGTGGTATTTGCAGAGACTGGATTGTTTGCTGGCTTCTTTTTACCAGGAGATAGTTTATTGTTTGTGGCAGGTATTTATAGCGCGCCGTTGGCTGCAGAAATTTATGCTTCCAATAACGAATGGGTTAATTTATTCATTCTTTTTATATTTATTTCTACTGCAGGTATTTTAGGTAACTACGTGGGCTACCTCTTTGGTCATAAAGTAGGTCCTACCATGTTTGATTGGAAAGAGAATCTTTTTTTCAAGAAAAAATATTTGATACAAGCAGATGAGTTTTATCAAAAACACGGGGGAAGAGCCATCGTCATCGCAAGATTCATTCCTATCATAAGAACATTTGGTCCAATTATAGCAGGTATCGTAAAAATGGATAAATCTAAATTCATGTACTTTAATGTAATTGGTTGTTTAGCTTGGGTGGGAAGTATGCTTTGTTCCGGGTATTTTTTACAGTCTTGGATTTTAGCTCGTTTTAATTTTGATTTGAAAAATCATTTAGAAGTGATTGTATTGGGGATAGTAGGTATTACTACATTACCGGTAATCATTAATGTGATTTCTCATCGCGTTAAAAAATCCTAAGTAATATTTTTTTGCATGAATAATAAGCAAATTGGACTTTTTTCTTTGCCTGTTTTTGTAGCAGCATTAGGTTATTTTGTAGATGTATATGATTTGTTATTATTTACTATTGTTCGCCAACCAAGTGTACTTGCAGTTGGATCCACATTAGAAACCATCATTGTAGATAGTGCGCATATTATTAACTGGCAAATGTCAGGCTTATTAATTGGTGGTATTTTATGGGGCGTGATTGGAGATAAGTTGGGTAGACTAAAAGTATTATTTGGTTCCATTCTTTTATATTCTGTCGCGAATATTGTTACAGGCTATGTTCAAACGGTAGACCAGTATGCGTATTGCAGATTCATTGGAGGCATTGGTCTTGCCGGGGAATTAGGAGCGGGTATTACATTGGTATCCGAAATGTTACCAAAAAATAAAAGAGGTATTGGTACTTCTATGGTGGCTGGGATTGGCTTATCTGGTGCCGTCTTTGCTTATTTTACTTTTAAGTACACGCAGGATTGGAGACTATGTTATAAAATTGGTGGAGGATTGGGTTTCTTTTTATTGATTTTACGTGTGCGTGTGGCCGAGTCCTTTATGTTTGAGTCAGTTAAATTGAGCAATGCTGTGAAGGGTAATTTCTTTATGTTTTTTACTTCTTACAAAAGATTTTCAAAATACATTAAAGCCATTTTAATTGGATTGCCAACTTGGTTTGTAATAGGTGTCATGGTGAACTATAGTAATAAATTTGCTACCGGATTATATGGAGATAATTTAATTGATTCAGGTAGGTCTGTGATGTTCGCCTACATAGGCATTGCGATTGGTGACTTATTAATAGGATGGGTGAGTCAATATTTTGAAAGCAGAAAAAAAGCCTTGTTTTTATTTTACATGCTTAGTATCGTCGGGATGGTCTTATTCTTTAGTGCTTTCAACAATAGCGATAGTAGAATGTATGCCATATGTGCTTTCCTAGGCTTTAGTACTGGTTATTGGGCCATCTTTAATCAAATGGCAGCAGAACAATTTGGTACTAATTTAAGAGCCACTGCAGCAACCACTATCCCGAATATGGTGCGTGGCGCTTTACCATTGATTAACTTTTTATTTTTAGATATCTTGCAAAAGTCTATGGGATGGACCATTGTGCAAAGTGGCATTGTGACTGGTTTTATTGTGATGGGTGTTACCATGCTTGCATTTGTTTTCACAGAAGAAACCTACCATAAGGATTTAGATTTTCTAGAACAGGACCACACTTTGCCGTAGTTGATATTTTTTATACATCGCAATCGATTAAATTGTTAAGCAATATGCGCTTATTATTCATCCGTTTTTCATCTATAGGAGATATTGTTTTCACTACTCCAGCAATACGTTGCGCCAAGCAGCAAATTCCGGGCGTAGAGATTCATTTTTTAACAAAGATGTCTATGAAAGCGGTGACCGTTGCCAATCCGTATATCGATCATTTTCATTACTTGGACAAGGACATAAATGCTACAATCCATCAGTTAAAGGCATGTAATTTTGACTATATCATTGATTTGCATAAAAATTATAGAACCTACAAAATTCAAAAGGCATTGGGTGTGCCAATGCTATCTTATAAAAAGTTGAGCCTTGAAAAATTTTTATTGACCAAGCTGCATCTTAACTATATGCCTTCCAGACATATAGTAGATCGCTCTTTAGATACTTTATCAGCTTTAGCTGTAGTGAATGACGGTAAAGGCTTGGATTATTTTATACCAAAAGAAGCTGTGCTACAATCAAATGCCTTGCCGGATGCTTTTGCAGCTGGTTATATCACATTGGTGATAGGCGCATCCTACGCCACAAAAAAATTACCTGTTAATGCATTGCAAAACCTTTGTCATAAAATTCCATATCCAATTGTTTTAATTGGGGGAAAGGAGGATGAAGCAGAAGGTGCTGCTGTGGAGGCTATAAACCCTATTAAAATATATAATGCTTGCGGAAAATTTAATTTACATGAATCCGCTATTTTGGTAAAACAAGCAAGAACGGTGATCTCACACGACACTGGGTTTTTATACATTGCTTGTGCTTTTCATAAAAAGACCGTGGCTATTTGGGGTGCCACTTCTCCGGCTTTACAAGTAGAACCTTATTACCCAGTAGCGCAACAAGTCAATCAAACAACTTTGAACACAATAACTGCATCTACTATTTTGAATAATAACGAAATGTATTTTAATGCAATCGTTCCGAATCTACCATGCCAGCCTTGTTCCAATTATGGGTCTAAGCATTGTCCGCAAGGGCATTTTGCTTGCATGAAACAACAAGACCTGCAATCTATAGCAGATAAAGCGATTGCGTACTTTAAAGAAATATAGTATTATTTATCTCTTTCCCTTTAGTGCAATTTCAAGTTCGTCGAAGTAGTATGTTTATAGCTATTTACTATTTAAACAATAAAGCCTCGCATTGCGAGGCTTTATTGTTTAATGTATCTAAAAGATTATAAAGTCTTTAATACGTCGTTCATGCTTCTAACAGCATCCGCACTCTTATTGAATGCTGCTTGCTCGTCTGCAGATAAATCCATCTCCACAATCTTTTCCCATCCATTCTTTCCAATCACAACTGGTACGCCTAAGCAAATATCATTTTGACCATATTCACCGTTTAAGCTTACGCAACAAGTGAATAATTTCTTTTCGTCACGCACGATACTTTCTACCAATGCAGCTCCTGCCGCACCTGGTGCATACCAAGCAGAAGTGCCTAATAATTTAGTCAAAGTAGCACCACCCACCATGGTATCATTGATAATTTGTTCCTGTTGCGCCTCGTTCAAGAATTTTGTTACCGAAATGCTATTTAAAGTTGCATGCTTGATTAAAGGAATCATAGTGGTATCTCCGTGTCCACCAATCACAATGGCATTTAAGTCAGAAGGGCTACAGTTTAAATGTGCACTTAATTGATATTTGAATCTAGCACTGTCTAAAGCACCGCCCATTCCAATTATTCTATTTTTTGGTAATCTAGTAGACTGCAATGCTAAATAAGTCATTGTATCCATTGGGTTGCTAATCACAATTAAGATGGCGTTTGGAGAATGCTTTAAAATATTTTCACAAACACTTGTAACGATACCAGCATTGGTGCCAATTAATTCTTCTCTTGTCATACCTGGTTTACGAGGTAAGCCAGAAGTAATTACAACCACATCTGAATTCGCTGTTTTAGTATAGTCATTTGTACTTCCGATAATGCGTGTATCAAAACCGATTAATGCAGCAGTCTGCATCATGTCCTGAGCTTTACCCTCTGCAAAACCTTCTCTTATATCTAATAAAACCAATTCAGAAGCCAATTCTTTACGTGCAATATTATCTGCACAAGTTGCTCCTACAGCACCAGCACCAACAACAGTAATTTTCATATCTTTTAATTTTAAGTTTTGAACTAGAATTTATCGGGATAAAGTTAGTTATTTGCCTCCTATTAATTTCAGTAATTCTGGCACTTTTACCCCTTGTTCGTAAACTTTTAATAATTGACCTTTATCGTACATTGCCACAAACGGGGTCATGCGAGGTCTAAAGAATACCGGGATCGAAAATTCCGGATCTCTACCTACAATGACATTAGATTGTTTGTCTAAACCATATTTAATTGCAAAAGCTTTAATATCAGCCATTTCCTTATAGCTATTCCAGATAAAAAAAACCGACTTGAATTTGTCCGCATTCTTAGTTAACTCAGCTGCTTCCTCTTGGCAATGAGAACAGTCTGGGCTAAAGATGATGAAACAAGTGTACCTGGTCTTTGGAATCTGCGTATTGCTAAAGGATTTTCCTGTGGTCAAATTAAGGGTGAATTTTGGAATGTTTTTATCTTTCAAAAAAGGGGCATTGGGGTCAATATTGGATTGAGCAGACAAAGACATTGAAGCAAATAAGCTTACAAATAATACAGTTAGTTGGGTTGCTAGTTTTTTCATAATTTATTTTTTTTGTGCCATCATACGCATGGCTTTTGCGTCTTGTAAAAATCCAGAAGCGAAGATAAAATCATTCAATAATTTATTTTGACTAAATATGATATCTTGATTACTGCCTTCCCATTCTTTTTTTCCTTTGTTTAGGTAGATGATGTATTCGCCTATTTCCATCACGCTATTCATGTCATGAGTAACTACAAGGGTTGTGATATTGAATTCCTTTGTTAATTCTTGAATCAATTGATCTATGACAAGAGATGTTTGCGGATCTAAACCAGAATTTGGTTCATCACAGAATAAATATTTTGGCTCTAATACCAGTGCACGAGCCAGACCAACGCGCTTTTTCATCCCCCCGCTTATTTCTGAAGGAAATTTTTCATTGACGCCTGTTAATTGAACACGGGATAAAATTTGGTTGACCTTAATTAATTTATCAGTTTCATTTAAATCACTAAACATGTCCAATGGAAATTTGACATTTTCTTGAACCGTCATAGAATCAAATAAGGCATTGCCTTGGAATAACATACCAATGCTGTTTCTTAATGTCTTTTTTTGATCTTTAGTTAATGCAGCAAAATCATCTTGATCAAATAAAATTTTACCCTGATCTGCTTGAATTAAATCTACAATACATTTTACCAAAACTGTTTTACCACTTCCACTAGCACCAATGATTAGATTACAAATACCTGGTTTAAACTGGGCACTCACATCGTCGATGATCACTTTATCGCCAAAGGCTTTGTAAATATGTTGAATTTCTATCATGAGATTATAATGGTACTTGTAAAGATAAGAGATCTTCAAATTGATCTGCTCTACTAATTATTTTTGCGGCACCATGTTGATACAATACTTGTGCTGGCTTAAATCTTGCATTGTAATTGCTAGCCATCTCATAACCATAAGCACCAGCGTTATAAAAAACCAAAAAATCACCTTCTGAAATCTCAGGAATAGCCCTGTCCCAAGCAAAAGTATCCGTTTCACAAATATGACCCACTACGGCATATTGCATAGGTGGATTGTTAGGACTAGTGATATTGTCTATGTGATGGTATGCGTCATAAAACATTGGACGAATTAAATGGTTGAGCCCAGTATTCAATCCAGCGAATGTAATCTCGCCCGAAGTCTTTAATACATTCACTTTGGCAATAAAAAATCCAGCTTCACTCACCAGGTATTTTCCTGGCTCGAACCATGCTGTTAAGTTGCGTCCAAATTTTTTGGATAGTTCCTGCATCACCTTATTGACTTCAGCACCTAATTGGGCCATATCAGTACCTTGTTCACCTGGTGCATAAGGTACTTTAAATCCACCACCAAAATCCAATACGTTCACAGTAGGAAAATGAGGAAGTAGGGTGTCAAAAACGGCTGCAGATTTCATAAAAACTGCTACATCTTTTATTTCACTTCCGGTATGAATATGTAAAGTCTGGATATTGATCTTGTATTTTTCTTGAATCAATTTTAATGCGTCCAATTGAGCGAGTGGAATACCAAACTTACTTTTAACATGACCAGTAGATATTTTTAAATTACCCCCTGCCATGACATCGGGTCTAATGCGCACCCCAATGGCTTTTGTCCCGCCAAATGTTTGACCAAATTTTTCTAAATTAGATAAGCTGTCGATATTTACGTTCACGCCTAATTCAATAGCAGTGGTTATTTCATCAAATCCAACACTATTGCTAGTGTATAAAATATTGTTTGGTAAAAACCCAACATATAAAGCCAATCTAACTTCATTGATCGAACTGCAATCAATATTACAGCCCATATCCTTAACCACTTTTAAGATATGAATATTGGACAAAGCCTTACATGCGTAAAAAATTTTTGTTTGAGTAGACTCAAACTGCGCGCATAAATCTTGATATTGCTGTTCGATTTTTTCTGCGTGGTACACATATAAAGGTGTGCCAAATTTTTCTGCAGTTGCATTTAATGTCGTGTAAGAAAGACTTGTGTTCATGCTATAAAGATACGGCCAGAACTAGGTTCTGGCCGTATCTTGGTTCAATATTTTTGCGAAAAATTCATGAAAGGAAAAGCATCAACTTATGCTACTGGACTTTCTGGATTGTAATCTTCTTCGTTTGATTCTGGAGTATAGTCATCTGTTTCTTCCTCGGTATTAGGAGTATCGGCTTGTTCGTTTTCTTCGGCTAAAGCTTCAGTTGTTTGTTCAAATACGCTATTGTCAGTAAAATCTTCTGGCTTAATCACAGTCGCTTCCACAATTTGGTCTGCTAAGACTTCTTTAATTTTTGGTAAATCTTCGGTAGAGTTAATTCCAAAATAGTCCATGAAGTTTCTAGAAGTAGAATAAATCAATGGCTTACCCGGAAGCATTTCGTTACGGCCACTAATCACAATCAATTCCTTCTCCAACAATTTTTGCATAGAATAGTCGCTGTTCACACCTCTTATAGCTTCTACTTCACCTTTTGTAATAGGTTGTTTGTAAGCAATAATGGCTAAGGATTCCAATGCAGCGTTGGACAAACGTTTCAAAAATTTATCACCGTTTAATTGTGCAATAGTACTGTGGAAAGTAGGCTTTGTTAAAAACTGCCAACCGCCGCCACTTTGCTTTAATTCAAAAGGATAGTACTCGGTGCTATATTTTTCTTGGATGCCTTCTAAAGCAGTTTCAACTTGCTCAAGTGAAATACGCTCTTCCAAAAATCCAAATGCAGTATTAATTAATTCGGTGATGTCGTTTGCATTCAATGCTTTATCACTAGCAAAAACTAAGGCTTCGATATGCGGAATGATTTGACTTATTTCCATAATAGTTTTGCTTATCCGTTTAATGCAGCTGCACCACTTACGATCTCTGTTAATTCGGTCGTGATGGCCGCTTGTCTTGCACGGTTATAAGATATTTTCAAAGATTTCAACAATTCGTTGGCGTTTTCACTTGCTTTATCCATCGCAGTCATTCTAGCGCCATGCTCACTTGCATTGGCATCCAAAACAGCTTTGAATAATTGGGTGTTCAATATTTTAGGCATTAATTCTGCCACTAAAGCTTCCTTTTGTGGTTCAAAAATAAAATCTGTTTTTTTAGTATTTGCTTTCTTTTCCATTTTTGGAATTGGTAAGAATGGCTCTGATTTAAAAACCTGTGTTGCTGCATTTTTAAATTCGCTATACACAATCTCAATGGCATCAAACTCTTTATTCTCAAAGGTTTTCATGGCAGCTTGTGCAGCAGCTTGAACCGTCTCAAATTTTAAGTTTAAAAAGATATCCTTAAAATCGGCATTCGTATTAAATCCTAATTTACTTAAACTTTCATATCCTTTTTTACCAATGTTCCAGATAGTTATATTTTGAGTTGGATATTTTTCGGCGATGGTTGCACGCGTCATTTTAACCAAATTGGCATTATAACCACCACACAAACCTCTATCAGATGTGACTACAATAAACAACACATTGTTCACTGTGCGTTGTTCTGCAAGGGCCAAATTCATATCTCCCTCCAAACTACTAATGATATTGCTTAGCATATCTTGTAGTTTGCGCGCATAAGGTCTCATTTGGGTAATCGCATCTTGAGCACGACGTAATTTAGCGGCACTCACCATCTTCATTGCCTTGGTGATTTGCTGCGTACTTTGGGTACTTTTAATCCTGTTTCTAACTTCTTTTAATTGACCAGCCATACTATGTGTTTATTAAGCGAGCAAAGGTATCATTTTTTACCCAATTTCCCCATCAAACCCCCTTCAACTTAATTTTTTGATCCAACTGGCCTTAAAATCACCAATTCTACACCAATTCCACCCCAATTACTTATCTTTGAAGCCCCTTGATTAACAAGGATAAACACCCAATTTTAGCAAGAATATGTTGCAAATTATCAATAAACTATTTGGCGGATCTAAGAGTGAGAAAGACGTCAAAAAAATACAGTACTTGGTTCCAGTGATCAATGGCCATTTTGAGGCGTACAAAACCCTTAGCCATGACCAATTGAGGAACAAAACCGAGGAGTTTAAATTCCGCATTAAAACGCATCTTGAGTCCATTGACCAAGTGATTGCAGAGGCTCAAAATAAAGCGGAAGCCCTAGATACAGCGGATTTATTAGGCAAAGACGCCATTTACCAAGAGATTGATGCCTTAAAAAAAGACCGTGACCAGGCTTTAGAGCAGATTTTGTGGACCATTTTACCTGAGGCATTTGCGGTGGTAAAAGAAGCGGCACGTCGATTTACTGAAAATGAATCTTTAACTGCGACAGCAACCGATATGGATCGTGAACTTTCCGTTAAAAAAGAATACGTAACCATTCAGGGAGACCAATCTGTTTTCCAATCTACATGGAAAGCTGCAGGCACACCTGTGAGATGGAATATGGTGCATTATGATGTGCAGTTGATTGGTGGTATTGTACTACACCAAGGTAAAATTGCAGAAATGTCAACAGGAGAGGGAAAGACATTGGTATCCACTTTGCCAGCTTATTTAAATGCTTTGGCCGATGAGGGGGTGCATATTGTTACCGTGAATGATTATTTAGCCAAAAGAGATAGCGAGTGGAATGGAACCATATTTGAGTGGTTGGGTATTACGGTAGATTGTATCGATAAGCATCAACCTAATTCTGAAGAGAGAAGAAAGGCTTACAGGGCCGGCATTACTTATGGCACCAATAACGAATTTGGTTTTGATTATTTAAGAGACAATATGGTGCATACACCAAACGAAATGGTGCAACGTAAGCATCATTATGCCATGGTGGACGAGGTGGATAGTGTATTGATTGATGATGCGCGTACGCCTTTGATTATTTCTGGTCCAATTGGACATCAAACCGGAGAGCAACAATACTTTCAATTAAAACCAAGGATTGAACAATTGGTGGATGTGCAAAAAAAAGTGGCGAACCAATTTTTAATTGAAGCAAAAAAGAAAATCAGCGAAGGCAATGACGATCCTAAGGAGGGCGGATTAGCCTTGTATCGTGCTTTCAGGGCTTTACCTAAAAATGGCGCCTTAATTAAATATTTAAGTGAGCCAGGCATTCGTGTTAAATTACAAAAGGCCGAGAATTATTATTTAGCGGATCAGCAAAGAGAGATGCCCATTGTAGACGAGGCTTTGTATTTCCACATTGAAGAAAAAAATAATTCGGTAGAATTAACAGATAAGGGTTTAGCATTAATCACTGGCGCAGGAGAAGATCCAAACTTCTTTTTATTACCAGATATCAGTGTGGCATTGAATGCAATTGATGTGGATGTACATATTCCTGCCGAGCAGAAAATGCAACAAAAGGAAGCCATCATTTCTGATTATAGCATTAAAGCAGATCGTATTCACACAGTGAATCAATTATTGAAATCCTATACTTTATTTGATAAGGATATTGAGTATGTGGTGATGGATGGTCAAGTGAAGATTGTGGATGAGCAAACAGGACGTATCATGGAAGGCCGTCGATATTCTGATGGCTTACACCAAGCGATTGAAGCAAAAGAAAATGTAAAGATTGAAGCTGCCACACAAACTTATGCCACCATCACATTGCAAAACTTTTTTAGAATGTACCACAAATTAGGTGGTATGACGGGTACAGCAGAAACAGAAGCAGCAGAATTCTGGAGTATTTATAAATTAGACGTGGTCTCTATCCCAACTAATATTCCTGCAGTGCGCATAGATGAGCAAGATTTAGTTTTCAAAACCAAGCGTGAAAAATTTGGTGCAGTAATTGAATCTATCGAGGCATTGCGTGCAGAAGGCAGACCCGTACTAGTAGGTACCACATCAGTGGAGGTGAGCGAGTTGTTAAGTAGAATGTTGCGCCAAAAAAATATTCCTCACAATGTCTTGAACGCAAAGCAACACGCAAGAGAAGCTCAAGTGGTTGCCGAAGCAGGTTTGACTGGTGCAGTGACCATTGCAACGAACATGGCTGGTCGTGGAACGGATATTAAATTAAGCCCCGAAGTCAAAGCAGTAGGTGGTTTAGCGATATTGGGTACAGAGCGTCATGACTCTCGTCGTGTAGACAGACAGCTAAGAGGTCGTGCCGGAAGACAAGGTGATCCGGGTTCTTCTCAGTTCTTTGTTTCTTTAGAAGACGATTTAATGCGCATGTTCGGAAGTGAGCGTATTGCTAAAGTGATGGACTTTGCTGGATACAAAGAAGGCGAAGTGATTCAACATACTATGATCACTAAATCAATCGAGCGTGCACAGAAAAAAGTAGAAGAAAATAATTTTGGTGTAAGAAAGCGTTTGTTGGAATATGATGATGTGATGAACAAACAAAGAACGGTAATTTATAAAAAAAGAAACCATGCTTTGTTTGGTGAACGTTTGGCATTAGACTTGGACAATGCGTTTTATCAAGTGATTGAAAATATAAGTTTCAACCACAAAACGACCAATGATTTTGAAGGATTAAAGTTGGCCTTGATTATGCAGGTAGGATTGGATACAAAAATTACGAAGGAACAATTTGCTGCAGCAAAAGAAAATGATTTAGCAGAATCATTGTACCAAGAGGCGATTGCACATTACGAGTATAAGAAAAAAGACATGATGCAAAATAGCATCCCTGTCTTTAAGAATATCAGATTCAAAGAAGGTTTGTATATTGATAATGTAATTGTCCCAGTGAGTGATGGCAAAACAGTATTTAATGTACTAGTAAATCTTGATAAGAATTTAGACACCAAGGGCGCTGCGCTAGCGACTGAATTTGAAAAGTCCATTTCACTCAGTTTGATAGATGACGCATGGAAAGAGCATTTGCGCGCGATGGATGACTTAAAGCAATCTGTTCAAACAGCCACTTACGAGCAAAAAGACCCACTGGTGATTTATAAAATGGAAGCATTTGAGTTGTTCAGAAAAATGGACATAGAGATCAATCATAAAATGGTACAGTTTTTATGCCATGCGCATATTCCAATGGAAGCGAATGAAGTAAAAGAAGGACGTCAACAAAAAACGGATTTGAGTAAGTTGAGTGCGAATAGATCAGAAGATGGTACGCCAACAGAGAACGAATACCATGATCCATCTACCCCTAAACAAGCGCCTATCACGGTGGGTCCAAAAATTGGACGTAACGACCCTTGTCCTTGTGGTAGTGGAAAAAAATACAAAGCTTGTCACGGCAAAGACATGGCTTAAAAAATAAATTATGTTGCCTGTTAATCAATACATCGATCACACTATCTTAAAGCCAACCTGTTTGGTAGCTGATATTCATAAGGTTTGTGAGGAAGCAAAAATGTATGCCTTTGCTGCAGTATGTGTGCCGCCTAATTTTGTGAAATTGGCAAAAACATTAACTGCAGGAACAGATGTGAAAGTGGCCACAGTGATTGGTTTCCCATTTGGCTATAGTGCTACAGAGGCCAAGATTGCAGAAATTATTTTAGCCATGGTAGATGGCGCAGATGAGTTGGATGTGGTAGCAAATATTTCGGCGATAAAAAACGGAGACTGGATGGCCATTGCCGACGAGATTAACCATATCATGCCGGTGATTCGCTCTAAGGGTAAGATTGTAAAAATTATAATTGAATCGGGTGTCTTAACAGAGGATGAGATGATAAAGTGTTGTGATATTTATGGCATTGCAGGGATAGATTATCTAAAGACATCCACAGGCTATGCAGAAAAAGGGGCAAGTGTAGAAGCTGTAAAATTGTTCAGAAAGTATTTACCAGAACATATTCAAATTAAAGCCTCAGGTGGTATCAGAGATTATGCTACTACTAAATTAATGATTGAAGCTGGGGCCACTCGTATTGGATGTAGCGCAGGGGTAGCCATTGTTACAGGGGCGCAAATTGACCAAATAAAAAGTAATTACTAAGCTATGTTACTCGATAAAATAAAAACCTTAGCAGCGCAGCATCAAGCAGACAACATTGCAATAAGAAGGCATTTGCATGCACATCCAGAATTGAGTTATCAAGAATTTGAAACAAGTAAATATGTTCAAGCACGATTAACAGAAATTGGCATTCCATTTACAGTGATTGCAACTACAGGCGTTTTAGGAATTATTGAAGGAAAAAATCCTACTAAGCGTGTGATTGCGCTTCGTGCCGATATGGATGCTTTACCAATTGTAGAAGAAAATCAAATTGATTATAAGTCGACCAACGAAGGGGTGATGCATGCCTGCGGACATGATGTGCATACCACTATTTTATTAGGAGCTGCTAAAATATTATGGAGCCTGCGTGAAGAATTTGAAGGGACGATAAAATTATTATTTCAACCAGGGGAGGAAAAAAATCCGGGTGGAGCAAGTTATATGATTCGTGATGGCGCATTGGAAAATCCAAAGCCTCAGGGGATTGTTGGTTTACATGTGCATCCGGGATTAAATCAAGGGAAACTAAGTTTTAGAAAAGGACGTGTGATGGCCAGTGCAGACGAATTGTATATCAGCATTAAAGGACCTGGTGGACACGCTGCGACACCGCATCAAACAATAGATACTATTTTAGTGGCTGCGCAATTAATTCAAAGTTTGCAAACGATCATCTCTCGTAATAGAAATCCTCAAAATCCTTCTGTATTATCAATCTGCTCTATTCATGGAGGCAATACAACCAATGTCATTCCAAGTGAAGTAAAATTAATGGGTACATTTAGAGCCATGGATGAAGTATGGCGCTTTCAGGCACATGAATTAATGCTACAACAAGCAAAAGGTCTTGCATTAGCAACCGGCGCAGCAATTGATTTTAGAGTGGATGTGGGTTATCCAACTGTGGACAATGAACCAATGATTACAGAAGCAGCATGGAAATTGGCAGATGAATACATGGGCAAGGAAAATGTGGAAGAAACAGAAAAAAGAATGGGTGCCGAAGATTTTGGTTACTATTCACAAGTGGTTCCTGGTTGCTTTTTCCGATTAGGGGTAAGAAACGAATCCATGGGTATTGTACACAATGTACATACACCACATTTTAATATAGACGAGGCAGCCATCGAGCAAGGTGTGGGCATGATGGCATGGTTGGGGGTTCAGTTATAAATTATTTCATTTTTAAAATTGATTCATGGCAGATACAACAAATAATACCAACAAAGAAAAATTAAGAAAAGAGCAGGCCTTAGATTACCATGCTAGTGGGAGACCTGGCAAGATCGAAGTGATTCCAACTAAAGAAGCAAAAACACAGAAAGATTTATCCCTTGCCTATAGCCCTGGTGTGGCCATTCCATGTACAGAAATTAAAAACAATCCAGCAGATGTGTACAAGTATACGGCTAAAGGAAATTTAGTTGGCGTAATCACCAATGGTACTGCTGTATTAGGTTTAGGCAATATTGGTCCCTTGGCAAGTAAGCCTGTCATGGAAGGTAAAGCCGTATTGTTTAAAATATTTGCAGACATCGATGTATTTGATATCGAGATCAACGAAACCGATCCAGATAAGTTTGTAGAAATTGTAAAAGCCTTAGAGCCCACTTTTGGAGGAATCAATTTGGAGGATATTAAAGCGCCAGAATGTTTTTATATTGAACAACGTTTAAGAGAAGAGATGAATATTCCTGTGATGCACGACGACCAACATGGCACTGCAATTATTAGTAGTGCAGCTTTGTTGAATGCCATCGCATTGCAAAAGAAAAAAATTGATAAAGCAAAATTTGTTGTCAATGGCGCAGGCGCTGCAGCCATGGCTTGTATCAAATTATATGTAGCATTAGGTGCGCGTTACGAAAACTTTACACTCTTTGATAAAGACGGTGTGTTACATCAGGGCAGAACAGATTTAGGGGCAGATAGAAAACTATTTGCCATCAAGTCTGATAAAATGACTTTACCAGAAGCAATGAAAACTGCGGATGTGTTTTTAGGATTAAGCGTGGGCAATGTGGTGACCAAGGAAATGATTACGTCCATGCCAAAAAACCCAGTGGTATTTGCACTTGCTAATCCGGATCCAGAAATTGGATATGAAGAAGCAACATCTGTACGTAAGGATATCATTATGGCTACAGGCAGATCAGATTATCCAAACCAAGTCAACAATGTACTTGGCTTCCCTTATATTTTTAGAGGGGCACTAGATGTACGTGCATCTGCTATCAACGAAGCCATGAAATTGGCTGCAGTAAATGCCTTGGCAGAATTAGCAAAAACAGCAGTACCTGATGTAGTGAATATGGCATACAATCAAACCAATTTATCATTTGGTCCACAATACATCATACCAAAGCCGTTGGATCCAAGATTATTGAGTACGCTAGCCCCAGCTGTGGCCAAAGCTGCTGTTGAATCTGGCGTAGCACAACAGCAAATTAGCAGTTGGGCAGAATACGAATTGAGCTTAAATAAACGCCTTGGACTAGACAATCAAATGTTGCGTTTAATTAGTAACAAAGCGCGACGTGATCCAAAGCGTTTGGTTTTTGCAGATGCAGAAAATATTAAAGTGTTAAAAGCAGCAAGTATTATTTATGATGATGGCATTGCGTATCCAATTTTATTGGGTAACGAAGCCCGAATTAAAAATATTGCTTCTGAAAATAATATCGACATTGATGATTTACCAATCATTGATGTAAGAAGCGATGAAATGGAAGCGAAGCGCGAGTTCTTTGGCTCATTGTTATTTCAAAAAAGACAACGCAAAGGCATCAATAAATATGAGGGCCAAAAATTAATGCGCACACAAAATTATTTTGGTGCGATGATGGTCGAAACGGGCGAAGCAGACTCTATGTTGTCTGGCCTTACACGTAATTATGCAGATGGTATTAAGCCAGCTTTACAAATTATTGGGGTGGATGAAGGTGTGAAAAAAATTGCTGGAATGTATATCCTTTTAACAAAGAAAGGCCCATTGTTCTTAGCAGATACCACCGTGAACATTAGTCCAACAGCCGAGGAGTTGGCGGATATCACTTTACTGGTAGCCAAAGAAGTTAGAAATTTCAACATGGAGCCACGTGTGGCCATGTTGAGTTATTCTAATTTTGGAAGTAGTGATACACCAGAAGCAAGATTGGTAGCAGAAGCCTCCAAAATTGTAAAGCAAAGAAATCCTTCCTTAATTGTGGATGGCGAAATGCAGGGCATGCTTGCATTTAATAAAGAGATATTGAAGGAAAATTATCCATTTAGCGATCTTGCAGATGCAGATGTGAACGTGTTGATTTTCCCAAATTTATCAGCAGGTAATATCGCCTATCATTTATTGAAAGAGATTGGCGGAATTGATGTCATTGGTCCTGTATTGTTAGGGTTGAAAAAGCCAGTCAATGTGTTGCAATTAGGTTCAAGTGTCCGCAATATCATCAATATGGCCACTGTAGCAGTGGTGGATGCACAATTGAAAACTAGAATTGATACAGCGACAGAAGTTGAAAGAACGAGCTGGTGGAAGAAATTAAAAAAGAAAAAGAAATAGTTAAAACAAACCAATGAATTTTATCACCCTATTTGGTAAGTACCTAATGATGCTCAAGGGCATGTTTACTGCAACCGAAAATAAACAAATGTTTTGGAAGGAGTATATCAGGCAATGTGTGGATATTGGCATTGGTTCTTTACCAATTGTAGTCATTATTTCTTTTTTCTTAGGTGCGGTAACAACAGTTCAAACAGCTTCTCAACTGATTAGTCCTTTAGTCCCTTTGTCTACGATTGGTATCATTGTAAGGGATAGTATTTTGTTAGAATTTGCACCCACTTTTTTATGTATTGTTTTAGCAGGCGTGGTAGGCAGTAAGATTGCGAGTGAATTAGGCAATATGCGTGTGAGTGAGCAAATAGACGCACTGGAAATCATGGGCATTAATACTAAAAACTATTTAATCCTTCCAAAAATATTGGGTGCCATTACAACTGTTCCATTGTTGGTGGGCATCTCTGCAGTGGTTGGTATCTGGGGTGGCTATATTGTTGGTAGCTGGTCCAATGTGGTGCCTGCCGAAGTTTTTATCACAGGTATTCGTAAAGGTTTTGTGGTGCATTATATCAATATTAGTTTTTACAAATCGTTTATTTTCGCCATTATCATAAGCACTGTTCCTTCCTTTTATGGGTACTATGTACAAGGGGGTGCTTTGGAAATTGGCAAGTCTGGAACAAAGTCTGTCGTGGTCAGTTGTATCCTTATATTAATTGCAGATTATATCATTGCTGCCATCGCATTATAATAGTAACTTTAGTACAAATACAATTGCATGAAAATAAGTTTTCACGGAGCAGCTCGTACGGTTACAGGTTCAAAACATTTAGTTCAATTAGCAAGTGGTGAAAATTTTTTGTTGGACTGTGGTTTGTTTCAAGGAATGGGTCGAGACACAGATTCCTATAATGCTCAATTTGGCTTTGATGCAAAGACGGTTGATTATGTCATTTTATCCCACGCACATATAGACCATACAGGGTTATTACCAAAATTAGCGGCAGAGGGTTTTAGGGGAAAAATTTACTGCACACCAGCCACCAAAGCCTTAACCGAAATTTTATTAGAGGATTCAGCGATGATCCAAAGGGATGATGCAAAATTTAAAAATAAAAGATTGGAAAGAGAAGGGATGCCACAAGTGGAACCCTTATACACCATGGACGACGTGAATTTACTGCTTCCAATGTTGCAAAGTGTAGAATACGATAAGCCATACACCATTTCTGAGCAAGTTGAATTGTTATTTACAGAAGCTGGACACATCATTGGAAGTGCCGCAGTCAATCTAAAGATTAAGGAAAATAATATTTTGCAGACCCTTACTTTTAGTGGAGATATTGGTAGGTATAGAGATATGATTTTAAGGTCACCGGCAAAATTTCCGCCTGCAGATTATATACTTATCGAAAGTACTTATGGCGATAAATTGCATGACCTAATCCACACCACTCCCGACGACTTACTAAAATGGATTCAAGTAACTTGTATAGAACAAAAAGGAAACTTAATCATCCCTGCATTTAGTGTTGGCAGAACCCAAGAAATATTATTTGAACTCAATCAGCTTTCTATCGAAAAGCGTTTACCGCATATCCCAATCTATGTAGACAGTCCTTTGAGTATGGAAGCCACAGAAATGCTTAAAAAATTCCCTAAATACTATAATAAAAAAATACAAAGAATTTTAGAAGTAGACGATGATCCATTTGACTTTGAAGGCTTACGATACATTAAATCGGTGCATGAGAGTAAGGCATTGAACGAAGACATGCATCCAAAAGTGATCATTTCGGCATCTGGTATGGCAGATGCAGGTAGGGTAAAACATCATATCAAAAATAATATTAGTAGCGAAAAAAATACCATCTTAATGGTGGGCTATTGTGAGCCGAGGTCCCTTGGAGGAAGATTAATGAATGGCGCTACCGAAGTGCGTATTTATGGAGAGCCATTTGAAGTAAGGTGTAAAATTGGATCTATCAAAAGTATGAGTGCACATGGGGACTATGAGGATTTGATGCAGTTTTTAGCTTGTCAAAATCCCTCAGCAGTCAAGCAAGTATATATTGTACATGGTGAGTCAGAAGTGCAGGATCATTTTGCGGAAAGGCTCAGAAAGAAAGGGTTTAAAGATGTGATTGTTCCTGAATTACACGAGACCTATGAATTGAAATAAATTCTGATTTCATTGGACTAAAATTTGGTAAATTTGATCAAACACAATCTGTATGGTCAAATTTAAAAAAGTGATTTTAACCATCTTGACATTTGGTTTACATCTTGCAGTCATCGCGCAGTCAGGCACCATCATTACCAATATTCAAATTGTAGATGGAACAGGCAAGCCTGCTTTCAAAGCATCTGTGAAAATAGTTGGCAATAAGATTGTAGCTATTGGCAATTTGAAGCCCAATCAAATGGATCAAATCATAGACGGTAAGGGGAAAGTTTTAGCACCTGGATTCATCGATTCGCATAGTCATCATTTTGGAGACCTCAATAAAAATAGAGCGGGCTTATCTACTTCAAGTCAGGGCATAACAACAATTGTGATTGGCCAGGATGGAAATGGTTATCCAATGGATAGCTTGACAAAATGGATGCAAACAAATCCAGTAGTGTCTAATGTGGCAAGCTATACAGGACAGTCAAGCCTTCGTGAAATTGCAATGGGCGAAAATGATTTATATCGAAAGGCAACAGATGCTGAAATTGATCAAATGAAATCGGTTTTAGCGACAGAATTAAAAAAAGGTTCATTAGGCTTATCTACAGGATTAGAATATGAATCGGCTTTTTATTCAAGTAAGCAAGAAGTACTTGATTTAGCAAAAGTTACAGCACAACATAATGGATTGTACACGAGTCATATTAGAAGTGAGGACTTACACATGGACGAAGCCCTCGAAGAAATCATTGAGATTGGCAGACAAACAAAAATGCCAGTGCAAGTTTCGCATATTAAAATTGCCAATAAATTAAATTGGGGTACAGCAAATTTAATTTTACAGAAATTAGATCAAGCAAGAAAAGAGGGCATCAATATCAGTGCAGATATCTATCCTTACACTTTTTGGAATTCAACATTAAGGGTCTTATTTCCAGGCAAGGATTTTGATAATTTAGCCAGTGCAGAAATGGCGACCAAGCAATTGTTTGATCCAAATGAATCTTACCTAATGCAGTTTGCGCCAATTCCATCTTATAAAGGTAAATCGGTTACCGAAATTGGTATTGAGCGAAATGAAAGTCCTGCACAAGCGTTGATGAGTTTGATTAAAATTGCAGAGGCCTTTAGCAAAGCAAATCCAAATTATACAGGTGGTATCGAAGCCATTGCCGGAAAAGCAATGAGTGAGGAAGATGTGAAAGTATTTATGGCATGGCCCGAAGCAATCATTTGTTCGGATGGCAATGCAGGTGGGCATCCTAGAGGCTATGGTGCTTTCACAAGGGTGTTGGGGAAATATGTGAGAGAAGACAAAATCATGCCACTAGAAACAGCGATTTATAAAATGACAGGGCAGTCTGCAGATTTTTTTGGATTCAAGGATAGAGGCCGTATTGCAGTGGGTCATTTTGCAGACTTGGTTTTATTAGATCCAACCACAGTGATAGACCAGGCGAATATTAAAAATAGTAAAGCATTATCTACAGGCATAGAGCTGGTTTGGGTGAATGGAACACTAGTTTATCAAGCACAAAAATCAACTGGCAAACAACCAGGGTTATTGATTAAAAGAAAGTAATAATAAAAAAGATACTTCAACAAAGTAGAATTTTAGAAGCAATAAAATTATAGAATGAAAAATGCAATTGTGTTAACAGACGGCTTGTTAATGACTTCGGATGCAAAAACAGCGCATGGTTTAATCAGAGGAACCGAACGCTTTCATATCATTGGTCTAGTGGACGGCGAAGCGAATGCAGGCAAAGATGCTGGGGAATTATTAGATGGCAAGCATAGAGGCATTCCAGTTTTTGCCACCATGGAAGCAGCATTGGAAAACTTAAAAAATGTAGATTGTTTAATTATTGGCATAGCTACAGTGGGTGGCGTATTGCCTTCAAATATGTTGGCTTTAATATATGATGCAGTTAAAAAAGGTATTTCGGTTGTGAATGGATTACACGAATACTTAAGTGATAAGGCCGATTTAGTTGCCATAGCGGCAAGTACTGGCGCAGTATTGACAGATGTTAGAAAACCAAAATCAAGAGCGGACTTACATTTTTGGGATGGCGCTATTTTTAAGGTGACAGCACCTATTGTGGCGGTGATTGGAATGGACTGCGCCATGGGAAAAAGAACTACAGCGCGCATGTTAAAACAAGCATGTAATGCCGAAGGCATGAAAGCCGAAATGATTTACACCGGACAGACAGGTTGGTTGCAAGGCGGCAAATATGGTTTTATTTTTGACTCTACTTTAAATGATTTTGTTTCTGGAGAATTAGAACATGCTATTGTAAGTTGTTGGAAGGATACACAACCTGATATTTTATTTTTAGAAGGCCAATCGGCTTTAAGAAATCCAAGTGGTCCATGTGGTATAGAATTATTGATTTCAGGTAATGCAAAACAGGTAGTTTTAATTTTTGCACCCAAGCGAAAATATTTTGACAACGAAGCGCATTGGGGTGAGATTCCATCAGTGGCATCCGAAATTGAGCTCATCGAAAAACTTGGATCAAAAGTGATTGCAGTTGCCATCAACACCGAAAACTGCACAGACCAAGAAGCCTTTGACTATCAAAAAGCATATACTGCTAGTTTAGGTTTGCCCGTATTGTTGCCTATTCAGGAAGGTGTGGCGCCAATCATCCCAATACTTAAAGCCTTATCAAAGTAGTCTCATGAAAATAGTTGCAGTAAGAGCGTATTTAAAAAAAATGGCTTTAAAAAAGCCGTACACCATCGCCTATAATACATTTTCGAATGTGTCCTTGGCATTTTTAGAAATAGAATTAGCCAATGGCATGATCGGCTATGGTTCTGGCAGTCCAGCAGAAGAAGTGGTAGGCGAAACAACTCAACAGACAGTAGACAATTTGAATACTTCATTTGTGGCAAATTTTGTAGGCAGAGATATTCGTCATTTTCAACAAATGATCGTTGAATCCAACCTACAATTTCCACATTTGCCAGGCACATTAGCAGCTATTGATATTGCTTTACATGATGCCTTTGGAAAATTTTTAGGTATATCTGTTGCCTCTTTTTACGGACAAAAAATGAACGCATTGCCCACGTCCATGACCATTGGCATAAAAGGAGTGGATGAAACTTTAGAGGAAGCAAAGGAATATGCTGCAATGGGTTTTAAAGTGTTTAAAGTAAAAACTGGTGTGGATGTGAAAGAAGATATAGAGCGTATCGCTGCTTTATACGCATCATTTGGCACAGATTATACCATACGAGTGGATGCCAATCAGGGTTATGATGTACCAACATTAAAAGAATTCCTAAAAGCAACAGCTGCTTATCCTTTGGAATTAATAGAGCAGCCATTACCAGTTGGTCAAGAGCAAGATTTATTAGTGTTATCCCACCTACAAAGAAAACGCTTCACAGCCGACGAAGCACTAAAGGATCCTCAAGCCGCATTAAAATTATCTACAGGCAATCAACCATTTGGTATTTATAATATCAAATTAATGAAGTGCGGCGGTCTTTTAGGAGCAAAAGACATTGCTACCATTGCACAGCATGCAGGCATCGATTTATTTTGGGGTTGCAATGACGAAAGTATCATTAGTATCACAGCTGCACTCCATATGGCATATGCTTGTCCTAATACAAAATACATCGATTTAGATGGTAGCTTTGACTTAATGGAAGACTTAGTGACAGGTGGCTTTGAAGTGAAAGACGGATGCCTAGTAATCAATAATGCCGCTGGATTTGGCTTTACAAAAATTTAAAATTAAAACGTGCTAGAAAATCATTCAAATCAATTAAATCATTCAAATGAATCAAATGATTCAAATCATTCAAATTATTTGAGTAATCAATTACAACCTAAATTAGGTTTAAGAGCAGCTAGCTTTTTAGTGATTAGTGTGATGATTGGATCGGGGGTATTTAAAAAAATTGCACCAATGGCACAAGAGTTGGGGACGCCATGGTTGATTTTACTTTGTTGGTTGATAGCCGGTATAGTGAGTCTTGCTGGGGCTTTATGTACAGCTGAGTTAGTAAGTATGTATCCAAATTCTGGAGGGGAATACAATTATTTTCAAAAAATTTATGGCCGATTTTTTTCTTTCTTATATGGCTGGGCCAGTTTCGCCGTTATTAAAACAGCAGGAATCAGTGCCTTGGCCTATATTTTTGCCCAATCTTTAAATAGTTTATTTCCATTGCCCATATTGGATTCAGATTTTTCTTTTTTAGGGCTGCACCTATTCGAAAATTTATCTATCAAAATTTTAGCTGCTGTATTAATTATATTATTAACCATCTTGAATTATAGAGGGGTACAATTTGCAGAAAAATTAACGACTATTTTGACATATGCTATGTTACTCGCTATTGCATTTTTTTTAGTAGTTGGATTTGGTGCTGAGCAAGGTAGTTTGGCGCATCTCACTACCTCTGCAAAAGGAGCCACAGCAGATTTGAATGGCTGGACACTCATGAAAGCCTTATTTTTAGCAAGTTTAGGCGCATTTTGGGGCTATGATGGTTGGAATAATATTGCGTTTATTGGCGAGGAAATTAAAAATCCTAAACGCAACCTGCCATTGGCGTTAGGATTAGGTACACTTGGTGTAATGGCGGTTTACGTCATGATTAATTTCGTTTTTTTATATGTAATGCCAATCGATTTTTTCATCGAACTCAATGCAACACCAAATAAAATAGCAGCAGTAGAAATTGCAGGAAAACTGAGTGGTACCTTTGGCATGGTCTTAGTGGCATGCTTAATTTTAGTGACTACCCTTAATTCTACTAATAGCAGTATTTTGATGTCTGCACGAATGTTGTATGCGATGTCTAGGGATAAAACATTTTTCAAACAAGCGGAGTCGGTCCATCCAAAATACAATACACCAGATAAAGCTTTATTTATTCAAGGGATATGGGCAATCCTCTTGGTATTTTCTGGAAGTTTTGATCAATTAACAGATATGCTTGTATTTGCAGCCTTTCTATTTTATGCAGCAACGGCAGTGGGCTTAATTTATTTAAGAGTAAAAGCACCGAATGCAGAAAGAGGGTATAAAGTGATTGGCTATCCAATTGTGCCTATTTTATTTTTACTTTTCTGTGTCACCATTTGCATTATGACTTTGATCAATCAACCTTTTGAAGCCATGATGGGATTGATTTTAATAGCGTCTGGCTTACCTGTTTATTGGGGATTGGGAAGAAAAAAATAAATCTTGGCCTAGTCTAAAAATCGTTCTTGTTAAAGAGCCTATTAAAAATATGCTCTTTTTCTTTTTCAAGATAGCTAAGGTAGGATTCTGCAATAGGGGACAACTTTTTTTCTTTCAGCCAAATCAGGCGCCATGTTGTTTGAATAGGCAGTCCTTTTTTTGGAATAATTTTAAGTAATCCGCTTTCAATTTCATTGCGCATACCAATTAACGGCATAATAGATACGCCCATTCCGGCAATTACTGCTTGCTTTACGGCTTCATTGGATGTTAACTCAATCTTCTTTTTAATTTTAATCTTATTTTTTGAAATAAAGTTTTCCATCACTAGCCTAGTTCTAGAACCTTCCTCTCTAAACAAAAACGTAGTATCAGAAAAATCCTTATCACCTACTGATGCAAGATTGATTGAGCTATTACCTACGAGGAATAATTCGTTTTTTATTAAATCAAATTTTTCAAACCTTGTATTTTCTGGATTATCAGAAATCAGTGCAAAATCCATTTCGTATTGCAACAAACTACTAAGTACCTTACTATAGTTTGTTACGTCCATTGTCAAATCAACTCCACTATTTTGTTTTAAGTAGTCAGCCAATAAAAAAGGCATAATGTATTTACCTGTAGAAACGGTTGCAATTTTTAGATGCCCTGCTAGTTTATTTTTATAATTCTGTGACTTATAGTTAATATTATCAATTTCGTTTATGATACTTTCGGCAGCAATAGCAATTTCTTTACCTAATCCTGTTACCTGAATTTTTTTATTGATAATTTCAATTAAAGGATAATCAAATTGATCCTGAAAATTCTTTAGTTGTATAGAGATAGCAGGCTGAGTTAGATTTAATTTTTCAGCTGTTTTTGTAATACTTAAAGTCTCGGTTACTTTTAAGTAAATTCTAAGCTGGTGCAGTGTATAGTTCATAAAAACAAATTATAGCAAATATAATAAAGATAAATAAATATTAATCTCAAAATTAAGTGAATTTTGTTTTCACTTACAAAAAAATCTTTTTTTCTTTTATTTACCTATTTAAAGCACGAATGAAACAAATATATTCAGTTGATTTAATCAATAGTTTTTTTTCAAAACAGGATGCCACAGAGTTAATTCTTGGCTTGATGCACTATAAAATTGAGTTGCATTCAAACAAGTTATTTTCTACACAAGTTAAATATGGGGTTGAAGATGAAGAATCAAAATACAGATTAGAACGTTTAAACGCATCCCTTGATCAATTAAAAGCATATTTAAACGAAACAGATGACACGCATTTTAAATTGACCGCGGAAATTAAAATAGAACCTAGGTCCAAAGCAACTTTATAATCTACCCATGATTACAAGTAACATATCCAACGCGGTTGATGCACTTAACAATGGGGCACTAGTAGCAATTCCTACTGAAACGGTTTATGGCTTAGCTGGGAGCGCTTTTAGCGAACATGCTATCCAAAAAATATTCGAGTTAAAAAATAGACCTTTTTGCAATCCCCTTATTCTACATACACATTCTATTCAAGAGGTATTAAAATTTGTTCAACATATACCACCCAATGCAATGAAACTGGCCGAAGCCTTTTGGCCTGGACCATTGACTTTGCTTTTACCCAAAAAGTCAATTATTCCTCAAATTGTTACTGCCGGCAGTCACTTGGTAGCAGTTAGAATACCAAACCATCCTGTGGCATTAAATCTATTAAAACAGTTGGACTTTCCATTGGTAGCTCCAAGTGCAAATCCTTACACACGCATTAGTCCAACCAATGCTAAAATGGTGGATGATTATTTTGGAGCAGATCTGCCAGTCATCTTAGATGGTGATATTTGTTCAAAAGGGATAGAGTCTACTATTGTTGGTTTTCATGATGATATTACAATTATTTACCGTCAAGGCGCCATTAGTGTAGATGCAATAGAATTTATTGTAGGTAAGTCAAAGGTTCAAGCAACAAAAAATGAAAAAATCACTACCCCAGGCATGTCTCCAATGCATTATGCACCAAGGACAAAGTTTTGTATCGTTGAAAGTGTAGTCAATTACATACAGGAAAATCAGGGTCTTAAGATTGGCGCGCTTACACTTGGTAAAAGGGAGTTCAATCAACCCAATACCACATGCATCAATTTGTCTTTGTCAGCAGATTTAGAAGAGGCTAGCGCGAATTTGTATAAGTCCATGTATGATTTAGACGGCATGGAGCTAGACTGCATCGTCATTGAGTTGTTCCCTGAAATAGGCATTGGAAAGTCCTTGAACGACAGGATCCTTAGGGCAAGTTTTAGGTAAAATTTGAATTTCAAATAGACTTTAATCTTATAAATATATTTTTAATTTAATGTATAATTATATGCAAATGATTGTCATATAAATAAAGACTATTACGTGTCAAGCTCCCCGACTATTTTCTTGCTAGATAGCAATAACAAAATTATCCTAAGGCCTCCTACTGTGGCTAGTTTGGATGGTTGGTTGGATTAAAAATTGCTTAATTCGCAGAATATCTTTTAATTAGCTTTAGGTCAGACCCTTTTAACAAAAGTTCTTCTTCAATGTCAAAATCATTTTGAAGGCCCAGCCAGAAATTTGGGCTATTGCCAAAGTATTTTGAAAGTCTCAATGCAGTATCGGCAGTAATACTTCTATTTCCCTTTAATATTTCAGATATTCTAGTTTGAGGTACTGCAATATCCATACTTAGTCTGTATGCACTAATTCCTAAAGGGTTAAGAAACTCTTCTCTAAGCACATCTCCAGGATGAATATTTTTTAACTTCTTCATTTTACAATTAAGTATCATACTAACGTTTTACGATACTTACGCCAAAGGTAAGAATTTTAATTAAACTGTATATTACTTATTTGTTAAGTATGAAAAATAAGGGTGTTGAATAAAGCTTGAAAATTTTCTAAGGAGCAAATATTGAAAATTGAACTGTTCGGAATTTCCGAATAGTTCAAAAGGTCAAGGTTTATTAATAAATTGAACTATCAAGGAATCCTTGACAGTTGGAATAACTCGCGTGATATTAAGTTATTACTATCGCTTTCTCCAATTAGCTTCTAAACCTATAAAATCTTCTAAATGATATACAGCATCAGAATACGTGAACAATATAGTTCTGTCATCTACAATAGTATGTTTCTTTCTTTTATCAACGCTCAATTTTTGTAAATCAGGAAAATACTTTAATGGAGAAATGATCATTCTTCCATCCTCCATTTTGAGGGTAATTTTTCCGGGCAAATCGAATAAAACTTTCTCGATACACATTGTTTTATTTATTAAAGTCGAAGCCATGATTATTTAATTTTTATTGTAGTAATTTTTTTGCCTGCTTTCACATTGTTAAATGATTCAATTAATTTCGCTTGATTCTCTTTAATCACTTTTATCGCTTGTTTTAGATCTGTTTCTGTAAGACTCCCTTTTTCAGTAACTTTCAAAGTATCTAACCATATTTTGGCAGAACGTTGTCGATTTCCTTTCTCTTTTGCAATATGTAAGTGAGGTGGCTCATTTATTGCATCGAATGCAAAGATAAAAAAAGTTAAAAACTTATAAATCGCTATTTTAGGCATTCGACAATGTTTATTCAAATTTAAACCTAATTGGAATAATAAAATAAATATACTTATCAAGTATATGAAAATAAGGGCCCAAATTTGTCCATTGTATGCAAAGTAGGAAAACCGACCCATTGGATGGCCGGCTCATTTCATTCGCCGACTTCCTCGGTTATGCTCCTTACCCAAAGCCTTTCAAAAGCAAACGAAGTTTGCTTTTGGCTTTTTTAACGCTCCCCAACTCTCGAAAGCGAGCTTTCGTCGTTGTGTCGCATTAAAAAAGCCTATCACTTTGTGATAGGCTTTGTAGAGCGTACGGGATTCGAACCCGTATTACCTCCGTGAAAGGGAGGTGACCTAACCCTTAGTCGAACGCTCCATGGTCATCTAGGTTATTGGGGTCGCAAAAATAGGATTCATAGGCTTTACTGCCAAACAATTTGGCCTTTTTTTCCTGATTTTAGGAAATTAACTCTAATAAAAAAATTGCTACAGCAAAGGTTTGTGTTTCAAAAAACTTGCTAAAGCTGGTATTAAAGCTTGTTTTAATGCGTCTTATTCCTGATTTAATATAGATTTAGAACTTTATTTTTAAAAGGATTGTATCTTCGCATCTCTATTAATTAATAAATCGAATACAATGAGTTCAGTAAAAGTTGCAATCAACGGTTTTGGACGTATCGGACGTTTAGTTTTCCGTCAAATTTACAATACACCAGGGATCGAAGTCGTGGCGATCAATGACCTTACTTCTCCAGCTGCTTTGGCGCACTTATTAAAGTATGATAGTGCTCAAGGTCGTTTTGATGCCGAAGTAAAATCTACTGAAGATGCAGTAGTGGTGAATGGCCATGCTGTTAAAATATATGCACAAAGAGATCCAGCTCAAATTCCTTGGGGCGCGCATGGTGTAGATGTAGTAATTGAGTCTACTGGATTTTTTACAGATAAAGAAAAAGCAGAATTACATATTAAAGCAGGTGCTAAAAGAGTGGTGATTTCTGCTCCAGCAACTGGCGAAATGAAGACAGTGGTGTTCAATACCAATCATGAAATTATTGATGGTACTGAAACAGTGATTTCTGGTGCATCTTGCACTACGAACTGTTTAGCACCTATGGCTAAAGTGTTAGAAGAGCAATTTGGTATCGTGACTGGTTTAATGTTAACCGTGCATGCCTATACCAATGACCAAAATACATTGGACGGTCCGCATCCAAAAAATGATTTAAGAAGAGCAAGAGCTGCTGCTGCAAATATTGTTCCTAATACAACAGGTGCTGCAAAAGCAATTGGTTTAGTATTGCCAAGCTTAAAAGGTAAGTTAGATGGATCAGCACAACGTGTTCCAACCATCACTGGTTCTTTAACTGAATTAACAACCATCTTAACTAAGAAAGTAACTGCCGAAGAAGTGAACGCAGCTATGAAAGCAGCAGCAAATGAATCTTTTGGTTACACAGAAGATGAGATTGTAAGTTCTGATATCATTGGTATCTCATACGGTTCTTTATTTGATGCGACTCAAACTAAAGTGATGACACAAGGCGATGTGCAGTTGGTTAAAACAGTAGCTTGGTACGATAACGAAATGAGCTATGTAAGCCAATTGGTGCGCACAGTGAAATACTTTGCTAGCAAAATTAAATAAGTAAATTAAACATATACAATGCCTCCGAAATCCGGGGGCATTTTTATTCATTTTCCAACTAGCCACAAAAATTATAAAAGAATTTAAACATACAATATGAGCAGTTTTAACGATTTTTCTTTCGCGGGTAAAAAAGCCCTTGTACGTGTCGATTTTAATGTGCCCTTAAATGAGCAATTTCAAATAACAGATGACACTCGTATGCGTGCAACTGTAAAAACAATCAATAAAATTTTACAAGACGGTGGTAGTATTATTTTAATGAGCCATTTGGGTAGACCAAAGGATGGTCCTACCGAAAAATATTCTTTAAAACATGTGGTAGCGCATTTATCTGAATTATTGGGTGGCAAGGAGGTACAGTTTGCAGATGATTGCATTGGTGCAGACGCAGTTAATAAAGCAGCAGTTTTACAAGCAGGACAGGTTTTATTATTAGAGAATCTAAGATTTTATAAAGAAGAAGAAAAAGGCGATGCTGCATTTGCCGAAAAATTAGCAAAGCTAGGGGATGTATATGTGAACGATGCTTTTGGAACAGCACACAGAGCACACGCATCAACAGCTATCATTGCACAATATTTTGCTAAAGAAAATAGAACTTTTGGTTTCTTGATGGAAGCAGAAGTAGTGAGTGCAGAAAAAGTTTTACACGAAGCTCAAAAACCTTTTACGGCGATCATTGGTGGCGCGAAAGTGTCGGATAAGATTTTAATCATTGAAAACTTATTGGATCGCGCTACCGACATCATTATTGGTGGTGGCATGGCGTATACTTTCTTTAAAGCGCAGGGCGGTCATATTGGAACTTCCATTTGCGAAGATGATCGTATGCCACTTGCTTTAGAAATTTTAGAAAAAGCAAAAGCAAAAGGCGTTCAGATTCATCTGCCAATGGACAATATCATCACCACTGCTTTCTCCAATGACACAGAAAGAAAAAATTGTGAGAGCATGTCTATTCCAGATGGTTGGATGGGATTGGATATTGGCGAAGCGTCAAGAGCAAATTTTAAAGCAGTGATTTTGGCTAGTAAAACCGTTTTATGGAACGGTCCAATGGGTGTGTTTGAAATGTCTAATTACCAAGGGGGAACAAAAGCAATTGCCGAGGCTGTGGCCGAAGCAACCGAAAAAGGTGCTTTTAGTTTAGTAGGAGGTGGCGACAGTGTGTCAGCCGTAAATCAGTTTGGGTTCAATGAGAAAGTAAGTTATGTGAGTACAGGCGGCGGCGCTTTATTAGAATATTTTGAAGGTAAAATTCTGCCAGGTATTGCTGCGATCAAAGGAGAAGGCGCGTAAGCGACTGATGAAAAAAGTAAATTTTATCCTATAATTTTATAAGAACTTGTTAATTATAACCCTTCCCGGCTTCGGGAGGGGTTCTTTTTGTCAGGACTTTCCGTCATAAAAAGAGTTTGGTACTTGCTTTGCTCTATCTTTATAAACAAATACAAAACTATGTTACGTAAAAATTTAGGACTATTCATTTTTTTAGGAGTACTCGTAATTTTAATAGGCTATGGTTGCAACGGCTATAATGGCTTAGTAAATCAAGACGAGAATGTAAATCAAGCATGGAATAACGTGCAAAGTGATTACCAAAGACGTGCGGATTTGATCCCGAACTTGGTGAACACTGTAAAAGGAGAAGCAAATTTTGAAAAATCTACTTTAGAAACTGTAATTGCTGCTCGTGCAAGCGCTACACAAATGAAAGTGGATGCAAAAGATTTGACACCAGAAAAATTACAACAGTTCCAAGCCAATCAAGGACAATTGTCTCAGGCTTTGGGTCGTTTATTAGTGGTTTCAGAGAACTATCCTAATTTAAGAGCAAATGATGCCTTCCGTGGATTACAAGCTCAATTAGAAGGTACTGAAAACAGAATTAAAGTTTCAAGAAACGATTTCAATGCTGCAATTGCTGATTACAACAAAAGAGCAAGATCATTTCCTTTGAATTTATTAGCTGGTATGTTTGGTTTCAAAACCAAAGAAGGATTTAAAGCAGACGAAGGTGCTTCTAAAGCGCCAGAAGTAAAATTCTAAGTCTGTTTTAATCTCCAAACTATCAACACTATGTGGAATCCACTGAATCTATTTAAATCCAAAACGGATAACTTATTGAGCGTCTCGGACAAGCAACTGCTTGTCCAGGCGATTCAAGCTGCTGAACAAAATACAAGCGGTGAGATCCGTGTTTTTGTAGAAACAAGTATTCCTAAAAAGCAGGATGCATTACAACGTGCTACTGAAATATTTTTCAAGAACAAGATGAACGAAACAAAGGACCGTAATGGTGTATTGGTATACGTGGCTGTATCGGACAAGAAATTGGCCATTTATGGCGATCAACAAATTCATGAAAAAGTAGGGGTGGAGTTTTGGTACCAACAAGTGCAAGAAATGACCGGTCATTTTAAACAAGCACATTATGTAGATGGCATGGTGGCTGTGATAGATGCGGTGGGTCATGCATTGAAAGATCATTTTCCTTATGATCGTGTAACGGATGAAAATGAATTATCTGACGAAATCATGATGGGCAAATGAGAAAAATAAAATTATTTGGCGTATCGCCTTTTGTTTTAACAATCCTTTTCTTTTTACAGGCATTGCTTTTTGCAAACAATGCACTTGCGCAAAATATTATTGCGAAGCCTAATCCTGCCACCCTTGTGACAGATGTGGCTGGCGTATTGACGCCAGAACAAAAGCAAGCTTTAGAAAATAAATTGGTGGCTATTGACGATAGTAGTTCCAATCAAATAGCAGTAGTCATTATCCCAAGTTTAGACGGATACCCAAAGGAAGAATACGCAACAAAATTATTTAGAGAATGGGGTATCGGAGGTAAAAAGAATAATGGTATTTTATTATTGGTAGCCATCAACGATCGCGAAATCAAAATCGAAGTGGGTTATGGATTAGAAGGTGCTATTCCAGATATCACTGCAATAAATATCATTGACAACTTTATTAAGCCTGCATTCAGAGCAGGTAATTATTACGAAGGCATTGACCAAGCAACAGACAATATTGCGAAGGCTGCAGTTGGTGAATACAAAGAAGCTAGGCCAAAAAAATTAAGATCAAAATCTAAAGGAAGTGGCGGATTGTTTTTGATTATCTTAATTATCATTTTTGTGATTTTAAGAAGTGGCCGAGGTGGTGGCGGATCCAATATTGGTGGTGGCGGATTTAGCGATGTGGCCACAGGCATGCTACTAGGCTCTTTACTAGGCGGCGGTGGTCGCGGCGGCGGCGGATGGGGCGATAGCGGCGGCGGTGGAGGATTCGGCGGCTTCGGCGGCGGAAGCTCTGGTGGTGGCGGCGCAGGCGGATCTTGGTAAGACCTTACATCTTCGGTAACACTGCACTCACCATTGCAACCAATTCAGTTTCGCCTTTTTGCTTTTTAGCTTTAATAATATCTCCTAGTATTTTAAAATTAAAATAAGGATCGGTCTGAGAACGATAGCCTTGAGGAATGGCTTCTCTAAATTCAACAATCAAATCAATCCCTTTCTTAAACTTGATAGGGTCTGTTGTTTTAATTAATAGCTGAGCAAATGGCATCGTCATTTCAAATTTCTCAGAGGACTGAATATTCAATTTACCGTAGGTGCTTGCAACGAAGTCAAACATTTGCTCGTCACCATATTTAGTAAGAATAGTGGTCACTACCGTATTCAATCTTTTTTTCAATGTCTGTTTAGAGAATGCCTTTGCAATGGCAATGGCTTTTGCACTGTCCACTATTTCTAATGCAGCTAGGGCAGCACCTGACACTGTGTAAGAGGAGTCATTCACCCATTTTTCATACAATGGTGTGAAACTAGGTTTATTGATTTTACTCAATACATTAATCGCATCTTCTCTTACAGAACTCACTTTATCATTACCAGCAATTGCTATAATTTGCGCTTCCATTGCGGCATCAATCGCAGTTGGATTATAGCTAGATAAAGCAATAGAACGAATCACATGGAAAGTATCTTTAATTGCAGCTTCTATGATGGCTTTAGCTGCAGGATTTTTTAAATTAGTTGCTGCTTCATTAGCCGCTTCAAAACGATCCATGAAATTACGCGCATGCTTCATTTGATAAGCGTATTGTTCTATTGGCTTAGACTCGTCTTTTGCCCACAATAATATTTTATCATTGTCTACATTCACATTGTCTGGTGCCACAGCAGCTGGGAAATAAAAGCTATCCACTTTATTTTTACTCCATACCTCATAATGGTTGCGATTACCTTCCACATATACATCAATGCCCACAGGCAGGGTGAATAATTTATTTTGAGTTTGCGTTTGTTGAATGGTCACTAAAACCTTTTGTTGGTCTGCCATGTATTTTTGCTGGATGCGCACATAAGGATGACCACTACCAAAATACCATTGATTAAAGAACCAATTTAAATCCTTACCAGTCACTGCTTCAAAAGCCAATTTAAGTTTGATGGCAGAACCGTTAGAGAATTTATTATCATTCAAGTATTTATTCAAAGAAGCAAAGAAGGCATCATCGCCCACCAAGTGTCTTAACATATTTAATATGCGTCCACCTTTTTGGTAACTCACTAAATCAAAGACATCTTCCTTGTCCTTATAATAAAAGCGCACTAAATTCTTTTCAGCATCCGAAGGACTACTCAGGTAGCTACGAAGTCCTGTATAGTTCTCAAATGCACCAGCGTCTTTACCTTGGCTATGTTCAAACCAAAGTGTTTGGCTATAGTCTGCAAAGCTTTCATTTACGGTGAGATTGCTCCAGCTTTCTGCGGTTACTAAATCTCCAAACCACTGATGAAATAGTTCATGAGCAATGGTGCTCTCCCAATTATTGCCATCAACCAATTCTCTTGCATCTTGTTGCACAGCATCGCTATGCAAAGTAGCCGTGGTATTTTCCATGGCACCACTCACATAGTCTCTACCACTAATTTGAGCATACTTAACCCAAGGATAAGCAACGCCTAATTTGTTTTCAAAATAAGCAATCATCTGTGGCGTATTGCCATAAATTTTTCTTGCTACTTTTTCATAAGCCCTTTCTATATAGTAACTCACTTCCTTGCCCTTGTAACTATCTTTAATCACGGCATAATCGCCAATGCCAATAAAAAATAAATAAGGGGAGTGTGGTAGGTCCATCTTCCAAACATCTTCTCTAAATCCATTTTTCAAATCCGTTTGTTTTACCAATAAACCATTGGATAAACTCACGTATTTACTTGGCACCTTTAAATAAAATTCTTGTGTAGTTTTTTGATTTGTCTGGTCAATGGTTGGAATCCAAACAGAACTCGCTTCGGTTTCACCTTGGGTCCAAATTTGTGTAGGCTTATCTTTATCTGTGCCTAATGGATTGATAAAGTACATGCCTTTTGCATCTTTAATGGCTTCACTCCCTTTTCCTTTATATTCATTCGGGCGCGCAATGTATTTAATGTAGATGGTATAAGACTCTTTTGCAGTATAGGTTTTATCCAAATCAATTTGCAGTTGAAGACTATCATACAAATAAGATAGTTTTACTTTTGCAGTACCTTTCATTAATGCTACTTCTATAATGTCCATCGCTTTCGCATCCAATACCAAAGTCTTTGTTGGATAAAAATGTGGTTGAAATTTCAACCAAACTTCTCCATTCATTTGGGATTTTTCATAATTAAAACTTGCCACTAATTTAGTATGCTTAAGGTTATTAGTCTTTGTTGCAACTGCACGATAGTTTTGTTTCCAGCTACTATCTACTTGCTCCGTTTTTGTTTGCGCAAATAAGGATGGACTAAAAGCAAGGCAGATGAACAAGCATACAACCAAAACGGTATCAATGCGCTTTACTTTAATCTCTTGCATTAATTCATTTACTTTCATGGTTCTAGTGATTAACTGCTTCATATATTAGGTATCATTTTAATCCTTAAAGTTAGGAATCGATTTTGTTATGCCGCACAAAATAGGGTGGAATCAAAAAAATTGTAGCTTAGTGGCTCAATTAAATGATCCATGGCAAGGTATTTTATAGAACTTAGTTATGACGGGGCGCTGTTTGGTGGATTTCAGATTCAACAAAATATAGGTACTGTGCAAGGCGCCCTAGAAAACGCCATGGAAACCTTATTTAGAACACCCATTGCATTGACAGGTGCTTCAAGAACAGATGCAGGGGTACATGCCTATCAAAATTTCTTGCATTTTGACACCGAATTAGAGCTCCTCCCTAAACATGTCTATAATTTAAACGCAATTTTACCCAATTCGGTGGTGGTTAAAGGTATTTATCAAGTTCCTAACGAGTCGCATAGCCGTTTTGATGCCATTAAAAGAGGATACATTTATAAGATACACCAATCCAAGGATCCATTTTCAGAGGGAAGGTCTTGGTATTACCCCTTTCCTTTAGACCTTGACTTAATGCAAACTGCTGCCGATTCCTTGTTGAACTACACCAATTTTGAGAGTTTTTCAAAAAAAAACACCCAGGTCAACAGCTTCGAATGTGCCATTACAAAGGCCAATTGGACCATTTCTGGGTCTAATATTCAATTCGAAATCCACTCCAACCGCTTTCTTAGAGGCATGATCCGTGGTTTAGTAGGCACCATGGTACAAGTAGGAAGGGGGCAAATTAGTATGGATGCATGGCATGAAATTGTTGCTTCAAAGGACGAACAAAGGGTCGATTTCTCCACCCCAGCTTGCGGTCTTTATTTATCTCAAATTATCTACCCAGATTTCTTAAATAAAATTGGGTAACTAGAATCCTTTCTCCTATTGGGTTTGAGCTCATAACTAATAGATAATGAATGCCTTGAACGAAAAAAAATTCAAAATAGTATTCAATATATTTGGCTGGAATAAATATCTCCTTATCTTTGCGGCCCGTTAATGATTAAATATCAATAACAGGAGTTCTCTGAAGCAATTATAAAGCAGCATAAAAGTTCAAAAAAACTTTAAAATTAATCCACCAAAATTTGGTGGCTTAAAAATGAGGCTCTATCTTTGCCCTCCCTCTTCAAAAAGGGGTTAGTTCTTGAAATCATATCGGCCTTATTTTGTTGATTATTTTTAATCCTATTTTAAATAATTATTAAATAAAGTTTGGCTAATAAAAATATTGTGTCTACCTTTGCACCCCGCTATGAATAATGGCGCGCAAAAAAAACACTAAGATCTTTGAAAGTTTGGAAACAATAGTAACTGATTAATTGAAAAAATCAGGTAAAGGTTATAGCATCAACAGAATTATATCAGACCGTTAATTTCGGATTTATTTGAGATTGATAGTCATGATCAAACAACATTTACAATGGAGAGTTTGATCCTGGCTCAGGATGAACGCTAGC
>JBMOFB010000004.1:0-49276 GCA_049314475.1 Sediminibacterium sp.
ATGCATCTAGTCATAGCATTGAATTAGCATCTATAGTGCGCCAATTAATTTTACCAACACATGGTTTATTTAAACTCAGAATTTCCTATGATCTTAATGGCAACTATGAAGCCAAATGCAATCCATATCAATATAGGCAAATTAATGATTTTGCCTTAGTGGATATAAAAGGCCATCGTTACGATTATAAATATGCAAACAGAGATTTTATCAATGAAGCCTTAGCGCAATCTGGTAAAGACGAAATTATGATGCATGATGCTGGATTCATAAAGGACTGCTCTTATACCAATATTGTATTTTACGATGGGGCAAATTGGTACACGCCTGAGTTACCATTATTAGAAGGTACGCAACGCGCAAAATTAATTCAGGAGGGTATTATCATTACTAAAGCATTGCATGTAGATGAACTTCCAAATTTTCAAAAATTTAAATGCATCAATGCGATGATTCATTGGGATGCTGCAGTAGAATATAAAATTGATTTGATAAGTTAATTGCGCTCTATCTATAATCTAGTTATTCACTGGAATTTTAATTTAGAATATACTTCCCTTAGCCCAATTCAATGCTATAAGTGTTTTTAAGAACTTCGTTTTGAGTTCATAGCCTTTTAAAACAACCTCTATATATCTTATTTCTCTATTATTCACTAAAAAGAGGCTACTCTCGCCAATTTCAAATCTTTCTAATTCAACATCTAACAATCTTTTTGTATTATCAATACTCTTTAAATTGATTTTATACTGATTCCTAAATGCATTTAAAGCTGCGTAATAGGTTTTAATTTTATTTTCTATTTCAAGCCTTGTTTGTCCAATTTCTAAATCTTGCTGTTCAATTTTAATTTTAGCTTGTTTTAAGTCACCTCTTGCTTGTCTTAAGAACAATGGCATGCCAAATTGCAAGCCAGCTTTATAATTGTTATTGTATAAAGCTGTATTCAATGGGTTTGTAAATTCATAGCCCTTATTTAAGAAATTATAATTGACCCTAAGGGTAGGCAATAAATTTTGTGTTTTATATAGCTTATCAATTTGAAGTATATCCGACTTGAAAGCTAACATTTTAAGTTTTGGATGTATTTGATTGGCTTCTTCAATCACGCTAAGTAAAGTAGGTACAGTAAATGCGTCTATATCTGCCTTTATCCAACTGCTATCTGGCTGTATGCTTTCAGTTAGCTCATATGGAAGTTCATTTTGATCCCACAAAAAATTGCTTAGTTTACTTTGCTCTTCAATTAATTCGGCCCAAGCCTGTGTCTGTAGGTTAAGAATGTTCTGATACTGCACTACTCCCTCTACGGTATCAATCGCAGCTCGGTCTCCTGCTTGATAGGATTGCTTAATAAACTCAAGCCTTTCTTTTGTTTTATCTAAAACCTCAGTAAATAATTTTTGTTTTTGATAGGCATAGGTCCAAGACCAAAATGAACTTGCGCCATCTAAATACAAGTCATTCACAACTAATTGCCTTTCCGCTTGGTTTAAATTCACCAAAATTTTACTTTGAGCCAAGTCGGTTCTTCTTTTGTCAATGATTAAGTCTTTCAATAGTGGAATAGAAATACCTACATAGCTACTTTTTCCAAATGTATTTTCGGCACTTAGTTTATCACCATAATTATTTTCTAATCCACCTTTGATTTCAATCCCATACCAGGTTGGGATTTTCAATTCAGGATTAGAATAAAAAAAATAGTTTTTACCATCAAAAGTTTTCTGATCGTTTGCAATATAAAAAGCAGGATCAAAAGCACCCCTTGTACTCAATAGGCTTGCTTTTGAAAGATCAATTTTAAGCCCTGCCTGCTTGGCAATGGGATGGAATTGATTAATTAATTCAAATGTATTGCTAATACTCAATGTATTTTGGCTAAAAGATACACTGGATATAAATAAAAGGATTTGAAATAAGAACAGTTTACTTCTTTTCATTTGTTTTTATGTCTTTTCCTTTTATTTCAATGGTATAAAAATCAGGAGGGAATCCATTTAATTGACGCCATAATTCATACCAAATTGGTACATCATTAAGTAGTGCGAATCCTTGAGCGCCAGTTCCAATTTTTAAATTGGATGGCCAATTTTTTTCTGTCATATCTGGAATGATCAATACTCTAAATTGACCATTTTCGTTTCTATTGGTTTCTATTGCGCTAATTTTTCCTGCAAATGTTCCATAACTAGAATTTGGCCAACCCGAGAATACAATGGCTGGATACCCATCAAATTGCAAACGTACATCTTGACCTTTATTGATAAGTGCCAAGTCCATTGGTTTTACAAATAATTCTACAGCATATTTGAAACTATTAGGTACAATTTCTACAATCATTTCTCCCTCTTTCACAATCTCATTGATACCTGCCTTCTTTGCTTTTATAATTTGTCCTGTCTGTGGTGCAAGCAACCATTTTTGACCACCACGAATACGGTAATTACTTAGTTCATTTTCATTTTTTGCTACCTCAGCAATCACAGTACTTTTTTCGGTGTTGGAGTTAGCAATATCTCCTTTTAATTTAAATAATTTGTCATTGATGTCTTGCTTAAGCGTATTCAATTCGATTCTTGCAATTAATACATCTTGTTTTGTATTTAAGAATTTTTGTTGCTTTTCTTGAAATCCTGCTTTTGCCTTATTGAAGCTTTGTGTTCTTCTCTCATAATCCACCAATGAAATGATACCATCATTGAGCATTTTTCCTGCACGATTATATTGATTCGTGCCCACTTCTAAATCAATTTTAGCAGCAGATAATTCAGCACTGTCAATTAAGATTTTTCTTTCTAACTGTTGAATTTTATTTTTAATAGCAGCCTCTTTTAATTTGAAGCCTTCTTCAATGGCAACCAGCTGCCCTTTGATATTGGTAATTTTACTATCATAAAAATCTACCTTTTGTTTTTTAGCAACCAACTGATCATTTGTTCTTTCAATCAATCTTGGATCCAAATAATCATCCTTGGTATCTGCTAATTCAACAATGGTATCTCCTTTTTGAACAAAATCACCTTCTTTCACCCACCACTTAATAATCTTACCCGGAATAATACTATTAATTTGTTGTGGTCTTTGTTCTTGAAACTGCGTTGTGACTATGCCTGACGTATTGATATTCTGAGTCCAGGGCACAAATAAAATAAATACCAGTACAAAAAATAATCCCCAGAAAATATTTTTAATTCTGGTCTCGATATCTACACTATATATTGAATTATATGCAGAGTATTTTTTACCAGTTTCTTCGTCTATAGTATCAATTTCTTTTTTCATGCAATTCTAATTTGAAACATTTGTATTTTGAATCGATTGAATCTGCCCTTTATCAAGGTGAATGACCATATCACATTTAGCAATTAGCGCTGAATCATTTGTTGTAAAAATGATGGTGACATCCTTGAGGCCAAACAAATAATTCTTCAGATATTGTTTATCATCGGCTGCGATCAGCTTCATTGGTTCATCCAATAACAACAATGCTGGTTGATTAAGCAAAGACCTAGCAATCAATAGCTTTTGAACACTTGATGAACTAAGCTGCTTTCCAGTTGGTTCTAAATGGGTATCAAATCCCTTGCTTAAACTTTTATAAAAATTATCTAAACCAACGATTTTGAAAGTATCCAATACATCTTGTTCTTTAACTTCCTTGTTGCCTAGCGTGATATTCTCCCATAAACTTGCAGAAAAGATATCTTGCTTTTGCATATAGATGCCAATATTATTTCTTAAGGTATTTAAGTTATAGTTATTGATAGGAACTTGGTCAAAACTTAAATCACCTTCAAAATCTTGGAAAACACCCGTAAGCATTCTCAATAAAACTGTTTTACCAGAGTCGCCATCTCCTGTGATAGCTACTTTTTGCCCTGGTTTTATAAGAAAGCTAATATTTTTAAGGATAGTCGTTTTTTCAAAACCAAAGCTTAAATTTTTGGCTTCAATTTCAATACCTTGTTTTTTAACGTATTCATAAGTGCCTTCTTCATCAATCGGTTTTTCTGTTATTTTATTTATTTTTTCTATGCTAGTTAGTAAGTCGTATACCGTCTCTAAGCTCACAATTAATTTTTCAACCGCATTCATGATGGTTAAAATAATGATCTCTGCTGCTATAAATTGTCCAATATTAATTTCTTGACGAATTAATAAAATACCTCCCACAATCAACATAGCAGCAGTGATGAGTATTTTAAAAATAACTAAAGACCAATATTGTAATTTTAAAATTTGGAAATGTCTATTTCTGGAATGTAAATAGCCTTCTAATAAATGATTTGTCTTTTCTAAATGTAGATTGAATGAATTAAAAAATTTAAAAGTTTTGATACCTCTTGCTATTTCTTGTACCCAACCTCCTAGATCATATTTATAATTACTTTCCTCTAATGACGCTTCAAACCCTTTTGGCGAAGAGATATACAATATCAAGTATAATACAACAAGTAGAATGATACCAAATACAATGAATACTGAATTATAAAATGCTAATAAGATTAATCCAAAACATAATTGAATGACTGCTGTTGGAATATCAAGTAATAATTTTGCCAAACTTTTTTGTAAAGTAGGAATATCAAAAAAACGATTGACCAATTCAGGTAAATGGTATTGATCAATGGATATTACATTCAGCTTTGGAATTCTATAAGAAAACTCAAAAGAGAATCTGGTGAAAATCTTTTGTTGAATTTTCTCCACAATCTTCATTTGGTTGATTTTCAACATTCCAGTAAATAGCACACCCAATACGACTAAAAGAATCAAAACCCACATAGAGGCAGGGAGTTGTTTTCGTCCTGTGGCCACAATCGCAAAATTGATGATGGCCTGAATACCCAATGGCAGGGAGAGTTGGATCAACCCTGAAAGAATTGATAGTAAATACAAGGCTGTAATTTCTTTCCCATCTAATCTTAAAAGACGGAAAAGTTTATACAGTGATCTAGATATGTTTATTTTTTCCATTTGTTTCAGTGCATCCCGAAAAATGGGACCTTTTCTTATATTAAGCTTTAATACCTGCAAATTTAACCATATTTGGTTAATTTACATGACCATCCTAAGTAACCTTAATATGGTTTTGTTTATAGTGATTATTTACATTTTTTATTAAAATACAGGCCTCATTTAACGTCTTTTTTATGGTCATTTTTTTACTAATCACATTTATTGCTGGCTATGTTTTAATCACCTTAGAACATGCCATTCATATTAATAAATCGGCGATAGCATTAATCACTGCTGTGCTTTGTTGGACTATTTTAGTAATGAATCCTTCTAGTAAGGATGCAGCATTAAGCGCTATAGGACATCATTTAACTGGTGTTGCTGAAATTGTTTTTTTCTTACTAGCGGCTATGACCATTGTTGAACTGATTGACGCTCACGATGGGTTTCAAAATATCACTGATAAAATTAAAACAACTAATAAATCAAAATTTATTTGGACCATTGCATTGGTTACATTTTTTCTTTCTGCAGTCCTTGATAATTTAACAAGCACCATTGTTATGATGTCGATTATCAATAAATTAGTAAAAGAGAAGAGGGTTAAATGGCATTTGCTAGGTTTGGTGATCATCTCCTCAAATGCAGGCGGAGCTTGGAGTCCTATTGGGGATGTGACCACGACTATGTTATGGATAGGACATCAAATGACACCGTTGAATATCATTAAAGAAACATTTTTGGCAAGTTTAACTTGTATGGTTATACCTACCATCATCATCAATTACAGAATCAAAGGGAGTATCTTATTAGTAGAAGAAGTGCCAATCAATCAAAATGTAATTTCAACGTCTTTTGAGCGAAATGTAGTTTTCTTTATAGGCGTAAGTTGTTTGTTATTTGTGCCTTTTTTTAAAGTCATCACAGAACTACCTCCCTATATGGGTATGTTATTTAGCTTGGGCATCATGTGGGTATTAACAGAGTTCATGCATCATAATAAAGTGTCGGACGAAAAAGGAAATTTATCTGTAAGTCATGCGCTTAGAAAAATAGACACGCCAAGTATTTTATTTTTTGTAGGCATTTTAATGAGCATCGCTGCATTAGAACAAGCTGGTTTACTTAAAAGTCTTGCAGCTTATTTTGATCACCAATTTAGTGATATCAAAATCATCGCCATAGTCATTGGTCTTGTATCTTCGGTAGTGGACAATGTACCAATGGTAGCCGCTTTACAAAGTATGTACAGTTTGGATATGTATCCTACTGACCATTATTTTTGGGAATTTTTGGCCTACACTGCAGGAACAGGTGGCTCTGTTTTAATTATTGGCTCAGCAGCTGGAGTTGCCGTAATGGGCATCGAAAAAATTGACTTCTTTTGGTACCTTAAAAACATCAGTTGGGTTGCGTTGATAGGATTTTTGACTGGCGCCTTGGTTTTTATACTAGAAAATGCTTAATTTTGATGTTCAAACATTGAAAAACTTATTTATGCAAACAATTTTACATACGGCAGAGTCAAGAGGAGATGCCAACCATGGTTGGTTACATAGCAAGCACAGCTTTAGTTTTGCAAATTATTACAATCCTGAAAAAACACATTTTGGCGTATTGCGCGTATTGAATGATGATTATGTAGCTGCAGGTATGGGATTTGGATTGCATCCACATGATAATATGGAAATTATTTCTATTCCATTGGAAGGAGATTTAGCGCATCAAGATAGCATGGGCAATCAAACGGTGATTCAACATGGAGATATTCAAGTGATGAGTGCTGGTACTGGTGTTAAACATAGTGAGTTGAACCATAATAAGGATAAGCCAGTTAAATTTTTACAGATTTGGGTGATGCCTAATAAAAGGAATGTAACACCTCGTTATGATCAAATGACTTTAGATCCAAAAGACCGTATCAATACATTACAACAAATCCTTTCTCCAAATCCAGAAGATGCTGGTGTGTGGATTCATCAAGATGCTTGGTTTCATATTGGTAAATTTGATCTTGACTTTACTACAGCCTATAATTTAAAAAAAGCGGGTAATGGAATTTATGCGTTTGTTTTATATGGCAGTTTTGAACTTGCTGGGCAACAATTAAACCAAAGAGACGCACTTGGCATCACAGAAATAGACGCTATCAATGATTCATTTGAGGTTAAAGCATTAACAGATCATGCAGAAATATTACTAATGGAAGTCCCAATGCAATTAGCCTAATGCTATTAATAGAATAGTTGCGCCAACCACTTTTTTATAAATTGATTTGAACTAATAAAGAATAAGTACGTCCCATTGCATAGATGCCTGATCCATGGGTTTTGTATTTTTCGTTTAATAGGTTGATGCCTCCTAATTGAATGAATATGTTTTTAAATTGTTGATTCAAACTAATATTAAACACATTCCAATTAGGCGTTCCATTTTTACCAATACGGTTATCGTCAATATCTCCCTGTGCTAGACGATCTTGCTTTCCAGCAAATAAATGTTGTACTAGTATTTGGGTATTATTTTTTTTCCATGTTAATTCTTGTTGTCCAAACAATGGTGGGATGCGCCTCATTGGTTCATTCTTGGTTTCATTTTGACCGTAAGTATACGTTAAGTTACTGGACCATTTAAATTGTTGATTCAGTTGCAGCGCTAAATTGGTTTCGAATCCTTTGATATAGGAAGCATCTGAATTTTGTTTGGAGTATACTTGATAACCATTGATAATACTGCCAGCTACTTTTTGTCTTGTAATAATATCTTTTAAATCTAAATAAAAACCACTTAAATCAAATTGCACCAATTTTGTATTTAATTTATAACCCAGTTCATAATGCAATGATTTTTCGGGTTCTAAACTATTGCTAGGAAGTTCATATCTAAAATCAACAATACCTAATGTGCCCATATCATCAATATTAGGAGCACGGTATCCAGAAGACAGGGAAGCATAGATTATATTGTTGGCATTCAGTTTATAGGAAATACCTGCATTTCCAACCAATGCAGATGGATGTATATTGACCTCGCCAATACTTGTATCCGTTAATTGAATACCAAAGCTATTGTATCTAAGACCTGCTTCGATATGCCATTTTTGCAAATCAATTTTATGTAAATTAAAAACCGAAAAACTTTTGTAACTGCTATTATTTGGATACAATCCTCTTTTATTTGCAGCAATACCTGTGGTTAAATTTTTATCAATAAGTGAACTCTTAATTTTATCTGAACTATAATCTATCCCCGAATTGATTTGCCAATTTTTAGTTGGGTTGGAATAAAGGTCGATACTTGTTCCATTAGAATTCACTTGGTCTCTTTCGTATTTATAAATAGCATTATTCAATTTATTGCTTTCTCTTTCCTCATTGGAATACTGCAAAGACTGAATGACTTTAATCTTTGATAAGAATTTAAACTGTAAGTTTTTTTCCCATTGAATGGAGTGGATATTCCTCTCTTGCTTAGCAATTTCATTGATTTTAAAACTCTCTAGCAATACTTTATGATAAATAGGGACATCTTTTTGGATAAAGAAGCGAGACGAGATTGTGATTTCTCCTGCTTTATTCAATTGTATTTTAGCAATGGTATTGATGCCTGTTTCATCATAACCACTTGGACTTTGCTTGCCTACATTTTTTCCTCCAACAAGGTCACCAAAATTTCTTAAGGTGATGCCTGATTGAATAGCAAAGTTTTTTTGTGCATACTGCACAGAGGTTCTATTCGATTTTTCCATGTCCTGGCCTATATACTTAAGCGAGGTGCTAGTACTCCATGTCTTTTTTTGATTGTAATTTGGACTATAAGAATGTAAATGAATCACTCCTCCAATGGCATCTGAACCATATTCAACGGAGCCTGTTCCTTTACTAACTTCAATTTGATCGATGGTAAATAAATCGATATTGTTTAAATATTGATTGGGGCCATACCTGAATGTGGCATTATTGATACGAACACCGTCCAACATCAAAAGAGTTTGATTGCCTGTTAAACCTCTAATAAATGCAGAGCCTCCGCCATGATTTGTTTTTTGAACAAAAACCCCTGAGCTACCCATTAGGGCCTCAGGGGTTGTTCTATAATTTCCAAATTTTATTGAAGCTGCATTTTTTTGAACCAAGCTATAGGGTAGGTTGACCTTGTTTTTTTGAACCAACCTGCTTTTTACTTTAATCGAATCTAAAAAAATATAACTCGTATCATTGAAACTATTTTTTGTAGTTGCATTTGCATTGATGACACCATAACTATGACATAACAAAAAAGTTAAAAAACAAAGTACCCTCATTGTCTTGTTCCATTTCGAATATTGCTTTATCATTAGCTTCATCTTTTACTTAGTTTGTGCATCAAAAATACAACTAATCAAATTCAATCAATTTTTCGTTTTGTATATATAGCGTATCAACTTTATTATCTAATCAATTATTTTTATAAAAGCACTTCTCTTAGGTGCAGGCATTTCGCTATGGATGCCTTTAATAGCCTTCCAAAGAATTTGATTGAATAATAAATCCGGTACTTTATCTTCCTTGCTAAAATCTAAACTTTCGCTCAATTTAGACAAAGCATCTACCTTAATATTTTTTTCATTAATATCAACTAAAGGACTGATGGCATTAAATGGGGTCTTGTTTACTTTAGTATCAAACGATCTCCACATTGGTTCTGCGGCTGCATCATATTGACTCATTGGAGGTAAGCCAAGAATTAGCTCCATTGTTCTTAACATGCTTGAAGTAGAATACATAGTATGGTCTACGAATCCTCTCTTTACAAATCCTCCTGCAACATAGGCAGTTGAACGATGCGCATCTACGTGGTCTGCGCCATTTTGAGCATCATCTTCTAAAATAAAGATGGCTATTTTATCCCAAATTGGATGCTTGCTTAAATATTCTACAAATAAACCTACTGCATAATCGTTGTCTGCTACATGCGCAAAAGGAGTGGGTCTTCCTATTCTGGTGCCTTCTGTATGGTCATTGATAAAACGCATGGTATTTAATGCAGGAACTTGGTTGATGGCATACAATGAATCAAAATCTCTTTTCCATTGGTAGAATCTAGAGGTGTCTCTTACTGTTTCATCCCAGCTTGTGAAATAAGGACAAAATTTACCTTGTAATGTTGGATAATTAGCTTTATAGTTATCTGCAAATTCTCCATAAGTTCTAAAGCTTACTCTTGCTTTTAATGCATGATCCCATAAAAATCCACCTTTAGGAGACGCAATATTCTTTTGCCCTTCATAGTCATAGGTACCGCCTCTGCCACCATAACTTGTCACCCAAGTCTTTTCATTGTAATCATTTGCATAAGCCCCCATGCTCCAGCTATGCCCGTCTGCACTTACTTCTGCATCTACATAAAAATTATCTAACAACACAAATTGTTCTGCAATAGCGTGTTGGTTTGGCGTAATATTTCTTCCAAAAAGTAATAAACTGCTATCTCCGTTTCCTTGTGGTAAATCACTCAATACTTGGTCATATGTTCTGTTTTCCTTAATCATATAAAACACATGCTTGATAGGGGAACTATCGCCAACATTTTTAGGAATTGGATTGCCTTTCATACCAGAGGTAGACAATTCTTTATTTTTATTGTAAGGCGTATTCAAATATACTTGCTTGGTTAAGTTTGTTAGTTCTGCTGTTGTGGGTTCTTTAAAAATTGAAAGGGTACCCTTAAATAAACCACCAATATATTGAATTGGCGCTGGCTTCGCTTTCACATCACCCGATTGGTAGTTCACAGTTTGTTTTCTTTGGATTGGATTTGGTCCATTAGGATTCGCTAAAGAACTCAATCCTTTTCCATTGGTTACAAAAATGTTATTGCCAACAATTTTTAAATTTGTTGGGTACCATCCTGTTGGTATAAATCCAATACTTGAACTAAATCCTTTTTTAGTAACATCAAATACGGCTAAATTATTGTTATCAGCATTGGCTACATACAATCTTGATTCAGTTTCATTTAAAGCTAATCCATTGGTGGTAGAACCATTTGGTGCATTTGGAAATAAAGCACAATTTAAGACCTCAACAATCGTCAAAGATTTTGTATCAACTACCGCAACACTATTATCATTCGCATTTGCAACATATAAATAGCTTCCGTTTTTAGTTAATAATAATTCGTTTGGATTGTCTCCTATGGCTAATTTTTTAGTTGTTTGTTTTGTTTCAGTATCCCACACTAATAATTGGTCTGTTCCCCATAACGAAATATACAATTGTTTTTTATCTGAACTTAAAACACAAGCATATCCTTCTGATCCCAATGCATAACTTGTTTGTTTTTTGGTAGCTAAATCAATTTCGTATAATTTATTATTCTCTTTTGTTACTACATATAAAGTATTTGTTGCATCATTGATACATATTCCAGCTGGAGATATTTTTGTTGGCCATTTTGGACCTAATACAATTGTATCAACTTGCTTAAGTTTATTCGCTTCAATCTTATACTTCATAATCCAATTGTCATTACCACCACTCGCGTATAAATATTGATTATCAGCGCTAAAACTTAGTCCATACCAACTTTTTGGCGTGGTTACATAATCCAAAACAGTTTGCTTTGCAATATCTACCAAGTGAATGCCTTGTGTGCTTTGGCCATTATTGGTGATGGCTGCAAATTTTTTATTTGGACTTACCACAATATTAAGTGGCAAATCTTGTAATGGTAATTGCTTACCAATTGGGCTTAATTTCCAATTATTTGGTAAAACAGTTTGTTTCATTTGTGCATTACTTGTTGTAGTAGCAAAAAAACTTACTACTAAACAAATAAGTGTGCATTTAATTTTCATATAAATCGGTTTATGATTTTGTAAATTTGGTTAAAGTTAAAAACTATTGAATAATTGTACCAGATGTTTTATAATGTTCCTGTCTTTGTTCTTTTTCATTGTCCATGCTTGGACCTTGCTTGATCTTTTTCCAATCTAAATTATAATTGTATTTTTTCATGGCTTTGTCCCAATCAAACACTTCCTGACTTGGGAATTCAAAATAATAAGGACTAAAATCTGGTTCATTGGTAAAAAAGTCAGTTAACAAAGAAGCAGTTACATCATATTGATTCACATAAGGCACCCCTAATACATTATAGATGACTTTTAAAATAGAACCAAAATTGGCATGCGTATTAGAAACATAATTTTTCTTGACATAAGGGCCGGCCATCATTAGTACACTTCTGTGTGCATCAATATGGTCTACACCGCCTTGTGGATCATCTTCTGTTACAATGACTAACATATCTTTCCAATAAGGCGTTTGACTTAAAAACTGCATCATTCTTCCTAAAGCCAAATCATTGTCGGCAACATAAGAATGCATAAATGGATAGCCATCTTCTGGTCTAGGCCCTGCAGTATGGTCATTTGGTAACATAACAGTTAATAATTGAGGTAAGGTGTCTTTTCCGTTCAACCACTTTTTTGTAAACTCTTCCTCAAATTGTTTCATTCTAAACTGGTCTGGAATATTGGTATTGTAACCTGCAAAATTGTGTGAAGTTCTTTCCCAAACACCTTTTTGCATTGGAACCATTACAATGTGAGCAGCTCCAGTCGCTGTATCATACCAGTCTTCTCTTACATGCGCAGTTTCGTTGGCTTGTCCAAAATTATAGTAGCTAATTTTTTTTCTATCCAATGCCTCCCATAAGCCACCAATTTCTGAATAATCTTCTGGGTCCATACTACCAGTAGAGCCAGGGAACCTTCTACCAGATGCCGTCGAAAAATAATCTGCCGATTTATCTGTACTAGAATTGGCTTCTACCCATTCATTAGGGATCACACCCATCATCCAATGGTGCCCATGAATAGATGCGTCACTATCACAATAAAAATTATCACTCAACGAAAATTGCTTTGCAATTTTAATATGATTTGGCGCCACATTTACATGCTTCACCACTTTATCTTTTCCATACACAGATACGTCCAATCCGAATCTTGCTAATGATGGATCTCCATTAACGTTTTTCATTTGACCATATATTTCGTCAAACGTTCTGTTTTCTTTAGTAATAAATACCACATGTTTGATTGGACTTATTTTACTACCTGGTAATACAGGTAAAGGCAAACTATCTGTTTGTTCTTTTACAATATAAGTTTGAGCCAGTGTTTGCTTTGTATATGCAGCAAGCGTTGTAGGATCTGGATTAGCTACTTCTTGGAATCCACCTAATTGAATATCGCCTACATAAGTGCCTTGTATTGGTGCTTTGAAATTTTTTCCTCCGTTTTGTCCAGCACCTAAACCTCTACAAGAAGTAATATATATTTTTTGTTCATCGTTAGATAAAGCAACTCTTGTAGTGCCCCATCCAGTTGGAATTAATCCAGTGGTCGTAGCAGTTTTTAAATCAATTTTTGCTACCGCATTGAATCCTAATAAGGCCACAAATAATGTACGCTCATCTTTTGTAATGGCTATACCAAAAGGTAATAAGCCTCTATAACGGTCTAATTTAGGATCTACTTTAATAGGGATATGCTTTACAATCTTTCCTTTTTTATAATCAATGACTGCGATATTATCATTGGTAGCATTGGTTACATAAGCATACTTATTTCCAATTGCAATGGAGTTGGGACTAGCACCGCCAATGACTTCGGCATCTTCTACTAATTCTCCTAATAATAAACCGGTCTTTAATGTTGCTTTTACCTTATTTGAATTTAAATCAATACAATAAACGCTCATAGATTCTTTAGCATTAGGATCTCCTAAACCTGGTATTTTTTTTCCATCAATCTCGGTGCCTTCAATGGACTCCTTAGTATTATTACCGTATGGATGCCATCCAATGTACTGTGTTTTAATATTTTCTTTTGTTGTTCCCCCAACTAAAGGGTAATCATACATACCCACATTCGCAACCAATACCGTTTTTTGGTCTGGTGAGATGGCTAGGCCAAAGGGTTGACGACCGGTTGGGATAGAGGCAATAATTTTATTATTTGTAAGACTATAACGAACCAATCTAAAATTTCCTCTATCTAAAATCAATAAATTATTTGAAGCTTCATGGTACACCAAGTCGCTTGTAAAACTGCCAGAGAAATTAGTGCCATTGAATATCCCGTCTAATTTAATGGAATCTATTTTTTTAAATTGTGCATAATCATACACCACAACCGTGCCTTCGTTCCCACCACTTAGGTAGACTATTTTTTTAGTTGGGTGAAAAGCAATACCTAAGAAAGAACCCTTTTTTAAAGGACTTTCGTTTGCTTTTAAATAATCTGGGATACGTTTTGCTATTTGAGTTTTTAAGTCAATAAGGGTAAATACATTTTCATGTAAAGTAATTGCCACAGCACCATCTGGAGATATTTTTAAACCAAATGGGTCATGGGTAATCCTCATTGATTTACCAACTGGTTGCACATAACGTCCACTTGGTAAAATTGAATAACTGCTACTATCAATTTTAGCATATTCTTTAAAACCAGGAACCGTTAAAAAAGATTGTTTTTGTTGACCAATTGAATTGCTCACACAAAACAAGATAGCAAACGCTAAAAAAAGATATTTTTTCATAGAATTATTTTGAATAAAGTTGAACAGCAAACCTATGATTATTTGATTTGGTTCTATTTTATTCAAAACATTAATTTATTGTTAACACATTATAATTTTTTTATAATGTGTAGGTTCGTTAACAATTCCGACACAATTCCTTCATCTATTGTTCACATGACTTTTAGAATTTGTTAAAGGATTCACAATAGATTTGCGATTCAAAATATTAACTATGATTTCAAAACAACTATGTATTAAGTGGGTTCTTACGCCACTTATGTTATTGGGGTTGAGTTTAAGCTCAATTGCTCAAAACATACAATTTAAAGGAAAAGTGGTAGACGCAGAAACTAAGAAAGCTTTAGAATCTGCTACTGTGTCTGTAAAAGGACAAGCCACAAAAACTGATGCGAACGGTACTTTCAGTTTAAGCAACTTAAGCGCGAATGCTGCTGTTACAGTTTCTTACATTGGTTATGTTACTAAAACTGTGACTGCTTCTAACGATGCAGTTGTTGTTGAATTGGTAAAAGCCGATGATTTGTTGAACGAAGTGGTTGTTACCGCTTTGGGTATCAAAAAAGAGAAAAGAAAAATCGGATATGCTACGCAAGAAGTAAAGGGTGCTGATTTAGTAAAAGCTAGAGAAGTGAATCCTATCAACAACTTAGTAGGTAAAGTAGCTGGTTTAACAGTGGGTCTTAACCAAGAAATGTTAAGAATCCCTAACTTAGTATTAAGAGGTGGTCGTGTGAATTTGATTGTTGTGGATGGTGTGCCAATTAACTCTGATACTTGGAATATTAGCCCAGACGATATCGAATCCTATAACGTGTTAAAAGGCCCTGTTGCCTCTGCATTGTATGGTTATAGAGGTCAAAATGGAGCGATCATCATCAACACTAAAAAAGGTACAAAAGATAAAAGAGGTTACTCTGTTGAATTCAACAGCAGTACTGCCGTACAAAATGGTTTCATTGCATTGCCTAAAACTCAAGATGAGTATGGTCCTGGTGACCATGGTAGATATGCATTCGTAGATGGTTTAGGCGGTGGTTTAAACGATGCGGATTATGATGTTTGGGGGCCAAAATTTGAAGGTCAATTGATTCCTCAGTACGATAGTCCAGTAGATCCAATCACAGGTAAGCGTTCTGGTACACCTTGGATTGCTCGTGGTAAAGACAACTTAAAGCGTTTTATCGAGCCAGGTGTTTTAAATACAACTAACCTTGCGATCGCTTCTTCTACAGAAAAAACAGATTTACGTTTCTCTTTAGGCAATACCTACAATAAAGGTATTTTACCAAACACAAGTTTAAATACAACGAATTTAAACTTAGCAGGTACATTAAGATTCAATTCTAAATTAACTTTAGATGCGAATATCAATTTCAATAAGCAATATTCTGATAATTTCCCAGACGTGAACTACGGTCCTAACTCTGTTATTTACAACATTACTATTTGGGGTGGTGCTGATTGGAGTATGGATGATATGAGAAACTACTGGCAACCAGGTAAAGAAGGTGTACAAAGTATCTATGCGGAATACCAAAGATACCATAACCCTTACTTTATGGCTTATGAGTGGACTAGAGGTCATTACAAAAATGATATCTACGCTTACACAAGTTTAGACTATAAAGTAAATAAGTATGTAGACTTATTCGCAAGAACTTCAGTTACAACTTATGATTTAATGCGTAACGAGAAAATGCCTTTCTCTGCGCATCCTTACGGTAGAGAGGAAAATAAAGGTGATTACAGAGAAGACAGAAGATCTTTATTTGAATCTAACTCTGAATTCCGTGCTAATTTCAAAACACCTGAGTTAGCTAATTTCTTTAACATTTCAGGTTTTGCTGGTGCGAACTACAGACAATTTAATTACAATTCAAATTTTGTAACTACAAACTATTTGAACGTACCGAATGTATACACTTTTGCAAACAGTAGAAATCCAGTGATTGCTTACAATTTTGCATCTGAAATGAGGGTTAAATCATTATTGTATTCAGTAGATATTGAGACTGGTAAATATGCCAACTTAACAATTACTGGACGTAATGACCAATTATCAGCTTTAGCAAAAGATAATAACTCATTCTTCTATCCTTCTTTCAACTTAAGTACAGTGTTGAATGATTATATCGACATGCCAAAGCAAATTAACTTCTTCAAATTAAGAGGTTCTTATGCAAAAGTAAGAGGTGGTGGTAACTTTGTATCTGACTACATTGGTTCTACACCAAATAACGCTTTCCCAATTGGTTATGGTGAGCAATATAGCTCTACTTATGGTGGACCTACTTATACTTATGCCGATGTATATTCTACAGGTATTGGTTATAACAACACAACACAAGCTGGTTTCACAAATACATTAGTAGATAGTGATGTTCAGCCTGATGATAGATCAAGTCTTGAATTTGGTTTAGAAACAAGATTCATCAACAACCGTTTTGGTTTAGAAGCGAGTTATTTTAGCTACACAGATGGACCTCAAATTTTCTCTAAATCAATTTCTCAAACATCTGGTTACGGTTCTTATGTAATCAATGGTACTAAAACTAAGAGAACTGGTTATGATGTAAGTTTGAATGCAGTGATCTTGAAAAAAGCAAACGGTTTAAACTGGGATGCGACATTCAATATTGGTTCTTTCATCAACAAGTATATTGAACTACCAGCTGGTATATCTGCTTTAAGTACTTTTTACACAGTGGGTACAAGAACAGATGCGGTATTTATCAGAAAGTTTGCTAGAACAAAAGATGGTCAAATTATCAATGATGCTGGTGGTCGTCCAGTAATCTCTCCAGTGGCTCAATTTGCTGGTCATTCTAATCCTGATTTCGTATGGGGTTTAAACAATAAGTTTAACTACAAATCATTTACATTAAACATGCAAGTGGATGGTCGCGTTGGTGGTATAATGGAAGATTATGTTAGAAAAAAGACATTCCAAGGTGGTCGTCACTTAGAGACTGTTCAAGGCGCAATGGGTGTAGCTAGATACCAAGACTACTTAGGTGTAAAATCTTATGTAGGTGAAGGTGTTCAAGTTGCTGGTGGAACTCCAAAGTTTGACGCGGTAACTGGTTTAATCACTAATTACAACGAATTAACTTTTGCTCCTAACGCTACTAAGACTTTCATTCAAGATTATATCAGCCGTGTACACGGTATTCCTGAGCCAAATATGATGAGCAAAACATTCTTTAAACTAAGAGAAGTGGTATTAACTTATGAGCTCCCAGCAAGTTTGGTACAAAAATCTTTCTTCAAGAAAGCGACGATCTCTGCAGTTGGTAGAAACTTATTGTACTGGATGCCAGATTCTAAATTTAATGATGTTGATATTGATCAGTACCCTGGTAATTCTTCTATAGACTTACAAACACCAACTACAAGATCTTACGGTATCAATATTAATTTCACATTTTAATTAAAAGAAACACATAAGATATGAAAAAGATTTTTCAAATACTAAGTTTAGGTTTGGTATTAAGTTCAATGACAGCTTGTAAAAAGTCATTTGATTCTTTAGCCTCAGATCCTAACAGAGCCACAGCGGTTCCTGCGAACTTAATTTTAAACAATGTTCTTCTTGAATACAACGAAGGCGCGTTTAATTTAACACAAAGATGGAATCAATATTACGTTTGTAATTATGATTATTATGGAAACCAAGAGTACAACTGGACTGGTTTTTCATACAATAATTACAATGTATTAAAGAACATCCAAAAGATGGAAGACGAATCAAAGAAGTCTGTATCAGCACCAAATCCTTATACAGCGCTTGCTAAATACTTAAAAGCTTATTTTTTGTATGATTTAACAATGAACTTAGGTGACATTCCAGTTTCTGAAGCCCTTAAAGGTTTAGGAAATATTACACCTAAGTATGATACACAAAAACAAGTTTTCCAACAAATCTTGACTTATTTAGAAGAGGCAAATACAGAAATGGGTACGTTAAAGACGACTAACTATGTATTAGCGAATGATTTCTATTTCGGTAACAACTTGTCTAAGTGGCAAAAAGTGGTGAATGCTTTCAAATTGAGAGTATTGATCCAATTAAGCATGAAAGAAGCGGATACTGATTTAGCTATTAAAACTAAATTTGCTGAAGTAATCAACAATCCTGCTAAATACCCTTTACTTAGCAGCGACGACGATAATTTAGCTTTTACTTACAATAGCCAATACAACAAGTATTCTACAAATCCAGATAATTTTGGTTTTGATGCAACGCGTTACAATATGTCTTCTACTTATTTAGGTAACTTAACAACTTTGAAAGATCCAAGAACTTTCTTTGTTGCTGAGCCAGCTGCTGCATTAGTGGCTTCAGGTAAAGCACCTAATTCTTATGATGCATTTATGGGTGCTGGTTCTGGAGAAGATTTAGCGACAATGAGTTCAAACGCTGGTACAGGTAAGTATTCATTTATCAACCGTAAGCGTTATTATCAAACTTATACTGCTGAAAAAACAACTCAAGTAGGTTACCAAGAAATGTGTTTCAATATTGCAGAAGCGGCAAATAGAGGTTGGATTTCAACACAAAATGCTGAAACTTGGTACCATAATGGTATTAAAGCTTCTCAAGCTTTCTATGGTGTGAAAGAAGGTGCTAACACAGTGACTTTCCAAAAACCAGGTGGTACTTTAGCTGAGTCAGTAACTTACACTGTTGACTTTAACTATGCAACTTACTATGCGCAATCAACTGTTAAATATGCTGGTAACAATGCAGATGGTTTAAAGCAAATTTTGTTACAAAAGTATTTATCATTATACCAAAACAGTGGTTTCGAAGGTTATTATAACTGGAGAAGAACAGGTGTACCAACTTTCCATACAGGTGCAGGTTCTGGTAATAGCCAAAGAGTTGCATTGCGTTTCCAATATCCAAGTGCAGAGAGAATCAACAACAAAGCAAACTTGGAAGCAGCTATCAGTTCTCAATATGGTGGTGCTGATGATATCAACGCAAAAATGTGGATCATTAAATAATCGTTTTTTGAATTTGAATTGGGGTCTTATTTATCGGAAGAGCAGGTTTACCTGCTCTTCCTTATTTTTGTTCATCCTATGACACAACCTAAAAAGCTACAATCTTTTCTATTGACTGTATATATTGCAGCCATTTGCTTTTTAACCTATGCCTGTGTCTATGCATTTAGAAAGCCATTTACAATTGGGTTGTATTTAAATGAACCAAAAATATTTGGCGTTGATTATAAAAATATACTTGTCATTGCACAAGTGATTGGCTACACCATTAGTAAATTCTGTGGTATCAAATATATATCAGAATTAAAAAATATTGGAAGAGGCTGGGCGATTTTAACTTTATTGCTTTTGTCGTGGATTCCTTTGCTGTTATTTCCTTTCATTGATAGCCCTTGGAATGTGACGATGCTTTTTTTAAATGGCTTGCCATTAGGGGTGCTTTGGGGTTTAATTTTTTCGTTTGTGGAGGGTCGAAAATCAACGGATTTTATTGGGGCCGCTATGGCCGTTAGTTTCATTGTTTCTTCGGGCTTTGTTAAATCTGTTGGCAAGTGGTTACAAATGCAATACCTGATTGCCGAAAATTGGATTCCGTTTTGTACAGGTGCTATTTTTATTATTCCTATTATTATTTTAGTGTATTTATTAGAAAAAATACCCAATCCTACTTATGAGGAAAGGGTGCACAAGTCTATCCGAGTGCCATTGAACAAGACCGATCGTAAGCGTTTTTTTACGCAGTTTAGTTTTGGACTCATTTCCTTCATAATTATTTATATGTTTTTGTCTTTGTTTAGAGATATAAGAGACAATTTTGCTGCCGAGCTTTGGAACGAATTAGGCTACGGCAATACCGCTTCAATTTTTACTTCTACCGAAATTCCAATTGCAATTTGTGTGTTGATTATGATTGCAAGTATGATTTATATCAAAAATAATAAGATTGCTTTTTTCTTAGCACAAGCAATTATTTTATGCGGATTTATCATTTGCGGTCTTAGTACGCTCTTATTTTTAAATCACTATATATCTGGTTATAGCTGGATTGTATTGGTTGGTCTAGGCTTATATATGGGTTATATCCCTTTTAATTGTATTTTATTTGATAGGATGATTGCTAGTTATAAATTAAAAGCAAATGTGGGCTATTTTATGTATCTAGTGGACGCATTTGGTTATGTTGCGAGTGCGGGTGTGATTATACTAAAAGGCACAATGGATGTGAATTTGAGTTGGACAACATTTTTTAGCAATGGCTTAGTTATTCTATCTTTAGTGGGTATGCTTTTTAGTATTTTAAATATGATTTATTTTTCAAAAAAATATAAAACAATACAATATGAGTAAGTCGGCAATTGTTGTTGGAGCTGGAATAGTAGGCTTAGCAACTGCAAGGGCATTAGCAGAAAAAGGCTATACCGTAAAAGTGATTGAAAAATCTCAATTTGCATTAGGCGCTAGCGTAAGAAATTTTGGTATGTTATGGCCGGTAGGTCAACCAGATGGTATTTTATACGATCGATCTGTAAGAACAAAAGAAATTTGGACAGAATACCTAGATGCTGCTAACATCCCTTACAATGCCTGTGGTAGTTTACATTTGGCGTATAGTGCAGAGGAAATGAATGTAGTGGAAGATATTGCACAGTTTTTTCAATCTAAAAATAGACCAGTTTCAGTGATTGATAAAGAGACTGTATTGGCCAACTATAATGGCATCAATGAAAACGGATTATTGGGTGCACTAAGAAGTGAAGATGAAATCATTATAGATCCAAGAGAAGGTATTAAGCATTTGCCTGCCTATTTAACCCAAAAATATGGCGTCTCTTTTACTTGGGGAACAGCCATCACGAGTGTTACAAGTCATGCAGCTTTTGCAGGTAAAACAAAGTACGAGGCAGACTTAGTTTGTGTATGTTCTGGACAAGATTTTGAGACCTTGTATCCAGACCAATTTAAAGCACAACCTATCATCAAAACAAAATTACAAATGATGCGTTTTAAGCATCAAGATCCTACTTATAAAATTGGTGCATCAGTTTGCGGTGGATTGTCCTTATTGCATTATAAAAGTTTCCATGCATCATCTGCTTTAACTAAATTAAGGTTTAAAATTGAGGAAGAAATTCCAGAATACTTAAAATATGGTATCCATGTGATGGTGTCTCAAAATAACGAAGGGGAATTAACAGTAGGCGATTCTCATGAGTATGCATTGGATTTTGAACCATTCGATAAAACTGAAATCAACGAAATGATTCTTGCTTATTTAAAAAAATTCATGCATATAGACCAATGGAAAATGATACAATCATGGAATGGTATTTATCCAATCATGACCAATGGCGCTGCAGAATTATTTTTAAATCCTGAACCTGGAGTCTATATTTTAAACGGCATTGGTGGACACGGCATGACCATGTCATTTGGTTTTGCCGAAGAAATGATTGAAACTATTTAATATTATAAAAATCTATTTTATGCATCATCCTATCGTATCAGAAATCCTTACTTTATTCAAAACCAATGGTGGTTCTATGTATGGCGGAGAAGCTGTAACACAATTAGAGCATGCGTTACAAGCAGCTACATTTGCTAAAGAAAACAATGCATCTGATGCATTAATTACTGCCGCATTGTTACATGATATTGGACATCTATTACATGATTTACCAGATGACGCGAGTGACAATGGGATTGATGATGTGCATGAAGCATTGGCAGCAAAGTATCTAACTGAACATTTTGTACCAGCAGTGGTAGAGCCTGTTAATTTACATGTGGCAGCTAAAAGATATTTATGTGCGGTGGATGCTAGTTATTACGATACTTTATCTGCGCCTTCTAAAACAAGTTTAACTTTTCAAGGTGGCATTATGAATGAAACAGAAGTAGCTCATTTTGAGCAAAATCCATTTTATCAAGATGCTATTACACTAAGAAAGTGGGATGATATTGCAAAAGATCCAACAATGAAAACAGAGGCAATCGATTTTTTTGCTCCAATGATTCAAAACAGTTTAAAATAAATCCTATGCAAATTCAATGTGTGGTTTTTGATATGGCAGGTACAACCGTAAACGAAGACAATATTGTGTATAAAACTTTACAGGCAGCTTTAAATCATTTTAATGTTCCTGTAGATTTAAATCATGTTTTATTACATGGTGCTGGTAAAGAGAAATTCCAAGCCATTAAAGATATCATTTCTAACAGCCCATATACATTAGATGAAACAGGACAATTAGAAGCCTTTAATTATTTTTTAGAACAATTGGATATTGCATATACCAATTTTGATGTGACCCCAATGCCGGGAGCTGAGCATGTATTTGCTGCATTGAAACAAGCAGGTATAAAAGTTGTTTTAAACACCGGCTATAATAGAGCCACTGCAGAAAATCTTTTAGGACAATTAGGTTGGACAGAAGGACAACAAATTGATTTACTAGTCACTGCCTCAGATGTATTACACAATCGTCCAATGCCTGATATGATTTTTTATGCAAAAGATAAATTGCATTTAGAAGACACAAAACATATGGTTAAAATTGGTGATTCTTGTATTGATATCGAAGAAGGTAAAAATGCAGGTTGTTTGTTGAATATTGGTATTACAACAGGTGCGCAAACTGAAACACAATTAATGGAAGCAAAGCCAGATTATATCGTACATAGTTTGACTGACATGCTAGACATCCTTACAAAGTAGATTTTGTAAAAAACTTTACTTAATTTCGTGAAACGTTCTTTCATGAAAAAGTCTTTACTTTTTGGCATATTGTTGCTTTTTAGTGTCTCAATATTAGCTCAAACACCCGTTTTTTATAAAATTGATAGTACCATCAATGCCGAAATAGCGCAAAATAATATTGCTGGAGGGGTCGCCTTAATTGCTAAGAACGGAAAAATTGTACACCATCAAGCCTATGGTTTTGCCAACCTTGATGCATCGGTTAGAATGCAAGAAAATTCAATTTTTCGCATCGCCTCACAAACCAAAGCCATTGTTTCTGTTGCTGTGCTTAAACTAGTGGAGCAAGGCAGGATCCGTTTAGAGGACCCAATCGAAATGTACTTCCCTGAATTTTCTGGTCAAAATGTGTACGTTAAACAAGCCGATACTTTATTACTAGTTGACCGAAAAAGATCCATTACCATCAGAGACTTATTGACCCATCAATCTGGTATTAGTTCCGCAGATGAATATCCTTATTTGCAAAAGGAATTTGTAAAATTTGGATTAAGCAATAGTGGCTTTGAACAATATCCTAGTCTAAGCGCAGAAATTGCGCAAATTGCAAAAATGCCTTTAGCGCATCAGCCAGGTGCAAGATTCAGTTATGGTCTTAGCACCAATGTATTGGGTGGTTTGATTGAATTGGTAACCAAGCAATCTTTATCCAATTATTTAACAGACAATATATTTAAGCCACTCGGCATGAAGGATACTTATTTTTATCTTCCTACATCAAAACATAACAGACTTGTTGAAATCTATTTTAAAAAAGACAATCGCCTTGTAGCGGCAGACAGGACTACAATGCCAGTGGATTATCCTTTTATAAAAAATGCATCTTATTATTCGGCCATAGGCGGATTAGTTTCTACAACAAATGATTATTTTTTATTTTTAAATCATTTGTTGAATCCAACAATGTCAAAAAGCACATTTAGATTATTACAACCAGCCACATTAGAACAATTACTTACGAATCAGCTAGGCGAAAAGACATTTATTTTTGGTGGATTTCCTTCTTTGAATCAATTTGGATTGGGTGTCGGATTAACATCAGTGAAAGGTCAATCAATCAACAAAGCCTCAGTGGGATCTTATTTTTGGGGTGGTTTTTTTAATACAGCCTACATGGTTGATCCCAAGCGAAATCTTATTACCCTATTTTATTTTCAAAGAACACCATTTGTGTTACCCCCATTGTTAAGTAAACTAGAAAAAATGACTATCGAAACGATAGACCAACAATAATGAATCAAGAATTAGAACAATTTATTCAACAAGCTATCGAAGAGGATATTGCACAAATTGGCGATATCACCACTTTGGCAACCATACCGAAAGACCAGATTGGGCAGGCGCATTTTTTGGTGAAAGAGGCCTGTGTGATTGCTGGTGTAGAAATGGTTATCTGTATTGCGCAAAAAGTGGATCCTAATTTACATATAAAATTTACGGTTCAAGACGGAGATACAATTGTACAAAATCAAATCATTGGTCAAGTAGAAGGGCGCATTCATAGTATTTTAATGGCAGAGCGACTCATGCTTAATTGCATGCAAAGAATGAGCGGGATTGCCACCAAAGTAAGCCACTTAAAAACGATGATTGCTGCGTATCCAGCTAAAATTTTAGATACCAGAAAAACAACACCCAATTTTAGAATAGCCGAAAAATGGGCAGTGCGTATTGGTGGAGGTGTCAATCACCGATTTGGGTTGTATGATATGATTTTAATTAAAGACAATCACATCAAAGCGGCTGGTGGTGTTGCTTTGGCATTGGAGGCAACTATGCAATATTGTGCAGCAGAAAAAGTACACCTACCTGTGGTCGTTGAAATCAAAAATCAATCCGAACTCCAAGAAGCATTAGCATTCGATTTTGTGTCAAGAATTTTATTGGATAATATGACACCTGCTACTGTAGCAGAAATGATCACAATCAATCAGCAAAAGAAACCTTTAGAAGTGTCTGGTGGTATCCATCAAGATAATATTGTAGCATACGCTGCAACGGGTGTAGATTTTATTTCGATAGGTGATTTAACCCACCACATTGAATCAGTAGACATCTCTTTAAAAATAATTTAATTTCATTGTATATGACCTTAGAAGAAGAAGTTGTTAAAGTTGGATTTATAAATAGGCCATTACCAGAAGGAGTGGACCTAGTTAAAGCGATTCAGCAATTAAAGGCGCAAAAAAATGCGGTAATATTAGCACATTATTATGTGGCAGATGAAATTCAAGCCATTGCTGATTTTGTTGGGGATAGTTATGCATTAGCGCAATATTCACAAAAAGCCAATGCATCAATGATTGTTTTTTGTGGGGTTCACTTTATGGCCGAGACAGCTAAAATATTAAATCCAAATGCCAAAGTGATTTTGCCAGACTTGCACGCAGGTTGTTCTTTAGCAGATGCTGCACCCGAGGCTGAGTTTAGAGCATTCAAGGCTTTGCATCCAAATGCCATCGTGGTAAGTTACATCAATTGTACGGCGGCGGTAAAATCTATGAGTGATTATATTTGTACTTCTTCCAATGCGGTGGATGTGGTAAAAGCAATCCCACTTGATAAAGAAATTATATTTGCGCCTGATGCTAATTTAGGAAGATATGTAGAAAAAGTAACTGGCCGAAAAATGCATATCTGGGAAGGTGCATGTATGGTGCATGTGAATATATCGGATGCAAAACTTTCGCAATTGATGGCATTGCGACCAGAAGCCATGTTGATTGCGCATCCAGAATGCCCTAGTTCTATTTTGGATAAAGCAGCATTCATTGGATCTACAAAAGCTTTGATTGACTATGTAAGTAAATCCGATCATCCTTGTTTTATTGTCGCCACAGAAGCGGGCATTTTATTTAAAATGAGAGAAGCTGCACCAGGAAAATTAATTATACCAGCGCCTTCCTTTGAAAACAATACCTGCGCTTGTGCTGAGTGTCCTTATATGAAAATGAATAGTTTGGAGAAATTATACAATGCGTTGCAATACGAATTACCGATGGTGACCATTGACCCTCATGTTCAGGAGGGTGCTTTAAAGGCACTTCAAAATATGTTATCTATTTAATGCAGCAACAGCCTCATTTATTATCCTATCAAGTGGTGATCATCGGCACCGGTGTAGCCGGCTTGGCAACTGCCATTTATTTAGCAGAAGCTGCCGCTAAAGTCAATCAACCAATTTCTATTTTGTTGGTATCCAAAGCAGGATTTTCAGATACCAATACCAGTTGGGCTCAAGGTGGTATAGCTGCTGTTGCATCCAATGAAGATAGTTTTGAAGCGCATATATTGGATACATTAGATGCGGGGGCGGGTAAAAATGACCTTCAAATTGTTCGTAAAGTGATTGAGGCGGCGCCCGAAGCGATGCTAGATTTAATAAGATGGGGCATTGACTTAGATAAAAAAACAGATGGCAGTTATGATTTAGTGAAAGAAGGGGGACATCAATTTTCAAGAATTTGGCATAAAGCAGATATGACGGGTAATGCTTTACAAGCTACTTTAATGCATCGAGCAAGTCAGTTTCCTTCGATTGATTGCATTGAAAATGTAGCCGTTATTCAAATTGAAAAAGACCATCAAGGCGTTTTTTATATTCAAGCAATCCACAAGCATGAAGCAGATAATTCATACAGCAATTTAACAGAGAAAAATTCAATTCAAATTCAATGTAAGCAATTGGTGTTGGCCACAGGAGGATTTGGTATGGTTTATGCTAAAACAACCAATCAATCCATTGCAACAGGAGACGGAATAGTTTTTGCAAGTGAACTTGGGGCCACATTGAAAGACCTCTCGTTGATTCAATTTCATCCAACTGGTTTATACGAATCCAATCAAAGCGGAACCTATTTAATTTCAGAAGCGCTTAGGGGCGAGGGCGCTATTTTAAGAAATGAACATGGAATTGATTTCATGCCACAATATGATCCAAGGGCCTCTTTAGCACCAAGAGATATTGTTTCAAGGGCCATTATGAATGAAATTAAAAAAAGTACCATTCAACATGTTTTTTTAGATGCAACCATACTTAGTGCTACCACGATACAACAACATTTTCCAAACATTCAATTAGCTTGTTCGCAAAAATTAGGAATAGATATTAGCAAACAGTGGATCCCAGTGATACCGGTTGAGCATTATGCATGCGGAGGCATTCAAGTAGATGCATATGGGGAAGCAGTTGGGATAGATGCGCTCTATGCGATTGGTGAAACTGCATCTACTGGTTTGCATGGCGCCAACAGATTGGCATCTAATTCATTGATAGAGGGTATTGTGTTTGCTAAATGGGCTTCCGCTAAAATAGTTAAAGCCTTGGAGCAAGAGGATTCATTACAACCTATTCGTTTTGATTTCAAACCAATGTCAATTAAAAAAATAGATCGCTCACTCGTTCAAAATTGCATGTCTAATTATGCAGGAATTGAAAAAACAACTGCTGGATTAATGACGGGCTTAAATGAATTAACACAGGCATACCAAGAGGCGAATACATTGAGTCAATGGACCATCCAAGATTGGGAAAACAATGTGCTATGTCAAGTTGGAATTTTGATTTTCAAAGATGCATTGGCACAAACCGAGAACAAAGGCGTCTTTTTTAATGTAGATTTTGAATAAAAATAATTTAAGTAAATCTCATCTTATTGAGGCTAATCTTATCTTATTAATTTCTTGTCTAATTAAGCCTTTGAAAATCTTATCTATCCTATTCAAAACGGTAGTGCAATAAAACATCTCCATCAATTACTTTTGTTTCAATTAAAGACAATTGCACTTTTTTGTCTAATGCAATTTCTGTATCTAATCCAAGCATTGGCAGGGCATTTAAATCATTCAAAACAGCAGGTGCGATGAACCAATACAATTCGTCTGCTATGTTTTGTTGAATCATGCTTGAATTCAATTGGCTTCCGGCTTCTGTTAAAATTTTATAGTAGCCTAGTTCAAGTAATTTAGCCGATATAGATGAAAATAATAGACCTTCTTCATTAAATGTTCCAATGATAAAGTCCATGTTTTCTGGTAACTGAAAGCTTGGAGGATTGGCTGTAATAAAAATAATTTTTGTAGTTGTACGAGGATAAAAAATAGGCAAGCTTTCATGTTGCTTTTGAAGTAAGTCAAGATTTTTATCAATCACTAGCACATTGGTTTCTATAATGGCTCCACCCGTGTTTCTAATGGTTAAACTCGCTCGATCTTGTAGCACAGTTTTATACGAAGTCAATATCGCATCCACATTGGCCCTTAAATGATCGTGTACAAATTGTCTTGATGCTGCATTGCTAATCCACTGACTATTTTTTGCATAGTCTGCAATTTTCCCATCAATAGTGGAAGCCAATTTTAAAATATAGTGTGGTCGATTTTTCAATTGATTGGTAAAAAATCGAGCGTTTAATAAGCTAGCTGTAGGATCATGGACTACTTCAACCTCAATACCATGTTCCATTAATTTTGCAACACTTGCTACTTTGGGATTGGGGTCCAAACTAGCAATAACGACTTTTTTAAATTGATGTTGGATGATTAAGTCTGCGCAAGGGGGTGTTTTTCCATAATGAGAACAAGGTTCTAAGCTTACATAAAGCGTGGCTTGACTGAGGTCTGAAGTTTTTTGGAGGGCTTGCTCTATTGCATACACCTCGGCATGTGGTCCCCCCAATTTTTGATGGAATCCTTCACCTATTAGGTTGCCCTCTTGATTCAATACGACTGCACCTACATAAGGATTTGGTCGAATTTGGTTTTCATGGGCTTTTTTGGCCAGATTTAATGTATGCTCAATGGCCTCCTTCTGCGTCATAAGGGTTATCTTTGCTCCTCAAAATTACTCAAATCAAGGCATATGTTTACAGGTATTGTTCAAAAAGGAAAGATACATGCTATCAGCCCAGCCGAGTCTGGATGGGAGCTAGCTATCAACATGGCTAATTTTGCGGCAATTGTTCAATTAGGGGATAGTGTAGCGATAGATGGAGCCTGTCTTACGGTGACTAAAGTAGAAGGTGATATCATGTATTTTTTTGTTTCTACAGAATCGATTGCTAAAACAACAATCAACAATTATAAGGTTGGGGACATAGTGAATACAGAATTACCAATGCAACCGAATGGTTATTTAGGAGGACACTATGTGCTAGGTCATGTAGATGCGACTGCTAAAGTCACTGACATTAAGATCACCCCCACAGCGTGGTTTTTGACCATCCAAGTACCTGAACAATTTGTAAAATATGTTGTTTATAAAGGGTCTATTGCAATCAATGGGGTGAGTCTTACAATCAATGAAGTGCATGAGCAGCTGATTGACCTTTGTATTATTCCAACCACTTTAGACAAGACCAATATCAATCAACTTTCAGTTGAAAGTATTGTAAATATTGAATTTGATATTTTAGCAAAATATACAGAACAGTTACTTTTAAAAAGAAATGTGTAATGTTTGATCATGTGCAAGAAGCATTGGATGCTTTTAAATTAGGAGAACCAATTATATTGGTAGATGATGAAGACAGAGAAAATGAAGGTGATATTGTTTTCCCCGCAGCTTTAGCGTCTCAAGAAAAAATAAATTTTTGTGCAAAATATGCAAGAGGTTTAGTTTGTATTGCTATGCATCAAACCATTGCAAAACAAATTGGGATTGCACCAGTCAATACCAATCATGCAGATCCTTTTCATACCGCATTTTATGATTCTATTGATGCGATTCCTGCACTTGGAATTACAACAGGCATCTCTGCAAAAGAAAGGGCCATTACTGCACGTCAAGTGGTTAATCCTTCTGCCAAGCCTGATGATTTTATTAAACCAGGTCACTTATTTCCGGTGGTCGCAAAAGAGGGCGGTTTATTGGTAAGAAAAGGGCATACTGAAGCTGCTGTTGATTTATGCTTATTAACCGATTTGGCGCCTGCTGCAATTATCTGTGAAATCATGGACGAAGACGGGGACATGTTGAGAAGAAATGGCTTAGTTGATTTTGCGAAAACGCATCAATTAAAAATGATTAGTATTGAACAACTGATTGAGTACAGAAAAACTTTTGTGAAAGATTTAATCATAAATTCAGTCGAACAAGATATTGATCAGCATCCATCAACTAAGATTGCTGACGCAAGTATAGAGCTTATTGCAGAAGCTCAACTCCCAACAGCATTCGGTTTATTTAAATCTTTAGTTTTTCAAAATAATCATACTAAAGAATCTCATGTGGTATTGTTAATGGATGCTGAATTATCCAATAAGCCAATCGTACGTTTTCATAGTGAATGTTTAACTGGCGACGTTTTTGGTAGTGTACGTTGCGATTGTAAAGCCCAATTAATAAATGCTTTAGAGCAGATTGCAAAAAATAAACACGGGTACTTGATTTATTTAAAAGGCCAGGAGGGAAGAGGTATTGGTATTGGTCAAAAAATTGCTGCTTATGCTTTACAGGATCAGGGAGAAGATACCTTCCAAGCAAATTTAAGTCTAGGACTTCCCGAAGATGATAGGAATTATCAAGATGCCATTGCAATATTAAAGGAATTGCATGTCAATGATTTTTCATTCATCACCAACAATCCAGATAAAATAACAGCCATTCAAGAGGCTGGATTTCAATTTGAACAAATTGTGGTGCCTCCATTTGTAACGGAGCAAAATAGAAAATATTTACAAGACAAGGCCAATATCGCTAATCATAAAATTACCTTTTAGTATGATCGCCATTATCAAAGCAAATTTTAATGCACATATCACAGACTTACTTTTAGCAGGGTGTACAGACGAATTGGATGCTAAAAAGCAAGCGTATAAAGTCTTTGAGTGCGCCGGTGCAGTAGAAACAGTCGTATTTGCAAATCGCATCATCGAGACCAATCAATATGATTGTGTAATTGTGATAGGCGCAATCATTAAAGGGGATACAGACCATTACGAATATGTTTGTCAATATGTGACCCAAGGTTTTGCAACCATTGCAGCAACTAAAACGACTCCTGTAATTTTTGGTATTTTAACCACTCAGAATGAAGCCTTGGCTTATGAACGTGCGGCAATTGATAAGATGAATAAAGGCCAGGAGTTTGCAGTCACAGCCTTGGAGATGATCCAATCTTTTAAATCATTGTAGTTACAACTTCATTCATCTTGTTACTGTAAATTATTCCGGATCAAACTTACTTCACTTGTTCGTACAAATGATTGATTAAGCCGTCGGCTAGTCCAATTTTAGGAACATGAATTTCTTCAATATTAGCCCACTTCATAGCGTTTGCATAAATACGCAAAGCAGGAACAATTACATCTGCTCTATCTCTTTTTAAATTATAGGTTTGCATCCTTTCGTCCACTGTCATTGGATCTAAAACTCTATGGAATTCTCTGATGACTTCAATTGGTATACTCTTTAAATTTTTTGAATTAATCATGGAGAATATTTTATTAATATTTCCTCCAGAACCAATGGCAATCATTTTAGGATAATTTTTCCCAATCTCTTTTAATGCTTGTTTTAAATCTTCCCAAACAGCATCGTCCACCTTACCTGTTAAAATACGAACTGTGCCAACATTGAAAGACTTTTGAAAAGCAACAGCAGCCTTGTGAAAAAGGGTCACTTCTGTACTTCCGCCGCCTACGTCTATGTATAAATAACTTTTGTTAGGATCTAATAATTCTGCAATATGATTTTCATAGATGATTTCTGCCTCTAAATCTCCTGAAATCACTTCGATTGCTATCCCTGTATCCGACTTAATTTCTTTAATGATTTCCTTTGAATTGCTAGCGTCTCTCATTGCACTCGTTGCACAAGCAATATAATGTTCTACTTCATATACTTTCATTAAAGCATTAAATGCATCAATCGTATTTAAGAGCATTTTCTTTTTTCTGAACCCAATGTATCCTTTTTCAAATACATCAAATCCAAGTCTAAGAGGAATACGTATTAGATTTAACTTATTAAATTCTATTTCTGTTCCATGCTTAACGACTTCGCAAATAAGTAACCTTGCAGCATTGCTGCCAATATCAATTGCTCCTAAAATCAAAGTATTTTATCTTTTACCTTTTAAAAAATTGTAGGTTTCTTCTTGAGATTTAAAAGAAACTGCCTTTTCCGAAGGTACATATTTATTGTTTAAATCAGTGTCTAAAATTCTTGCTTTCTGATTATCTTTTAATTGAATTTGAATAATTTCAATTAATTCTTTTTTGATGACTGGATCTACAATTGGCACAGCAACTTCGATTCTGTGGTCTAAATTACGTATCATCCAATCCGCACTTGAAATAAATACTTTTTGATTGCCTTTGTTATTAAATATTAACACCCTAGCATGTTCCAAATACTGATCCACAATACTAATTGCATTTAATTTTCCAGCTCCTTTTTCGGTCGTCTTCTTCAACGTTAAGATGCCTCTTATAATTAAGTTCACTTTCACACCAGATTTCGCAGCTTTGTATAGCGCCTCTAGTAAAATGGTGTCTGTTAACGCGTTTAATTTTACTGTAATAGATGCAACATAACCTCTTTTTGCATGAGCAATTTCATTCTCGATAAGTTGCATGAATCCAGAGCGCATGTTGATAGGGGATATTAACAAATTGCGCATTTTTGCAATAGGCTTATCTCCAAGTTTCCAGTTGGCTAAATAATTAAATATTCTGCCAGCCTCGTTCATTAAAGTTCTATTACTTGTTAACAAGCAATGATCGGCATAAATTTTTGCTGTTTTCTCATTTAGGTTTCCTGTACTGATGAAACCATATTGCATTAATTTATTTTTAGCCCTTTTTTGAATGATGCACAATTTTGCATGCACCTTCATATTTGGAATACCCACTAGCACGGTAATGCCTTCCTCCTCCATTACAGTTTTCCATTCTAAGTTGGCTTCTTCATCAAATCTTGCTTTCAATTCTAAAAACACAATTACTTTCTTTCCATTTCTGGCTGCATTTACAAGGGCGTTGATCACTTTAGAATTTGATGCCAAACGGTAAGCAGTTATTTTAATGGACACAACAGTATCATCCATAGCAGCTTCTCTAAGCATGTCAATCACTGGGTCATAGCTATGGTAGGGGAAATGCAGCATGATATCTTTCTCCATCAACATATCACAAACCATTGCTTTTTTCTTGAATGCAGGATGATTGAATGGTTTTGGTCTAACGTAGGTACTATCTTTTATCACATTTGGGAAATCCATAAAATGTCTAAAGTTATGGATATGGCCTCCAGGTATAATGCTACTTTTTCTGGTTAAGCCTAATTTTAGAATTAAGAATTCAAGTATTTCTGGATTCATATCTTTTTCATATACAAATCTTACAGGCTTTCCTTTTCTTCTGTTTTTAATTCCTTTAGAAATATTATCAATAAAATTCAGCCCTACTTCCTGATCTAAATCAATCTCGGCATCCTTAGTAATTTTAAATACATGCGCATCAAATTGATTGAACTTAAAATGAGAGAATATGATTGGTAAATTAAATTCAATTAGATCTTCCAACAACATAATGGTTGTAAATCCATTTTTGGACGGCAAAATGACGAATCGACCAACTGATCTTGATGGGATTTCGATTAGTGCAAATTTTTGTTGATAAGCATCGTTTTTATTGCCCATGACAATCGCCAAATACAAACTTTTATCTCTTAAATAAGGTAATTGAGGTAAGTTTTCAATCATTAATGGAATAATGTCATGACGTACTTCATTGTCAAAATAGGTTTTAACAAATTCCTTTTGTGTGGCGTCTAGTTGCTTATCGTCAACAAATAAAATCTTTTTGGCCTTCAATTCCTTTAATATATTCTGCCAAATCCTGTTAAATTCATTTTGTTGCCTTAAAACCACTCTTTGGATCTCATCTAATACAACCTGAGGGTTTTCTATTAAATCAATCCTTGCGTTCTTCTTCTTTTCTATAAATTCTACCATTCTTTTAAGTGTGGCTACACGAACTCTAAAAAATTCATCTAGGTTATTAGAGAAAATGCCCAAAAATCGAATACGCTCCTGTAAAGGAACAGAGGTATCGTTTGCTTCTTGTAATACTCTAGCATTAAAACTGAGCCAACTAATATCTCTAGGAATATGCTTTTGTTTCATAACGACTTGATTAATAAAGGTAAATCTACAATATATGTATTTTTCATGTACTTGCTTAACAAAAAGTTAATATACAGATAATAATACCCACACAATATACATAGAGAGATCAACGTATTTTGCATAAACAAGCTCACATGAACAAACGCCCATTGGATGTATGTGTAATTAGTGATATTCATTTAGGTACATTTGGTTGCCAGGCACATGAATTACTTAATTATCTAAAAAGCATCGAACCAAGAACCCTTATTTTAAACGGCGATATCATTGATATCTGGCAGTTTAACAAGCGCTACTTTCCAGCAAGTCATATGGCGGTGATTAAACGTATTTTTAGCATGGCTAGTAAAGGTACTAGAGTGGTCTATATTACTGGTAATCACGACGAAGCATTAAGAAAGTATGGTCATTTTGAGATGGGCAATATTCAATTGACCGATAAAATTGTATTTGAGATTAACGGCGAAAAAAATTGGGTATTTCACGGGGATGTGTTTGATAGAACAACTAAGGGAAGTGCTAAATTATTAGCAAAATTGGGTGGATATGGCTATGATTTATTGATTCTAATTAATAGTGCAGTCAATTATGTTTGTACCCTTCTTGGACGTGAAAAAATGAGTATCAGCAAGCAGGTTAAAAACGGGGTAAAAAAAGCAGTTTCTTGGATCAATAATTTTGAACAAACTGCGGCAGAATTGGCCATCGAAAATGGGTATAAATATGTGATTTGTGGACATATTCATCAACCTCAACATCGCGTTGTAACGACCGATAAAGGCAGTGTCACTTATTTAAATAGTGGGGATTGGATCGAAAATCTAACGGCTTTAGAGTATGCAGATAAAAAATGGACATTATACCAATATGATCCTAATCAATTTGAAAAAGCAGATAAAAAGAAGTTAACTAAAATCGTTAATTTACAAGAAGAACTTACTGTATTAACCAACGAAGTTGCATTTCAAGTTTCTATTTAATGAATATACTTTACGCAGTTCAAGGTACTGGTAATGGTCATATTAGTAGGGCCATACAATTATATCCATTTTTAAAAAACTATGGGAACGTGGACTTTTTTATTAGCGGTTCCAATACTGACCTTAAAACCGATTTGCCCGTTATTGGAAGAAGTAAAGGGATTAGCCTTTTTTATAAAGCAACTGGGGGTCTGGATTATCTAAAAATAGTCAAATCATTTTCTTTCAGCATTTTTAAAGATGCTTATAAATTGCCCGTCAATAATTATGATTTAGTCATCAATGATTTTGACTTTGTGACTTCATTGGCTTGTTTATTTAGGAAAAAACAGAGTGTACAGTTTGGGCATCAAGCAAGTTTTCAAAGCAATAAAACACCAAGGTCAAAAACGCACAACCTTATTGGGGAGTTCATTTTAAAAAATTTTGTGAAGAGTACACATTATCTTGGATTGCATTTTAAACCCTATGACCATCATGTATACAATCCAATCATCAAACAAGAAATCATTGATGCTGTAGCAACAGATGAAGGGCATATATCAGTTTATTTACCTCATTATTCTATTGCCTATTTAGAGCCTTACTTTTTAGCCCAATCAAAGTATCAATTCGAAGTTTTTAGTGCCGAAGTCACTTCCATAAGAAATTATAAAAATATTACATACTTTCCCATTAGTAATAGCGGGTTTACAAAAAGTATGATTAGGTCGCATGCAGTCATCACAGGGGGAGGTTTTGAAACACCTGCGGAAGCGATGTACATGAATAAAAAGGTATTAAGCATCCCTATTGCAAAGCACTATGAGCAACTATCAAATGCTGCTGCGTTAGCCGACTTGGGGGTTAAAGTTTTAATACAAATAGACCAAAATTTTCACACTATCTTTACCGAGTGGATCAATCATACAGCTCCTGTAAAACTAGAATTAACCCATTCCACTAAAGAAATCGTGGCTCAATTAATTAAACAAACTCAAAATAGTTAACAATGTACAAAGTATTGAATCAAGACAATGAAACAGTCGCATATATCCAAAATATGATGATCTTGAACAAAAAAAGAGAAAAGGTCATTGGTTTAGTCATTGGGGATTGTTTCTTTGGAAATGACGATAAAGTGATTGGAAAAATCATCGATCACAAAGTTTATTTAGTGAATGGAGACATTATAGGAAAGATAGAAATTAATAAGGATAAAAAAGAACCAGAACCTAAAAAAGGATTGATTTTAGAAGCCTGGGAGATTTTGAGCAATATTAAAAGTCACACTACTGATTGGATCACTATTTCAAAAAAATGGTCTAAAAAATCTTTCATAGAAGTGTTGCTTTAATTTAGCTAACCATCCTAATATACAACTCCTCTACTTTTTTTCTGGCCCAAGGAGTTTTGCGTAAAAATTTTAGGCTAGATTGAATACTTGGATCAATATTAAAGCAGTTAATGGGGATATGTTGTCCCAAATCCTCCCATCCAAAATGACGCACTAATTCCTCAATGATAAAGGCAAGTGTTTTTCCGTGCAATGGGTCTTTATGCGGTTGTTCCATAAGCAATATTAAGTAATTTGCTGCTATGAAAGCAGACCGGTATTTTTTATTGAACAAACCAATGAATATGGTGTCTCAGTTTGTGAGCACCCACAAAGTTCAGTTACTTTCAAATATTGATTTTAATTTTCCGGAGGGTACACATGCCATTGGAAGGCTTGACCAAATGTCGGAAGGTTTATTGTTATTAACGACCAATAAAAAAGTAACCAAATTATTATTTCAAGGCGTACGTGCACATACAAGAACTTATTTGGTACAAGTTAAAAATAAAGTAAGCCAAGCAACCATCGAAGCCTTACAAAATGGTGTAGACATTTCAGCGCCCAATGGCAGCATTTATACTACCACGCCATGTAAAGTAGATTTAATAGATCCCCCAAAAGCCTTATGGGATAATGGTATTGTGTTGCATGAAAATCAACAATCGGATTGGCTGAGTATTGAACTGACAGAGGGTAAGTATCACCAAGTGCGTAAGATGGTAGCAACCATGCACCATCGATGTATCCGTTTAGTTAGATGGTCTATAGAAGATTTAAATGTTGAATTCATAAAACCTGGCCAAGTGCAAGAAGTGTCTGAGGACTATTTTTTTAAAGCGTTGAATTTATAAAAAGTCAATTAGTATTGTATAAAAATTGTTCAATTAAATGACCTAACCAATTAAAACCATTCTTTAAATTTACTTAAGTCTACATTTCCACCTGTTAAAATAATACCTACTTTTTTATCTTTAAATAAGTGTGCATTTTTTAATACAGCTGCTAAAGGCACAGCACAACTTGGTTCAATAATAATTTTCATTCTTTCGTACACCAACCTCAGCGCTGCTTTAATTTCATCTTCGGACACTAACAAAATATCAGCAACATGCGCTTGAATGATTTCAAGTGTGCGTTCACTTAAGGTTGTTAATAAGCCATCTGCAATGGTATTGACAAATGGGGCTTTTTCTACTTTTCCTGATTGAATACTCAACACCGCATCTGCAGCACCTTCGGGCTCTCCAGCAAAAACTTTTAATCCTGGTTTAAAATAGTGCACGCCTAAACAAGTGCCTGATAATAATCCACCACCACCCACCGGTGTCACAACGATATCTATATCTGGCATGGCCTCAATGATTTCTTTTACACAGGTAGCTTGTCCTGTAATCACTTCGTCATTATCGTAAGGATGAATAAATGTAGCGCCTGTTTGGTCCACAATAGCTTGTAAAGTAGATTCTCTTGCAGCTTGATTCGAGGCACAAATTGTCACCTCGGCACCATAGCCTCTTACTGCATTTACTTTTATTTGTGGGGAGGATTCAGGCATCACGATATAGGCTTTAATACCTAACATTTTTGCTGCAAAAGCCAATGCCTGAGCGTGGTTCCCAGAAGAATGTGTGGCAACACCTTTTTCCAGTTGCTCTTTGGTTAATTGCAAACTCGCATTCATGCCGCCTCTAATTTTGAATGCGCCAATTTTTTGAAAATTCTCACACTTGAAATAGAGGTCTAATCCAGATAGCGCATTGATACTTTTGGATGTCATAATGGGCGTATTATGGATATAGGGCGCGATACGAATCGCTGCTGCTTCGATGGATGCTTTTGTGATTTTCATGAAATGAATTTAAACAATAATTTTTTATTATGAATCATACAAATTGAACTTAACAATTCATATAAAATTTGTGTAAATTCATTAATAGTATGCTTTTTTAATGATTTAGCTTTTATATTCGCAGTGTATGAAAAAAAGGCTCATTGGTATTTTATTGACTTTAGTGGTTGCAACTCAGGTTTTTCCTGTGGAAGGACTCCGCTTTTGGTCTAATTTAATGCAATCCAATAGCCATGCTGTAACAGCTACTTTACTGGCTTTGGAGGAAGAGGAAGTCGAAGAAATCCAATTCAAGGTCAAGAAAATAGAATCCAACCATTCGATGTATTTTGAAAGTCAAACAGCATCCTTGCTTGTCACTTCAAATTATCCTATCATAACACATCTAGGCTCGGTGATTGATCGAAACAATCCCATTCTCATTCCTCCTCCCAATCCTACTGCAGAATAGTATAATTTTATATTGATTTCTTGATTGTATTTCAAGATGAGGGGTCAATTAAGAAAATGTCTCAACATGCTTATGATTAGCTGCATTGAACATTTTATATAGCGTCAAAATTGTTTCAAATCACTTTAGAAAGAAAAAATGAATTTAAATAAACCAACACAAGGATTAAGTTTTAAATATTTAAAAGAGGATCTTCCAGCAGGATTGGTTGTTTTTTTAGTAGCCCTGCCATTATGTTTAGGCATTGCATTGGCTTCTGGAGCTCCACTCTTTTCTGGCATCATTGCAGGTATTGTAGGTGGTATTATTGTAGCATTTGCAAGTGGATCGGCATTGAGTGTAAGTGGTCCAGCTGCAGGCCTTACTGTGATTGTATTAAACGGTATCACTACATTAGGCGCATATGATCATTTTTTAGTAGCTGTGGTGATTGCTGGAATTTTACAAATTGTTTTAGGCTACCTCAAAGCGGGCGTGATTGGATATTATTTTCCATCTAGCGTGATAAAAGGAATGCTTGCAGCAATTGGTATCATCCTAATTTTAAAACAAGCACCCATTGCAATTGGATATAGTAAAGCAAATTCAATTTCGTATCATTTTGGTTCAATCATCATTGCTAGTATTTCTATCGCAATCATTTTATTCTGGGAATTACCTATTTTAAAAAAATACAGCTTCTTTAAATATGTTCCAGGTGCTTTGATTGCAGTGCTAGCTGGTGTTGCATTGAATATATTTTTTAATGCGAATATGCCAGCATGGGCTTTGTCTGCAGATGCATTGGTGAAATTGCCAGTAGCAAAAACAAGTACTGAATTCATTGGACAATTTACCTTACCAAATTTTGCAGCCTTAAGTAATTACCATGTGTATGTGATTGCTGTGACCATTGCAATTATTGCGAGTTTAGAAACACTTTTAAGTGTCGAAGCGGGTGATAAATTAGATCCACATAAAAGAGTTACACCAACCAATAGAGAATTAAAAGCACAAGGATTAGGAAATTTAATTTCTGGTATGATTGGAGGTTTGCCCATGACAGCCGTGATTGTTAGAACATCTGCCAATGTAAATTCAGGTGCTAAGACAAAACTATCTGCCATTTTTCACGGATTGTTATTGCTCATTAGTGTGGTGGCATTTGCATCCGTCCTAAACCAAATCCCTTTGGCTTGTTTAGCTGCAGTTTTATTAGTAGTAGGCTATAAATTGGCTAAAGTGTCCTTGTTCAAACAGATGTACCAACTTGGTTGGGTACAGTTTGTTCCTTTTATTGTGACTGTAATTGCGATACAATTCAGTGATTTGTTAAAAGGCATTGCACTAGGTATGCTAGTGGCAATATTTTATATTTTAAGAACCAATTATCGCCGTGACTACCAATTTCATCATGAAAAAAAATCCGAAGGTGGTGAAATCACTATTGTTCTTTCAGAACATGTGACGTTTATCAATAAAGGAAGCATAGCTAAAAAATTATCAGATATTCAAAACGATACAAAAGTAACCATTGATGCTAGTCAGTCACATTATTTAGATTTAGATGTGATAGAGATTATTTATGACTTTGAAATTGCAGCTAAATTAAAAAATATAGAAGTCACATTAGTGAATATGCCTGCAAGGGTAGCTGTTTCGGGTCATTAGTCGTAAATTGTAATAGCTATTTATTTCGATTCAAAGAATTTTTAAAAAGGGATTATTTAATTAAAAAAAAATTAAACAAAATGGAAAAATCATACCAAAGATTAATTGAAAATAACAAAACATGGGTTGCAGAACAATTACAACTAGACCCAACATTCTTTGAAAACTTATCAAAAGGCCAAGCACCTGAGTATTTATGGATAGGTTGTTCAGACAGCAGGGTGCCTGCAGAATCCATAACGGGAACTGAACCAGGTGAAATGTTTGTGCATCGTAATATTGCCAATATGGTCGTACACAGCGATATGAACATGCTAAGTGTATTGTCCTATGCAGTAGAAGTGCTTAAAGTAAAACACATTATTGTTTGTGGTCATTACGGCTGTGGAGGTGTCATGGCTGCGATGAAAAACCAACAATTTGGCTTAATAGACAATTGGCTAAGACATATCAAAGATGTGTATCGTTATCACCATAAAGAATTAGACGCCATTGAGGATGAAACTTTAAGAGCTAGAAGGTTTGTGGAAGTAAATGTACAGGAACAAGTGCATGATTTAGGCAAAACATCTATTGTTCAAAATGCTTGGAAGAGAAACCAACCATTGCACTTACATGGTTGGGTCTATGATATTCATGATGGATTGATCAATGATTTAGGCGTGAACTTCACCTGTCCAAAAGACTTACATAATGTGTATCATCTTGATTAGCAATATTTTGTGAATATTTAAGGGCACTTGAAAGAGTGCCCTTTTTCATGCCCCATAATGATTAGTTAATATTAAGTTCATATTCAGTTAACAATTTGGTAACATAGGTATTTGATATTTGCCATACAAATAAAATCATATCGTGAAAAGGATACTACTATTTATAATTTGTTTTGTTGCAGCTATTTCGGTTCAAGCACAAAAAGCAAAATTGACAGGTAAGGTTACAAACGTAAAAAATGATGTTTTAGTTGGGGTTACACTAACTCTAAAATCCGATAAGAACCAAGTTTCAAAAACAGATATCGAAGGTAGATTCAGTTTCAATATCGATATCAATAAAGCCTACACGTTGGACTTCTCTTATGTAGGGTACAAGGCAAAATCAATTGATGTTTCAGCGGCAACTGCAGAGAACGAAGAAATCGTTTTAGACGTGTTATTAGAAGAGTCTGGCAAAAAATTGACAGATGTGGTGGTTTCTGCTACAAGAGCTACAAATAAAGGGGCTACTGATAATGCGTTAATTTCTTATCAAAAGAATACCAACACGGTGGCTTCAGTCATTTCTGCGGAGTCTATCAAGCGTAGTCCAGATAGAAACACTGCGGAAATCTTAAAAAGAACTCCAGGCGCATCTATACAAGAAGGTAAATATATTATTGTAAGAGGTTTAGCGGATCGTTATAACCAAGCCATGTTGAATGGTATTTTATTAACAAGTACTGAGCCAGATAGAAAAACATTCTCTTTCGATTTATTCCCTTCTCAAATCATTGATAATATCATTATTAACAAGGCTTTCGTTCCTGAATTACCAGGTGAGTGGGCAGGAGGTTTGATTCAAGTGAATACAAAAGATGTTCCAACAAAAAATTTCTTTAATATTCAAATTGGAACTAGCGCCAATACATTAGTAACAGGTAAAGATTTCTTTAAAGACCAAGGTGGTAAAACGGATTGGTATGGAATAGATGATGGTACAAGATCATTGCCTGCAGGTTATACTACTAAATCAAGTTTTGATACATCTAGTAATGCTTCAAAAATTGAGTTAGCAAAAAGAATGTCTAATAACTGGGCTCCTGTGATGACGACTGCTAAACCAAACGTGAGTTTACAAATGAATGGTGGTTTCACTGGTACTTTATTTGGTAAAAAGGTAGGTGGAATTTTAGGTATCAACTATGCGAACGCATATCGTTTCCAAGACAACGTGAACAATCAAAATGGTATTATCGATCAAAAATTCAATCCAATTACTGCTTTAAAAGATAGTAAGTATTTTCAGGATATTAATATGGGTGCGATTGCTGGATTTTCTATGTTCTTTAACCCATTGAATAAAATAAGTTATAAAGCTATTGTAAACGTTAAGACAGCAAACACTTATAATTCAAGATTAGGTGTTGACTATTCAAGACAAGATTCGTTAAGAGGTAATGAATTTGTGTTTGGTCAAAATGTATTCTTTACCAATCAATTAAACGGAGAACATAGTTTATCTCAAAAATTAAAATTCAATTGGTACGGTGCATTCAATATTTTAGATGCTTACACACCTGACCAAAGAAGAATCGTTTACACAAAAGGCGTTAACAGTTCAGATCCATATGTGTTGAATATTTCTAATACTTTATCTCAACAATCTGGAAGCCGTATTTTTCAATCTTTATCTGATTATATCTACACTGGTGGAGGTGATTTGACTTTAAAATTGAAACAACAAACCATCAAAGCTGGTTATATGTTACAAGTTAAAGATCGTTTGTATGATGCACAATTATTCGCTATTTACTTACCAAGAGACAATGCTGCTTTAAGACAATTGGATGCTGCTTCGGCTTTTGTACCTCAAAATTTTGGTAATGGTTCAGACGATAAATTTGCTTTCAACTCAATTCAAAATAGAAACTTCAGATATATGGCAAATACCATATTGAATGCTGGTTTCTTACAATTTGATAATAAATTATCTGATGGCTTAAGAGTAGTTTGGGGATTGAGAGTTGAGAATTTTGATCAATTAGTTGGATCAGTTAAACAATGGGATCCAAGACACACTTATTCAAAAGTGACTGACTATTTACCAGGTGTAAACGCTACTATTAAATTAAATCAAAAATCAAATTTAAGAGCAACAGTTTCTCAGACGGTGATTCGTCCAGAATTAAGAGAGTTAGCAGCCTTAAGTATTTATGATTTTGAATTAAATGCATCTGTATCTGGTAATCCATCTTTAAAGCGTACTAAAATTACCAATTTAGACTTTAGATATGAGTCGTATCCAGCTCCGGGTGAATTGTTCACTTTTGGTGTATTCTATAAGAATTTTGAAAATCCAATAGAGAGTATCTTTAACGAAGGCTCTGGAGGAGCAAGTTTATTCTCTTTCCAAAACGTTTCTAAGGCAACTGCATTTGGTTTTGAAGCGGAAGGTCGTAAAAAATTATCTTCAAGATTCACTTTACAAGCAAACGGTTCTTATATCAATTCAAACACTAAAGACGCTGCTTTAAATGTAGACAGACCTCTACAAGGGCAATCTCCTTATTTGATCAATACCGGTTTATTATATGATGTAGTTGATAAAGGTTTGAATATGACATTATTGTTTAACCAAGTTGGTAAAAGAATTTATTTAGTGGGTGATCTTCAAGCTGGTTCGAATACACCAGATGTGTTTGAAAATCCAAGAGCATTGATAGATTTCCAAATCAGCAAAAAGTTTGCTGAAAATAAGGCCGAATTTAAATTCACTATTTCTGATATCTTAAATCAAAGACAAATTTTCTACCAAAATAATAATAGCAGTACGGGATATGATAAAAGTTCAGATGCAACTAGATTTTCAAGAAAATTTGGTACCACTTTTGGCGTAACACTTAACTACTCATTATAATAAACAATTAAACACTTTTTTTAAATACAACAACAATGAAACAATTATTTATTTTATCTCTCGCTTTTTTAGCCATCACTGGTTGTAGAAAGATCGAAACAGACGGCGAAAAGGAAATCTTCGTAGTAACGAAGGAAGTTGCTCCAGTAGGTATAGTATCCAATACTGTTACTTTATCTGGAAAAATCACAAAAGACACAACTCTATTTGCAAAGGATGTAAACTACCTTTCTGGTATCGTTTACGTTATGAAGGGTGTTACTTTGACAATTCAAGAAGGTGCAAGAGTTATGGGTAAATCATCTGGTGCTGATGTAGCTGCTTTAGTGATCACTCGTGGTGCTAAAATTATCGCAAGAGGTACTGCTGATAAACCTATCGTATTTACTTCTGCAGCACAAAATCCTGCATCAGGTGACTGGGGTGGTATAGTTTTGTTAGGTACAGCTAGAGTGAATACAACGCTTACTTGGAAAGGAACTGCAGTATCTGGCTTAACTTCAGTAGAAGGTGGTGTGAATGATGCTGATGGTAATGGTTTAGCAGGATCTGGTGATGCTGCTTTCCCTACAGGAAACGATGCAGATAACTCTGGTGTAATGCAATATGTAAGAATCGAATATGCTGGTTATGCTTATCAACCAGATAATGAATTGAATAGTTTAACAATGGCTGCTGTTGGAAGTGGAACTACTATTAGTCATATTCAAGTGACTTATGCAAAGGATGATGCATTTGAGTGGTTTGGTGGTACAGTAAACTGTAAGTATTTGATTGCATACAAGACACAAGATGATGATTTTGATACTGACAACGGTTACAATGGTAACGTTCAATTTGGTATCATTTTAAGAGATTCAGTAATTGCCGATATCTCTACTTCTGAAGCATTTGAATCAGACAATAATAGTGGTGGTACTGCTACAACTTTCCAAACATCTGCAGTATTTTCAAATATCACTGCAATCGGACCAAGAATTGATCCAACATTTGGTAAAGGTAATAGCTTGTACAGAGCTGGTGCACATATCAGAAGAAACACTGGTATCTCTATCATGAATTCAATCTTTGCTGGATGGAACAGAGGATTTCAATTTGACGCTTCTTCAGGTGTTCCAGTTGACAAGAATGTTACAGACAGTGTAATTAGAATCAAGAATACGACTTTAGCAGGTAACACAGTAAACATTGATTATGTTCGTTCTACAGGAACATCTGCAACATATGCTTCTAATAATGATGGTATTGCAGGCTTAACTACTTGGTTCTCAACTCCAGCATTTGGTAATACAATTTTAACGCTTGCTACTGGAGATAGATTGAAATTAATTCAGCCATTCAATTATTTAAATCCAGATTTCACTCCATTTGCAAATAACTCAACTCCATCTACAACTCCTTCAACTCCATCTACAGATCCTTTTACATCAGCTTGGGGAACATTAGGAATTTGGGATCATCTGAATTTCACTAAGAATGGTGCTTTCACAGATTCAAAATTACAAAATGCTTTCTTTGAGAAGGTAACATTCAGAGGTGCGGTTGCTACATCTGGAACTAACCAAACTTGGTGGAAAGGTTGGACAGTTTGGAAATAATACTTGTATTTAAAAAATAGATTGATATAAAAATACCCTCGCAATTGCGAGGGTATTTTTTTTGAAGTCTTCAAAAGTTTTTGAAACTTATATTATCCATTGAATGCTTCAGATACACCCTTGTGTAAAATCTTTCCAGCTCTAATATTTAAGCCTTTTGCCAATGCTTGATTTTCGGCACATGCAATTTCCCATCCTTTGTTTGCGATTGCAAGTGCGTATGGTAAAGTTGCTTGAGTTAAAGCTCTTGTGCTTGTTTGAGGCACTGCACCTGGCATATTTGCTACGCAATAGTGTGTGATACCATCAATGGTGAATACTGGATTTTCGTGTGTAGTTGGCTTACAAGTTTCAATACATCCACCTTGATCCACGGCTACATCCACTATCACAGATCCTGCTTCCATTAATTTCAAATCGGCTTGCTTTACTAAATGCGGCGCTTTAGCACCATGTAATAAAACAGCACCAACTAATAAATCAACTGTAGGTAATTTTTCTTTGATCGCTAATAAAGTAGAATATTGCGTCACTACATTCGCTGGCATCACATCCGATAAATACCTTAGTCTAGCTAAGTTGGTATCCATAATAGTTACATGTGCACCTAATCCTGCAGCCATCTTAGCAGCTTGTGTTCCCACAATACCACCACCAATCACCAATACTTCTGCTGGCTTCACACCTGGTACACCACCTAATAATTTTCCTTTGCCACCAAATGGTTTGCCTAAGTAGTAAGCACCAACATTGATTGCCATTCTTCCTGCCACTTCTGACATTGGAACCAACAATGGCAATGAGCCATCAGGTAATTCAACAGTTTCGTATGCAATACATACAGCATGCGTTTTCATCATCGCTTCTGTTAATTCTTTAGAAGCAGCAAAGTGGAAATAAGTAAATAAAATTTGACCCGACCTGATCAATCCATATTCAGCAGCCAAAGGCTCTTTTACTTTCACAATCATTTCTGCAATGGCATACACTTCGGCTGCAGTAGGTAAAATTTGAGCACCCACTGCTATATATGCATCGTCAGAAAATCCTGATCCAGCACCAGCATTGGTTTCAATGTAAACAGTATGGCCTTGTCTTGACAACGCATCCACACCTTCAGGAGTTAAACCTACACGGTACTCCTGGATCTTAATTTCTTTAGGAACGCCAATAATCATAGTATTAGTTTTATTTCTGTATAAAGTTCTGTAAAAAGAAAATATTATTAATTAAATGAAATAATACAGTAAAAAATGCTTTAAAATTTAATATAAATAGAAATTAGCAGTAAATTCGGGTTAGAATTAGCCTTTTCACCGAAATTCTTACGCTTATAAAAATAGAAGTTTATGAACTTAGACCCAATTGATCTTGCCATTTTAGGCATTTTACAAAAAAATGCATTGGCTACTTTGAAAGATATCAGCGCCGAAATCAATCTTTCAGTAAGTCCAACCCATGACCGTATCAAAAGATTAGAGGCAGATGGTGTGATTGCCAATTACGTGGCTTTAATCAATCGTAAAAAAATTGATTTGGGCATGGTTGTATTTTGTCATGTTACATTAGACAAGCAAACAAAAAATAATTTCGCGGAGTTTGAACAAATCATTTTACAATTTGACGAAATCATTTCCTGCAGTTTGGTTTCTGGTAGCTTTGACTATTATTTAAAAGTGGTGACCAAGGATGTAGAAACCTACAATCAATTTTACCAAGAAAAACTAGCAGTGCTTCCAATGGTGGCGCACATTAATAGTTTATTTGTGATGGATGAGATTAAAACAACGACTGCGTTGCCTTTATAAGTTGTATACTTTTAAAATCATTTTTTACATTTCAATTATAAATTATTTGAATTTAATTTTTACTACTCAACTTTTTAACTATGTATAATATTCCTCATTTTAAAGCGAGCAATCATCAACAAGTAATTGATTTTATGCATGCGAATCCTTTTGTAACTATTTGTGGTGTAGATGCGAATGGCTTACCTGTTGCAACGCATATTCCTGTGTTAATGAAAGTAGAAAATGATATCATTACAATAAGTGGTCACATCATGCGCAAGCAAGATCATAGTAATGCTTTTGAAGTTAATAAAAATGTATTGGTTATTTTTTCTGCACCTTCTGCATTTGTGAGTGCAAATTGGTATACCACAAAAGATATGGGGAGTACATGGAATTATCAAACGGTGCACGCCAGAGGACAATTAGAAATAAAAGACGAAACACATTTAATAAACTTACTAACGGAATTGACCTTACATTTTGAAAAAGACGCAGATGCACCAACGCAAGTAAAAAATTTATCAAAGGAATACATGGAACAAAACATGAAAGCTATTTATTCCTTTGATATTGTTGTAAATGATTTGCAGCATGTCTTTAAGCTAAGTCAAAATAGGGACGAAGCATCACATACAAATATTCAAAATGAACTAAACAAAGGAGACGCTGCTTGCAAGTATATGGCAGCAGCTATGAAGGCTGAATCAAGTCCCAAAGATTCCCATAAAAATCCTTAAAGACAGCCACGGTTCCATAAGCTTCTTCGTGTGGAGGGATTGTGAATTCAACACCTTTAGAAGTATAGTTTTCGTAATCGCGATAAAAATCATCGGTGTATAAAAATAAAAACACGCGTCCTCCAGTTTGATAACCAATAAATTTTTCTTGTTCGGGTGTGGCTGCTTTTGCAAGCAATAACATGCATCCATTGTTTGCTCCAGTTGGCTGCACCATTACCCATCTTTTGGTTTCAGATAATACGGTGTCTTCGATTAATGTAAATTCAAGTACGGTTGTATAATAGTGAATGGCTTCATCATAATCACGAACTACCACAGCAATATGAGCAAGATGTTGTTGCATATATCAAATATACAATTTGTAGGTAGATCTTCCATCTAAGTATTTGTATATTTGTCCGCAAATAGAAACGCCTCATCCTACTTTTAATTTTGTATACTTGAATATGACTCCTGTTAAAAATATCATCTTTGACCTTGGCAACGTTTTGTATGACATTGACTTCACAAAAATGTACAATGAATTTGATCAATTAGGCATCCCTAATTTTCAAAACTATTTTACACTCAATCAATGTGATCAATTATTTTATAATATTGAAAAGGGCTTAATCAGCGAGACCGAATTTTGCCTGGGCTTTAATCAATTGTTTAATTTATCACTGAGTCATCATCAAATAATTTCCGCATGGAACTCCTTGCTTATTGGATTCAGAAAAGAGAGCATGGATTGGATTAAAGCTAATCAAGAAAAATATCCCATGTTTTTATACTCCAATACCAATCAAATTCATTGTGACTATGTGCTTCCTCAGTTTGAAAGGGAGA
>JBMOFB010000005.1:0-42515 GCA_049314475.1 Sediminibacterium sp.
CCACAATCTCTTTTTGCGCAAGCATTTTTACAACAAACTGTTCTACACATGCTATCCTTTGGGCAACAGACATGGTTGGCCACTCGCCTCTACCATCATTGTAGGCTTTGCAAGCAGCGTCCAATGCAATCATTGCTTCCTTCTCGGTACATACTGGATAAGATCCTATCTTAATACGTTGTACACCGTCTGGGGTGTGCATACAAATTGGAGAGAAGACTTCGTGCGTTGGGCCATCCCAGTTAACTAACTCACCATCAGATAGATAGGTTCTTTGATCAATCAATTCTGGTAATGCAAAGGCCTCAGGTATTGCCTGCTTATCTATAATTAAATGATCTAATTGCTCTTGAAATGTCATGTGGTTGCGTTTTATAATGGATATAACAAAAATTCAAGCTGATTGTTGAATGAATATAAAGCTTGATAACAGGCTTTATAGATCTCTTTTATGGTGGATATACCTAAATCGGTATAAGAAGAAGGAGGCAATGGCGAATAAAAAGCCAATTAAAATAATGATATAGTTCATAGGCTTTTCAATCGTTAAAGACATTCTTAGTAAAATAGTTGTAATGATGAAACTTGCATTTCTAAAAATGATGAAAAAAGAGGAGTGAAAAGTAAATGAAATAATAAGTAATAACACATCCACAAATATCATGATAGAAAAGAAGTCTTCATAAAATACCGTATTGGGATTCGGATAATTGTCGTTTATTTTTAATGCTTCTAGCATATCTAATGACCAGTTAAATAAACTTGTAACACTTAAAACTAATAAAACCAATATCATGCTCAATGAAACTACTTTCTTGATATTGATGAATTGATTTAACTCTCTAATGACTTCCTTATTATTGCTACTATTATAAATTTTATAATACACAATTGTAAGTCCTAACATAAAAATGGAAGCCACTAAATCGAAGACTAAACTTAAAAAAGCAGGGTTTTGAAAATTGATGGCTTCGCTGGTGTTAAAGTCAGCAATATCATGAAAAAAACTTCTTAATGTAATGAGTGTAATGACCTCAAACTGCTTACCTATGAACTCTGAGATGGAATTAGGGATGATAATAATCAGCAGAAAAACCTCGTAAAAAAGAATAAAACTAAAAGGCGTATAGATGGCCTTTAAATAGCTATGTTGAAAATGTTGAAAATAAGTAAAGTTGTTGCCCAAATAAATAATAGCTAAGTGAAGTATAAACGAAAAGACTGCTGCTCTTAAAAGAAGCAGCTCGATTTTTCTGACAACCTTAGCATTAAAGTAGGAGTCAAATTTATTACTAGCTAATTGCAAGAATTTACTCATGCACTAATTATTTATACCCTTTAAATTTATTAAGGGACAATACAAATCCAACACCAAATAATAAGGTGATGAAGGCTGCAAAATAGGGTATGATCTCAGTCATTTTTGTTATTTATTAATTTTAAAAAAATAGCAAATCCGAGGATTGAAGGCACCCACAGGCCTACAAATATTCCAGCTTCTTTTTCACCTTTGAACCATAAAAGTTCTGAAAAGATTAAGGAAGAAAATGCTGCAATAAGCATGATGTAATCTGAGGGAGTAAACTTTTTTAACATAGTATTTATAAAATTGTATATAAATATAAGCTTAATTGGATTTAATAAATAAAAAATAAAATAAATAGTACTACCCTATTGATTGTCAATCATCTAAACTACAATTCACCTTTTATTCATTTTTTAACCCGAACAATTTAAGGAACTAGTTGTTATAGTTTAAAATCAATAACATGAAAATGAAAAACTTATTACTAGCGACTTTTGCAATCGTTGCTAGCACAATCACAGTAAACGCTCAAAAAACATTAGTAGACGTTGCTGTAGGATCAAAAGACCACACAACTTTAGTTGCTGCTGTTAAAGCTGCTGACTTAGTTGCTACTTTACAAAGCGCAGGACCTTTTACAGTTTTTGCACCAGTAAACGCTGCTTTCGGAAAACTTCCAGCTGGAACAGTAGAATACCTACTTAAGCCAGAAAACAAAGCAACTTTAGCTAAAGTTTTAACTTACCACGTTGTAGCAGGTAGTTTCAATGCTGCTGCTGTTGTGAAAGCAATCACAGATGGCGGTGGTTCAGTAACTTTAAAAACAGTTAGTGGTGGTAACTTAGTAGCTTCTATTAAAGAAGGTAAAGTTATCTTAACAGACGAGAGAGGTGGTGTTGCTACAGTAGTTGCTACTGATTTAGCTGCAAGCAATGGCTTGATCCACGTTTTGGATGCTGTTGTTTTACCTAAGTAATTTCAAAAATAAGATCGGGCATTCAAATCGAAAGATTAGTTGCTTTGATGTTTAATAAGAGAGATTAAAAAAGGGTTTACGATCTAATAGTCGTAAACCCTTTTTATTTTATACAGGTCCTACATTTTTAAATTTTATTTGATCACACCCAACTCTTTACCCACTTCTATAAATGCTTGAATGGCTTGATCCAAATGCGCTCTAGTATGTGCTGCAGAAATTTGAACACGAATTCTTGCCTGACCCTTGGCAACAACTGGATAGTAAAATCCAATCACGTAAATTCCTTTTTCTAATAATTTTTCAGCCATTTTTTGTGACACCACTGCATCATATAACATGATTGGAATAATAGGATGTGTGCCTGGCTTGATATCGAATCCTGCTTCAGTAATTTTTTCTCTAAAATAAGTGGTGTTTTCTTCTAGCGTATCTCTAAGCTCTGTGGTTTGTGATAATAAATCAAATACAGCAATAGATGCCCCAGTAATTGAAGGGGCTAATGTATTTGAAAATAAATAAGGTCTTGAACGTTGTCTTAATAAATCAATGATTTCTTTTTTACCAGATGTGAATCCTCCAGACGCCCCGCCCAATGCTTTTCCTAAAGTACCTGTAATAATATCCACTCTTCCCATCACCCCTTTTAATTCATGCACCCCTCTTCCTGTTTTTCCTAAAAAGCCAGTGGAATGACATTCATCTATCATCACAAGGGCTTCATATTTTTCGGCCAATTCTACAATCTTATCTAATTGTGCAATGGTGCCATCCATAGAGAATGAACCATCTGTCACTATAATTTTTTGAACTGCACCCGCTGCAATAGCTTCTTTTAATTTTAATTCCAAGTCCTCCATTGAATTGTGCTCGTATCGATACCTCATAGACTTTGTGAGTCTTACCCCATCAATGATAGATGCGTGGTTTAAGGCGTCCGAAATAATTGCATCCTTCTCTCCAAACAAGGGTTCAAATACCCCACCATTCGCATCAAATGCTGCAGCATATAAAATAGTATCTTCTGTGCCTAAGAAAGCAGCAATTTTTTCTTCTAATGTTTTATGTATATCCTGAGTGCCACAAATAAAACGCACAGAGGATAAGCCAAATCCATGTGTATCAATCGCAGCCTTTGCTGCTTCAATCACTTTTGGATGTGAGGATAAACCCAAATAATTATTGGCACAAAAATTCAACACTTGTTGGCCGCCTTGTATCGTGATTTCTGCTCCCTGAGCCGAAGTAATGATTCTTTCTTTCTTATATAAGCCGGCTTCTTTGATACCTTCTATTTCCTTTTCTAAAAATGGTTGTAATTGATTGTACATATATTTATTTTGAATCGTTGTAATTAAAAAATGCTGGTAAGTGTTTTACAATGGTTGCTGTCATTGCTTTTAAATCAAATGTAGGTTGCCAATTCCAATCCTGTTTTGCAGCACGATCGTCTATACTATTAGGCCAGCTGTCTGCAATTTGCTGTCTAAAATCTGGCTGATACTCGATCTCAAAATTTGGATAATAGTCCAATAAGCTTTGATGGATTTCCTTAGGTGAAAAACTCATTCCAGAAAGATTATAGCTAGTACGAATAGTGATTTGTTCCTTTGGCGCATCCATTAAATCTAAGGTAGCTTTAATGGCATCATCCATATACATCATTGGTAAATAAGTATGCTCGCTCAAGAAACAAGTGAAGTTTTCTCCTTTCACTGCTTTATGGTAAATGTCTACTGCATAGTCGGTTGTACCTCCACCCGGTAAAGACTCATAGCCAATTAAACCAGGATACCTTAAACTCCTAACGTCCACACCATACTTATTAAAATAATATTCGCACCAATGCTCGCCTGCTAATTTTGAAATACCATATACGGTATTAGGATCTTTAAATGCCCATTGAGGTGTTTGGTCTTTGTCTGAATTTGGACCAAAAACTGCAATAGAACTTGGCCAAAATACTTTATCAATTTTGTGATCTCTTGCAACTTCTAACACATTTAACAGACCACCCATATTTAAGTCCCATGCTTGTACTGGATTTTTTTCGCCTAAAGCAGATAGGATTGCAGCCAAGTGATAAATCTGCGTCACGCCTTCTTTTACAACAATGGAAGCTAAGCTAGCTTTGTCCATTACATTCAATGTTTGAAAAGCACAATAGTCAAATTTATCTCTTGCCGCCTCCTGAAAATCGGTTGCAAGAACAAAATCCTTTCCGTACTTATCTGATAAAGCTTTTGTGAGTTCCGTACCCAACTGTCCACCTGCACCTATCACTAAAATCTTACCCATTAGGCTAATGTTTGTTTGTATATGTAAAATTAGTTCATTCCCTTAAATAGTCAAACTTAATGTGATAAAAAATAGAAAAGACGATCGAACCTAATTAGTTAAATAAGCCCACTAATTTATCTGAAATACGATTGCTAAAATTGGTTGAAATAGTGAACTCAATAGTTTGAGGCCTTAAACTTGATAAGGACATTTTTGATTGATACACATCATAGCTCAATCCGAATTTATATTTCTTATACATTAAACCAACATAGGGTATAATAGCGTCTTTTGTTCTATAAAAGCAACCGATATAAAAACGGTCTAAATTCTCTCCATTTGAATTCATTGGAATACTATATACAGCTCCTGCATAAACAAATTCATTTTCAAATCTATTTTGATAATCTGCATGAAAAGCAATCGTATTATTTTCCCAAATTCTTTTTTCTAAATTAATTTGCGCTAAGGTTTGATAAGATTCTTGAAATTTTTCTACTGCTTGCTCCAAAGAGCTTCGATTGATATAGAATAAACTTCCACCAAATTGAAGAAAGGTTTGTTCATTAGATAAGGTATATAACAATCCTACATTAGAAGAAAATTTACTTGGAATAGCATTAATCACTTCTAAGCTTGTTGAATTGAACAATCTTCCAGAATTAAACTGATCACTAAATGTAAGTTTAGAAACGTCAATGGTTCTTGTAATTAATGTAGAACTTATGCCCAATGCAATACTACTTGTTTTTGGTCCATTTAAGAAAAGTCGATTCGCTAGACTAAGTGTGATGGCATTGGTTTGTAAAACACCATCTAGCACTTGCTCCGAAACAGCTTGAACACCAAATCCAAAAAGATTATTTTTATCATAATTATTTTTCCCTACCAATGCAAAATCAGCGGCTATTCCAATCGTCCTATAGGCACTTCCTACACCTTCGTATTGTGTTCTAAAAATTGTTTGTACTTTATTATTGATGCCAAAACCAGAGGTAGCAGGATTAAAGAAATTATTTAAATTAAAGTTCTGAGACGAATATGGCGTTTGCGCATAAGTATCTTGTGCAAAAGAAAGGAGCAAAACCCCGAATATAAAGTGTACAATTTTATGCATTTATCTTAATAAAATAAAGGATCCCGTTTTTGTAATGTGTTCGTCTTTATAAGTCACATAATCGATTACATAAGTATATGCATCCATGTCTTGATCTAGGCCATTGTATCTACCATCCCAACTATCGGTTAATCTATTTGTTTGGAAAACAATTTTTCCAAATCGATTGAAGATCCTAAAGAAGTTAAATATTTTAAGTCCTGCACCATATTCAATTTTTAAAACATCATTTAGGTTGTCTCTATTTGGTGTAAATGCTTTTGGAATGGTAACAACAATCTGATTTGAAACATCTATATAGTAGATATCATTAATAAAACATTCAGTGACTGGATCTGTTCTTTTTAAAGTATATTCAATGGAACTATTTGCTCTAAAAATTGGATTAGGAATAGATGGATTTGAAAGGTTAAAAGAAGGTATCCATTTATAATTGATGTAGCCAAAATCTGTTTTTTTGGGTGACAATAAAGTATCCTGATCTGCAAGTACAAATAGCGTGAATTTAGATGGTGGTAGCGGTGCGACTACTTTAACTGAATCGCCAATTAATTGATATTCATATTTTGGACAATAATCATTCTTTACAGATAATTTTATTTGATAGCTACCAATTTGATCATAACTATGAGAAACAGGCTGAGCAAGATTAAAGGTCTTTCCATCTCCAAAGTCCCAATTTAGATAGACATTTTTTTGATCAATTGCGTTTGTGTTAATGACTAGATTACCTTTAATACAACTAAAAGGATTGTAGCTTAAAGTGTAAACCGGAATGTTTAATGCTTTTATAAATACGGAGTCTGATTTTAATGAGTTACAAAAACCATCATTTACAATAAGCTTATAATGGCCAATTTGAGCGGTTGAGAATGTGTCAATGATTCCAGTTGAAGAAGTAATTACATCATTTAATAGCCAAGTATAGTTGATTGCTCCAGCGCCTAATAACGTAATTGGATCTCCGTTACAAATTACCGTATCCTTTGCTTTTAAAATTGCTGTTGGAATATCACGAACATTCATATTTTGAATATTAACATAGGGGTATTCGCATTTTTTAGGATCTATTAGCTTTAATGAAATATTGATATTGTCTGGTAAAAGACCGTTCAAGATATTGTCTGAAAAATTAGCAGCACTCGTCTTGTCAACGGACCATACTTGACTAAACGGAGGAAGGCCGCCAGTAATTCCAGCATCAAAATGAAGGGTATCGAATTTACAGACATAATTTTTTGTGCTTAAAGGGATGACCTTACTCGGTGGTGGTACAATTGAAATACTTTGAGCAGTATCATCTAAACAAGTAGCCCCTGTAAATGCCACTAATTTTATTTTAAAGTTGGTAGTATCTGGGAAACTATATTTTGTATAATAATGTTTATAGCTTTTGCCTGGCGTAGGATTTTCATCTACTGTAGAATCTAATAAATCTCTATCATAGTCCCAGTAGATAATTAATTTTCCAATTGTTCCAATATCCACCTCAGAATTATTAATAATTGTAACTTCTTTATTACTACATAATGCAGTGTCATTTTGAACTAAAAATAAAGATCTAGGTCTAGACCCGTTCACTGTGAATACACTCGTATCGGCACTTATACATCCCGCTAAACTTTTGATCTCGAGGGATATATTGTAATCGCCTGGGGTTAAATAACGATGCTTTGGATTAGCAATGGTATCCGTGTTGGGGAATAAGGTATTGGCATTGTCCCCAAAATTCCATTTATATTTAAAGCCTGCAGAATTATCCGCAATCCTTGTGGTATCAATAAACTGAGCAAATGAGTCTTCTAAGCAAATTTCTGGCTTGATAAATCCAACAACGGGATTTGGATGACTAATGACTTCTTTCTCTTTTGTATTTTGACAACCATTTTTGGTAATAGTAGATAATTTAACTTGGTACTTCTTTGCATCTACATAACTATGATTCACAACTGTATTTGATGAAAGGGTATCGATTGTTGTACTATCTCCAAAATTCCAAACCCATTTATCAATACTTGTTGGCGCTTTAACTTGAGATGAATCTGTAAATAGAATTTCTTTATTTTGACAGGTGATAGATGAAAAATTAAAATTAACAGTAGGTAAATCATCTAGCAGAATAGACGCAGATAGGGTATCACTAATGCAACCAATTTCTGTAATTAAAAAATATTTGATATCATACTTGCCAGCTGTATCATATTTGAATTTAAAACTAGCCGCATAATCTTTAAAATTATTGTTCCCTAGATCCCATTTATAATTGGTTATTTTTTTATCACTTGCATTCAAAATTGTTTCATTTAAAAAACTAACAGAATCTGTCACACAGTTACTTGTAATAATTTTATTGACTGCTTTAGGTGGCTCTAACACTTCTAAGTCAAAACTGATTTCTTGCTCACCACTACATCCTTCAGTACCTAATGGATTATTCACAATCACCTCAATGGTGTATGTTCCAGCTATTTGATAAATTAATTCTGTGTTTAATTTAAAGGTGTAAATCATTTTACCACTAACTAAAGAGGAATCAATTGGTTTTGGAGCATCATCGACTACTTGATCGTAGGAGGGTATTTTCCATTTTAATACATTGGGCTTATAAGGTAGTGTGATGGATGCAATAAAGGGTGCTCCTTTGCAAGTCACCGCATTAGCATCCACAGATGTAAACTTGTTCGTGATCAATAATTTTTGAAATAAATCCTTCACATTGGTACCGGCACTATAGCTATAGGATTCCACACCTCCAAAGCCATAACAAAAAGCATTGAAACCGCTATCAGAAGTCAATCTGATACTTAAAAATGGCGTATTGCCAATTGTGAATCTTTCTTGTAGATAAGAGTAGTTGGTGTTGGCTATTTTTACAAATGTACCGGTAGGTTTTTGTCCATTGATTTTAAAAGTCGAAATACCCTGATCTTTAATCACCACATTGATATTCTGATCAGAAATTGCATTTTTTGGGGTTAAAAAAACAGTGACATCATTGATATTTTGTTCCACCGGATTTAAAATCACCATATCTGGATCACCCACACCAATATCGGCAGATTGTGTCAATGAATACTGTGCTACTGCAATAGGCTTATTGGAGTTGATGGCAAATGCTGCTTGATTGGTATAGCTATACTCTTTAAATTCATTGGCACTCATTAAGACCTCTTGTCCATTGATCATGGCTTTGGTACCATCCTCTTTGGCTAACACACGTATGATGAATTTATTTTTCCCTTGATAAGGGGTGATAAAATAATTTAAGCCCCAAGAATTAACAGGATAACACTGCTGGTACAATGGATCAAGCGATCCATTTGCAGATATTGAAAGACTACTACTTCCACTAAAAACAGCAATTTTTTTACAAACAGTTCCATCCGTCGAGACGGATTCAATGGAGGTTCCAGTTAGGTCGAGTGGATCTTGAAAGGAATAAATGGTCCCTGCTTTAGGCAGCTGCACATCGTAAGGTGAACCAGAAATTTGTCCACTTTTTCTTAATTGAATTCGAATAACCGTATTATCCTCTACCGCGACCACACTAAATTGAGACCTTCTAGACTCATTAGCTACTGGTTGTGCAGCTGGTTGAGATTGTGTGTATGAAATAACTTGGTACTTTTTTTCTAAAACAGATATTGGTAAAATAATAGAAGCTGCAGAACGCGCATTAGCATACATGTGCGCGTAAACCACAACCCCAGGCTTACCTTCGGTCACAATGACTTTAATGCCTTTATTTAAAACAATTTTATTTAACGAATCAGCTGTGGCAGACTCAGCGCCACTTACATAAGTCGTGTTTCTTGGTAAAATAAATTCCTGAGGTGTAAAGGCGATGATATTAAATGGGATTGAATCTCCATTAATTACGATATGACCATTTGTGTTTTTATCCGAACTAATGTACAAAGATAATTCAGCTAAAGTAGTTGGGCTTGAAGGTTGATGTGGGGGAAACACCACCCAAAATTCTTTTCCCTTATTAGAGAAATCCTGCGCATTAATAGTTGCTATGCTAAACGCACAAACAAAAAGGGTAAATATTAAACAACGAATAATTGACATATTGTTAGGAGCATAACGCAAAAAGCGCTTTTGAAAATAATCAATTTATGCGCCAAAATGATACTTTTTGATAAGATATTGGACAATAAAATGGATATCGGGTTTAATGGCTTAACAATACACCCTATTTAAGCCAAAAGAGCCCGTCAATGACGGGCTCTTTTGGCTTAAAACTAAGCTATTGCATAGCTTAAAATTGCTATATATGAATCTATTTTTGTGTCATTAAATCCATGAATGGTTTTGAATCGTATAATCCCCACTCTTCCACGATTTTACCATCTTTCATACCATTGACTACACTCATAATCAATTTTGCTTCCTTCTCGCCTTTTTTAAAGACCATAGTTTGAAAAGACATAACATAATTTGTAACGCCATTTTGGTCAGCTTCTTTGTTCACGATTTCCCAAATTGGCTCAATACTTACTACTTTAAAAGTTAGACCGCTTGATTTGAAATAGCTAAAGTTGCCTATATTTTGATCTAAAGTCATGTCTTTTCCATTGTCATGAAATTTAGCAGTGTCAGCATAGCATGATCTATAAGTGGCAGAATCCATCGCTTCAAAAGCGACTATCATCTTTTTAACCAAATCAATATTGGCAGAACTGTCAAGATTGTAACTTGATAAATCTTTAGGAGCCGCGAATGTGCTAGCTGTTTCTGTTTTTGGAGAACAAGCAATGATGGTACTAACCACAAAACATACTAAAATGAACTTTTTCATATGAATTTAATTTTTAAATTGAATGTTTAAATTAGTCAACAAAATAGGAAAATGGCACTGAGTAAGGCTATAATTTGTTCCTAAAAACTATTTTGGAACATTTTTGCTTAAATTGGGCTCTACTAACCTAGTAATCACCCATTTATGGCTATACTTTTTCCTTTATTTGGGATTTTTACTTCCTTCATCCTTTTGTACTATTTAAGTTCTTTAAATAGATCGAATATATTCTTAGCGCTCTTTTTCTTGTGTTGTAACCTGGTGGTGATGGTGTATTATGGCCTTCATTTTACCAAGGACCTATTTTGGGAAGGGGTGAGCTTTGTGCATTGGCTACCCTTATCCTATTTATTAGGTCCCTTGTTGTTTTATTATGTGAAGACGACCTTGGCTGACAATAGCAAACTTAAAAAATGGGATTGGTTGCACTTACTGCCTGCCGCTTTTATTGTCATCAATTGCCTCCCTTTTACCACCCTTCCTTTTGATCAGAAGGCTCAAATTGCACATGAAATAGTCAATGTGACCGAGCATTATGCCCTTGATTTCAATTTTGTTTCATTTGAATTTATCCTTTATTCAAGGTCTATTCATCTTTTAGGATATGCTATTTTCTCAATTAGATTATTCTATGTGCATAGTAAAATGGTACAAGAAAATAATAGTCGCTCCTCCAATCATTCGGTTATTAGTAGGTGGATCTATTTATTATGTTTGATGCAAATAATTATTGCAGTCAATAGTATTGGACATATGAGTACCTTATATGGTGTTCAATTTAGCATCTTTGGCATCCCATCTACTAAAATTTTTACCGAGAAATATTATTTTGAAATTTGTGGTGGAGGATTTTTCTTACAAAATCTATCCTTGTTCTTATTCCCTAAAATCCTTTATGGTAATGTGTCTTACACTATTGAAGAAGGGAAAAATAATATCATTGAGGACCTTAAATCAAACTTGCCTAAGAAGCAAAAAGAAACTGCAACTATTCAGGATATAGAACTGATCATTCAATCCTATTTAGAAACTTTACCTTTTATTCTAAAAGAATTTTCAATATCTCAAATGTCTTTTGACTTAAAAATACCAGAGCGATTTTTATCCAACTACTTTAATAAAGAACTCGATATTACTTTTAGTGATTGGAGAAAAAATTTGAGAATCGATCATGTATGTAGGTTGATCGAAGATGGAGAAGCAAAAAATTTGACAATAGAGGCGATTGCTACGAATGCGGGGTTTGCATCAAGATCTAAATTCATTGACGCTTTTAAAGAGCGAAAGGGAGTAACCCCTTCCGCTTTTATAAAATCTATTAAGACAACATTCGATTAACGAGGCATGATGCCTAATTGTTGTAAAAATTCTAGCATGTCCATAAAGTCACGCTCTTCGGTGATTTTGCCATTTACAATAGTTGCAATAGTACAGCCTTCTACATCCACATCCTTATTGGTTGCAGGAATACCAAAGAAAGTACCTGTATGCTTGCCTTTAAAATTCCAGTATTTTACTACTTTATTACCTTGAGCAAGAGATTCTCTTACGATAAATTGTCTGTTAGTAAACCCAGTCACATAATTTGCATAATAAGCAATCGCATTTGCCTTACCTGTAACTGCAGGTTTTGTGTGTAATATTACATTGTCAGCGAAGGCAGTGTCTAAAGCGTTCACTCTTCCCTCATTGACTACTACATCCCAAACTTGACCGTAAAACTTGATGTTTTTTGCAGCCTGATCCATTTTTTGTGCAGATACCGCAGTAGCTGTCAATGTGCATAATGCCATTAAGCATATAAACATTTTTTTCATAGTACTATTGATTTGATTTGACCCAAAAATATCCTTTGTCATTGTAAGAAGCGCAATTGATCATTTGAATATGTTCCCAATTACGCAAACGGAACGAAAAATTTGATATTTTTATCAAAACCAAAAATTGAAACAAAAATTTTTACCAATAGTGACAATTTTGTTGATGGTAGCAGCACATGTTGCTGGACAAACCATCAATCCGTCACTTGCAACCAATGGCTTTAAGGTCATCCCACTTGGTGTAAAGGGAGGGTTAGATGAGTCAAATCTTTCCGCCTACCTAGTTGCTGCAAGAGGAAGTGACCAATTTATTTGTTTAGACGCAGGTACGATTTACAAAGGCCTTGAGCTTGCTGCAGCAAAAAAGCTTTTTACTTCCTCTAACCCTAGTATTATTCAACAAAACCAGATCAATAGTTATTTTATATCTCATGCACACTTAGACCATGCCGCAGGATTGATCATGAATTCCCCCAATGACAAACCAAAATATTTATATGGACTAGCTTCGGTCTTAGATGTATTTAAGAAAAACTATTTTACCTGGTCTGCTTGGGCCAATTTCGGCAATGAAGGTGAAGCGCCCATCTTAAAAAAATATACTTACCAAACCTTAGTACCCAAGGTTGAAATTCCAATTGACAAGACCGGTTTATTTGTTACCCCTTTTGTGTTAAGTCATGTCAAGCCCTATGAAAGCTCCGCTTTTTTAGTGCGTAATCAAAATGCTTATATCTTGTATTTTGGTGACACTGGCGCAGATAGGATTGAACAAAGTACACAACTGGCTCAATTATGGCAGACCATAGCGCCCTTGGTGATTCAAAATCAACTTAAAGCCATCTTCATTGAAGTGTCTTTTGACAATAGCGTTCCTGAAAAAGCCTTATTTGGGCACCTCACACCGAATCTGTTGATGGAAGAGATGGGCAAACTAAATCAACTTTCAAATGGCCAACTAAAAAACACGGAAGTATATGTGACACATATAAAACCATGTGATGATTGCGAAACAAAAATCAAATCCGAAATTCAAGCAGCGAATCAAATTGGTTTAAAGATATTCTATCCAACTCAGGCTACCCTGATTGAACTGAAGTAAAAATTCAATACCTTTAAATTTCTAAAATAAAAGCAATTATGTCAACTAAAATCACCGTAAATAATAACGGATCTTTAAAAGTCGAAGGCGAATTTACAATCGTAGATAGAGAAGGTAACACCTATGATTTAGGTGGCAGAAACGTGTTAGGATTATGCAGATGTGGCTTAAGTAAAAATAAGCCTTTTTGCGATGGTGCACACAATGGTCAGTTCGAACATCAAGCGACTGCATTTGCATTGCCTCCAAAAAAAGTATAATTATTAACAACCTATGTTGTATAAAATCCTCACTGTAGCTGGTCTTGCCACTTTTGAAATTTACGCCGCTATCCCTGCTGGATTTGCATTTGGTCTCTCCCCAATCATTATTTTTTTAGCAAGTCTTGTTGGGGGATTATTAGGTGTTTTTGCGGCCGCTTATCTAGGTGATAAAATAAAATTGATAGTCAATCGCTTCAGAAAAAATAAAGTTGAGAAAACAAAGAAAGAGCCGGGCTTTGTTCTGAAGATTTGGGAAAAGTATGGTGTCATTGGACTTGGCTTATTAGGTACCATGTCCGTGGGCGCACCCATAAGTATTGGCATTGGTGTTGGCTTTAATGTACCCACCAATAAAATGGTATTTTGGTGTAGCTTAGGCGTACTCATTCGTTGTGCCATCTTTACAACCTTAGGCCATTATAGTATGCAACTTTTTTAAAAAGTAGTCAACTGCTCATTTACCTTACTACCAGAACTTTATATAAAGCGCAATCACCACGCCTAAAACAAGTATCACCATTGCTAAATGGGCGTTTGATAATTTAAATTGTCCTTGGTCTTCGGTGATTTCATTTTCATGTTTTTGTCCTTTCACATCCAATAAGCTAACAATTATTATAGCTAATGTGGTAAAGCAAAACACCCAGCCCATTTGAATTAAGTATGGTATTTCAAAACTACCTGATGCAGTTGGATACGCTGTATACAATAAAGTATCGTTGCCCATCCACCCAGGTAAGAATTTATCAAAAATAATGGAGAGCATCACGCCTAAAAAGATACCCGTGATAGCCGCTTTGGAAGTTGCTTTTTTCCAAAAGAATCCTAACAAGAAGACTGGGAAAATCGCTGGAGAAATATAGCCCGTATATTTTTGGATAAATTCAAATCCACCTTTGCCACCAATACCTAAAGTGTCTTTCCAATTAATAACAATAGCAATCACTAACGAAAGAATAATGATCACTCTTCCCATCATTACAATTTTTGAATCATTAGCGTCCTTGTTGATGTATTTTTTATAAATGTCTAGTGAATAAATAGTTGAAATACTGTTGGCTTTGCCTGCCAATGACGCCACAATCGCTGCTGTCAAAGCGGCCATAGACAAGCCTTTTAAGCCCACTGGTAAAAATCCTACCACAGCCGAATAAGCATTGTCTTGATTCAACACCCCGTTTGTCATCATCTGCGTTTGTAGTCCGCCATTTTGGTACAATACATAGGCTGCAATACCCGGAACCACCACTAATATGGGCATCATTAATTTTAAAAAAGCAGCAAATAAAATACCTGTTCTTGCTGTTTTTAAATCCGCCCCCAATGCCCTTTGAGTAATATACTGATTGCATCCCCAATAATTTAAATGCGCAATCCAAATGCCTGCAACCATCATGGCCATACCAGGCAGGCTCGAATAATCTTCGATTTCTTTTTGTGTGGCACCAGGACCCGGTTTATCAAATATCATTTTAAAATGATCTGGCGCTGCATCCATTAAATGTGTAAAACCTGCAATCATATTCTTGCCCATACCAAATTGCTCGCTGACAACTGTCAACGCAATGTAAGTAGTCACTAAGCCTCCAACTGTTAAAACCAATACCTGAAATACATCCGTATAACCAATCACTTTCATGCCACCTAGTGTAATGAATAATGCAAAAACGGCAAGTCCAATCATAATCAAATGAAAATGCGTACCACCCGTTAAATTATTAATTGCGATGGCGCCTAAGTATAAGATTGAAGTCAAGTTCACAAAGATGTATAAGAACAACCAAAAAATTGCCATGATCATGGCCACGGTTTCATTGTACCTCGTTTTTAAAAACTGAGGCATGGTGTAAATTTTATTTTTTAAATAGACGGGCATAAAAAAGATGGCCACCACCACCAAGGAAACTGCGGCTAGCCATTCATACACCGAGATGGCAAGTCCTAATCTAAATCCATTACCACTCATGCCAATAAATTGTTCTGCAGAAATATTTGAAGCGATTAAACTTGCCCCTATAGCCCACCAAGTTAATTGTCCCTCGGCCAAAAAGAAATCTTTTGTATTAGTAGTTGCGGAATTCTTTTTTCGATAAATCCAAATTCCATAGGAGGAGATGAGGATAAAATACAATACAAATACAATGTAGTCGTAGGTTTGCAATCCTTGATTCATAAAGCAGGGTTTAGTGATCTAAATTAAGGTTTATCTATTATATTTAAGGATAATTCAATGGATATGAACCCAAATTTCAATCAATTCAGTGCGCTAATTAGCAACCCTTTTAGGTTTCGTTTTTTTCTTTTTCAACAATTACCTGCTGCTTTTTTTTCTGGACTTAGGATAGTCAGTTTTAATGCAACTACTTGCACTGTTAAAATCAAGTATTCTTGGTTCAGTAAAAACCCTTTTAAATCTGTCTATTTCGCAGTAGAAGCCATGGCGGCAGAAATGTGTTCGGGTATGTTGGCATTTGGACAGGTCTACAAACGCCATCCAAAAATTAGTATGCTAGTGGTGAAGATGGAAGTGAATTTTATTAAAAAAGCAACTGGCGTGATATTATTTACTTGTGAGGATGGTGCAGCAATTCAAGCAGCTATCAATGAATCTATAGCTACTGGAGAAGGCAAATCGATTGTATGCATGTCTAAAGGAAAAAACTCCGCGAACGAGACCGTTGCGGAGTTTTTAATCACTTGGAGCTTTAAGGCTAAAATGTCTTAGAGCCGTTTGCTTGATAAATATATCTAAATGTGTAGTAACGTTGCTTGAATAATTTATCATTCACAGATGCAGTAGCTGGTAAGGTTACACCACCTTTATAATAATTTAAGATTTCAATTTTTGCAAATTTACCTGTAGCAGTTCTGATCACTAAAACACGACCTGCAATTGGACTCACTAATGTAGTTAACCCATCATAAGTATACCAAGCTCTACCGCTTCCCAATGGAATGGCAAAAGAAGCTGCATTAGAGTTATCAGTTGCAAAGCTTGAGTCTGCAGGAATTGTTTTTAAATCATCAAATAATCCTTTAAAAACAAATGCACCGCCCAATCCCGGTCCGCTTGTACCGCTGTTCACTAAAATTCTAGTAGAAGAAAAAGCAATATCCCATTTAGTAGAAGCGACCTCTGTTGAAGCAATTACCTTATTGTCTACCAAACTGTAATAAGTAGTCGTACCTGCACTTTGAGGTCTTCCATCAATACCTAAACCTGTTACAGTATCTGCTGCAAGGTCTTTCACTGTGATGGCACTCAATGGCACAACAATTGTTTCTTCGTCTTTTCTGCAAGCAACCAAAGCAAGTCCTAAACTTAAGAATAAAGCAATTTTTGTTAGATTTTTTTTCATGTATTATTGATTTTTATTTTTTTTATTTGTTTTTTTTTATTTGTTTTTTTGCAATTGATATTTAATACTGGTGTAAAATGTTCTTCCAGGTAAATTAGGCAGATTTGTGGCGTCTATATAATTGGACATATTGTCTACACCTGCCAGAACACTTATACCATTCTTGAATGATTTACCAGCAGCACTGTTGATGGCAACATAGCCACTAGCAAATACATCACCATCGTCAAAAACTTCGTTGCCGTTATTATTGTTCACAGCCCACTTGCTTCTGTAAATGGCTCTTACATTCAAGTAATAACCCTTGGGGGAATTATAATTTAGTTTTACTTGTAATTTATGCTTGCTTGTATTGGGTAAACCAACATACTCATTCAGTTTCATGAGTCTACTATAGCCTTGACTATTCTTGGTATAGACTGTACCAGATTTAATTTCTGCAATCTGGTCTTTATCTCCAGTAAGCAAAAACTGATACCCTCCGTTCACTGACCAATTGGAGTTGAACCTATGTTGTCCCTCTATTTCAAAACCAGTCGTAAAGGCGCGTCCAATATTTAAATAACTATAAATTTGAGCACCCGAGATATAAGTACCTACTTGTTGTGATTCAATTAAATTCTTAATGTCATTTCTGAATAACTGAAGGGATAATGCTGAACGCGAATTGATTTTCCAATCCCAAGTAAAGTGCATACCGTTTGAATATTCTGGTTTAAGTGCTTTTAATAAATAATAATTGGGGAATAAATTTCCAATCTGTCCTAATGCATCTAATTTAGCAATCACTTGTTGTGCTTGCGCAGATCCAAATACACTATAGCTTCCAGCAGCTGCATTGGTAAAGTCTAAAAATAATTGTCTAAAATCTGGTGCTTTAAAACCCTGTCCAACACTCAATCTAAATTGATGTTGAGGATTCAACTTATACAACATAGATAGTTTTGGGCTGTAGGCAGAAGCAAACTGTGTATTTTGATCAAATCTTACGCCTCCTATCAAAGTAAATTGCTCCGATGGCTTCCATTCCCATTGCGTAAATGCATACTGTATATCGTTTTGCTTCCTTACTTTTTCACTATCGTAACGACTACTTTTTACACCTTCCCATACTGCACCAACACCAAACACTGCTTGCATATTTTTACTTACATCCCAATCGGTTTGATTTTCGATGCGTTTAAAATTATGATTCAACACATCCCTATATGGTAGTCCGTTAATGGTTAATAAATTTTGAACCGCATCGTAAGTTGTCGTATATGTTCTTAAACTGGTTTTTAAAGTTTTAGAAAAACGATGATTTAAAGTAGCAGATGCGTTTACATCTTTAATTTTTTCTTTACCTATTGAATAAATAGTTACGCCATTATTGGCTACTGCAATTTCATTTTGAATTTGTTCATTTGTAAAACGTGTATTCAATACAAGATTTGTTTTACTTGAAATATCCCATTTAATTTGCTGGGTTGTTGAATAACGATCTATAGGCGTTGTAACGCGACTATTGCTATTTGGTCGTATACTGTATCCATCGGTGTTATAACTATTGATAAATCCTTGGTATTGAAAATTTTTGGTTTGTAATTTTGTTTCAAGATTGGCATCCAAAGTATTGTATGTGCCATATCTAAGTCCCACTGTCAACGGCGCACCCATTGTTGCGTCAGTGATAATATTGATTACGCCTGCCATTGCCTCGCTACCATAAAGACTAGAGGAAGGCCCTTTTACAATTTCAATTTTCTTGATATTTCCTAAAGCAATTCTATTTAAATCCAACACACCTGCAGTTCGTCCAACCAATGGTTCACCATTAATTAAGATGATCGTGTAGTCTGGATTTAAACCTTGTAACTGAATGCCTGCTCCAAAACCACTCGTTAAGTTAATGCCTGTTTGTTCTTTTAAGATATCTGTCAAACGAATAGCACCATTTTGCTGAATCGTTTTTGCGTTGATAATAGTAACTGGTACTGTTAGATTGTTTAATTTACGTTCTGTTCTTGTTGCTGTAACTACAACACTATCCCCATTTGATTCCAACGTGTCTTTTGCAAAACGCGACTGTGCAGATAAGTTGGCCCCTTGTAAAAGGGCTATAAATAGTATAAGAAAGCGTATTTTTTTCATTCAGAACGCAAAGGTCAAACATCTATATTTTATATAAGATACAGGCAAGCTTTAATTGCGCTGATTGCTTGTATTTTTTACATTCATATGACATTTCAAAAAAAAGCTAGCATACATTAGTTTTTTTGTTGATTTTGTCCGAAATTGCTATACGCTATTTTTTAAACAAAACCGAAATGAAAGAAAACCTACTTACTGCACCTAGCATTCATTATCAAACAACCGTTGATGCATTATACGAGCAAACTACTTCACATGGTTTAGGAAAAATAGTTGACAACGGAGCACTTTGGGTGAGTACGGGAAAATTCACAGGTCGTAGTCCAGAAAATAAATTTATTGTTAAAGATGCTATTACCGAAAATGTAGTGGATTGGGGTGGATTCAATCACGCAATAGAATCAAAATATTTTGAACCGCTTTACAAAAAAATGATTGCGTATTTAGAAACGCAAAAAGAAGTTTGGGTAAAAGATGCTTTTGCTTGTGCAGAAAGTAACTACCAACTTCCGTTAAGGCTTTATACAGAACTTCCATGGGGTGCACTATTTGCACATAATATGTTCATTCGACCTTCGGCAGATCAACTTGCCGATTTTGTTCCAGCATGGCAAATTATTCATGCTCCAAATTTTAAAGCAGATCCAGCAGTAGACGGGACGCTTTCAGAAAATTTTTCTATTATTTCTTTTACTGAAAAAACAATTTTAATTGGAGGTTCAGCCTATACAGGCGAAATTAAAAAAGGTATTTTCACAGTACTGAATTTTATTTTGCCCCATTTTAATAATGTATTAAGCATGCACTGTAGTGCCAATGTTGGAATGTCTGGTGATGTTGCTTTATTTTTTGGTTTAAGTGGTACAGGAAAAACAACTTTAAGTGCAGACCCTAACAGAAAATTAATTGGAGACGATGAACATGGCTGGACCAATGATTCAGTCTTTAATTTCGAAGGTGGATGTTATGCTAAAACAATTAACTTAAGTCCAATCAATGAGCCTGATATTTTTAATGCTATTAAATTTGGCGCTTTATTAGAAAACCTTGTATTTTTTGAAGGCACTAATAAGGTGGATTATGACAATGCAAGTATTACAGAAAATACAAGAGTAAGTTATCCAATTGAGCATATTCATAATATTGTTACACCTTCTGTCGCAACAGCACCTAAAAATATTTTCTTTCTAACCTGTGATGCCTATGGTGTACTTCCACCAATTAGTAAATTAAATGCTGCTCAAGCAATGTATCAATTCATGAGTGGCTACACGGCAAAAATTGCTGGGACCGAAGAGGGTATTAAGTCTCCGAAAGCTACATTTAGCTGTTGTTTTGGTGCACCATTTATGCCGCTTCACCCTGGTGTCTATGCAAAATTATTAGGCGAAAAAATTGAATTAAACCATTGTCAAGTATGGCTTATAAATACGGGCTGGTCTGGTGGCGCATATGGTGTAGGTGAAAGAATGTCTTTACCTAATACCAGAAAAATGATAAAAGCAGTTTTAGACAACACCATTGATCAAGCTGGTTACGAAGACTTTCCTGTTTTTAATTTTAAAGTGCCTAAACAAATACCTGGCGTTGATGCAACTATTTTACAACCAGAAAATACCTGGACGGACAAGTCGGCATACGAAGCAGCTCGTATTAGTTTAGCAAATCTTTTTCAAAATAATTTTAAAAAATTTGAATCTGGTGCTGCGGATGCTATTATTGATGCAGGACCTAAAAGCTAATTTTTTTCGATCATTTTTTGAACAGTCTTTACTTCAGTAGGTGCAATAAAGTATTCGAAGAATCTTTTATCATCTTCTTTTCTGACGCTGCCAATTAAATTAATCTCGCCTTGGGTGATGAATACATATTTATCGTTGATGGCATTAATGACATCGCTACGTACTTTTTTCTGTAAGCCAATATTTTTGTCTTTAATGCCCAGTATATGATTGATATCCGAAATTTCTACATTTTGTTTGGCGCTGTTTGCTTTTAGTAACAATTGAATCAAGCTAATTTCGGTTTCAGTAAATGCCTGGTTCATTGTTTTGGTTTTCAATACCTTTAGCTGTGCACTCGCAATTTTCTTTTTTACATTTTGATTGAATAACCACACTGCCAATACAAGCAGTATGACAATAAAAAGTATAGCCAATCCAACCATTAAATTGGTATAATCCTTCCCCCAAATTGGAAAATCCATTAATTGGAAATCTTTCATGTTGATATCCCAGGTTACAAAACTTTGAGTCCCTGATTGATATTTATAATAGGTTCCTTTATAATAAAACAAAGTCAAGTCGCCATAATTACGAATAAAAAATTGATTTAAATCTGCCCTTTTAGACTTGTAGACCTTGTTTTCTATATAATCAAACAAGTATACGTCGTCAATGATCATGAAAAATCGTCCTTTGTCATGCGTTATATTACCATAATTGCTCCTTTGATTTAACAACTTGATTAATTCATTGGAGAGTTGTCCTATTTTAACCCAGTCAGCTGTTTGGATATCTAAATAGTAACTTGAATAATCAAATCCGCCATTCTTGAATTTTGGGTCTTTAACCGCTTTATGTTCCATTTTTTGAAAAGGCACATACAACCGACCTTCATTAGGTGAGAACCAATCATAGCCATCCGCAGTAAAAATTTCCATATTGGTTGGCTGGATATCCCATTCCTTATCTGTTGTATTGTATTTTCTAAAATGGCCTGTTTTATTCCAAAATCCATAGCCCCCGTAATTGTAGATTTCGTCCTTATAAATGAAATTAGTACAATTTATATTGTAGTTAATATTAAGTGTATTGTCTATTTTTTGGAAAACCACACTATCCCCTTGAGGCTCAGACATCTGAAAAATAAACCCAGTTTGAGCTAAAAAAATATACATTTTGCCATTATGCTTGATCAATTCTTGTCCATTGGGTGCAAATGAGGTATTTGTAAGCGGCAGGATTTTTGAATCTCCACCTAAAAAGATATTGCCATTGAAGTCGGCCAAACCCTTTATTTTTTGTAATAATGGGTTATAAAACACAGTATATGATCTTTCGCAAGGGACAAATTGAGCAGGAATTGAGCTAAATGGTAATAAAAAGACTAAAAAAGCAATAAATTTGATATTTATATAACGCATTGTAATTCAAATTATTAATAGGAAACTTACTTAATGTATATGGAAAATTTCTATATAAATATAAGAAATAACCTATTACCTTACCCAATTATTCACATATAACTTTAAAATTTATTATTTAATCTAGATTTTCGCCTCAGCTTTTGGGGGAAAGCTATGGATTTTACAGGGGAGCCGGGTAACCAGCTCCCCTTTTTTATTTAAGTCAAAATAATATTGATTCTCAACACTTAGGATGGATTTATACATGTAGTTTCAGCTATTTCACCACTAGCTTTGTTAACAATTTCGTAATATAAGCATGTCCTTGATTAGCTGATTTTGAAGGAAATTTACAGACACACACATTATCAAATTTTATTTTATGGATTTTAACTCAATCATGAAGATTTTCTTACCAAAAGACAGGGTTTTCTTTCAACTTTTTGAAGAAGTTGCCGAGCACGTAAACGAAATGGGTATCAAATTAAAGGAAATGGTGAACGAACCAGATGTGGATGTAAGAGCCAATATTTTAGCCCAATTAGAAAATTTAGAACACAAAAACGATGATTTAACGCATAGTATCTTTACTGAATTAGGCAGAAATTTCATCACCCCGTTTGATAGAGAAGACATTCACTACCTAGCAACCTCTTTAGATGACATCGCAGATTACATTTATGCCTCTGCTAAAAAAATCAATTTCTACAAAGTAAACCCGAACGACACTGGTATTCATAAACTAGCAGAATTGGTTTTACAAGGTACCCAAGAGACCAAGAAAGTCGTGTTAGGTTTACGTAATATGAAAAATGTAAAGGAGATGACAGATGCAATGATTAAAATCAATAGTATTGAAAATCAGGCAGATGACATTTTTGATATGAGCATTGAAAAATTATTTGAACAAGAGAATGATTTTAAAGAAGTAATTAAAAAAAGAGAGATCTATCAAGTACTTGAAATTGCAACCGACAAAATCGAAGATGTCGCTAATGTGGTTGAGTCTATTATCATCAAGTACGCTTAATTTAATTTACAATGACATTACTAATAATTATCATAGCGCTTGCGCTAATATTTGATTATATCAATGGTTTTCATGATGCTGCCAACTCGATAGCTACGGTTGTATCTACAAAAGTATTGACCCCTTTTCAGGCAGTACTTTGGGCAGCTTTGTTCAATACGGTGGCATTCTGGATTTTTAAAGACCATGCGGTTGCAAACTCCATCAGCAAAACAGTTTATAAAGAGTTCATTACTTTACCAGTGATATTTTCAGGATTATTAGCCGCAATTTTTTGGAACTTACTAACTTGGTGGTATGGTATTCCTTCTTCCTCTTCTCACACTTTAATTGGCGGATTTGCTGGAGCAGCCATCGCGCATGCGCTTTCGGTAAAAGGAATCAACTTTTCTTGGGCAAAGATTGTAGATGCTGATACCATTATTAAAACCATCCTATTTATCTTTTTGGCGCCATTGATTGGTATTGTAACCTCTATGTTCATCACGGTTGTTACAATCATGCGTAATATTTGGTACCGTATAGCCATCATTGTAGTCACTACTTTGTTGACTGCTTTTTTGTTTGACTATTTTGAGAATAGTAAAATGAATGAAAATGCGCAAAAGTTTTATGGCATTGATAAATATAAAACTGAAGTAGCTGCATTGAAGTCTGATATACAAGACAATGCAAGATATGGAGAAGGGGATACGGTTTTTTTAAAAAAATTACAGCTAACAGAAGAAAAATTATCAAAAGCAACTGCAAGTTTTAATTTAGTACATCCATTGATCGAAAATTTTGATAATACAAGTGCGGACTCAATTGCTAAAGTGGCCAAATCAAATGGTTGGTTGGATCAGGTTGCTGTAAGTAAATTAAAAGATGAAGTTAGAAACGCTAATGATTATTTAGTTTTAGAGGCTAAGGCACCAGAAAATGATTCTGCAAAAAAAGAGTATGACAAGGCAAAAATTATTACGGAAGAATACAAAGCACCAGTAAAATTATTTTTAGCAGGCACTATCGATGCTGATTCTACAGTTGCGCTTATCAATCAGATTTATCCTATTCAGCCAAAAAATATCGATAAAGTAAAAGCGAAATTGGCTAAATTCAATATCGAAAAAGTTTTTTCTGATGAGATTGATAAAGCAGACAACACCATGATTGTAAATGGTATTTTTGGTGCTGCACTAATTTTTATATTGATTTATTTATATGTTGAGAAAATCAAAACACCTACAGCACTATCAGTAGGTAATATGTTCAAAAAATTACAGTTATTTAGTTCTGCTGCATTTAGTATTGGTCATGGTGGTAATGATGCGCAAAAAGTAATGGGTATTATTGGAGCGGCTTTAATTGCTAGTGGATCCATACAAGATTTTGCATCCCTTCCAGGTTGGGTTCCAGTAGCTTGTTATTTGTCAATTGGTATGGGTACGATGAGTGGTGGATGGAAAATTGTTAAAACAATGGGTTCTAAGATCACTAAAGTAACACCACTAGAAGGCGTTGCTGCAGAAACTGCTGGTGCATTTACTTTATTCTTTACTGGTCAGATGGGTATCCCTGTTTCTACCACACATACTATCACAGGATCTATCATTGGTGTTGGAGCAACAAAAAGATTAAGTGCAGTAAGATGGGGAGTGACGACCAATTTACTTTGGGCATGGATATTAACCATCCCAGTAAGTTCTGTACTTGCTGCAATCACTTATTTCATTGTAAAATTCTTTTTGGGATAAGATAAAAATCGAATAGGAGATAAAGGATTGATATTAAAAAGGCGCTACTTAAGTAGCGCCTTTTTTTATTGGATAAGATGTAATAATTTTTGACGACCGTCAAGGTACTCAAAACCTGATCCATTATAGCAGCCATTTTGTTCTAATGCTATTTTTACTGGTTTATCCCATCCTTTAAGCTGATGCATGGCATTGAGTTCAATCGAGTAACAAGTATTTTGTCGCATTGCATAATCACCCGAGCCTGGAACCCCTTGTTGCATATCCCACATGCCTATTGTGGTGCCTGCAGCATGCCCATGAAATCCAATTGGATGGGTATAGATACTTGGTTGTATACCTTCTACTTTTGCTTGTTGAATAGAACTAGCTAAAATTTCATTCCCCGTTCTGCCTGTTTTAAAAGTGGAAGTTAAAATATCTTGTAGTCTGTTGGTCTTACTAAAGGCTGCTACTAATTCTGCAGGTGCTGCAGTTTCGTTTGGTAATAATAAATATGCATGTTCTTGCACATCCGAATTCAGTCTTAAATAACTGATTCCAAAATCAACATGCAATAAATCACCACGGCGAATGATAGCATCCTTTTCATTGGTCACCCTTCTTTGAATTTCTATAGAAGGATGAAACCAAGTGGACAATCCAAGATCGCTTACTTTTTGTCGAAACCACCAAACCAAATCATTGGTGCTTGTTTGATTAGGTTGAATTACTTGATTGCTAAACCCTTCCTTGATGATTTGGTGAGTGATTGCAAGTAGGGTTGGATACAAGGCCATTTCTTTTTCTGTTCTAGTTTCTAGCCATGCAACGCCAAGCTTTTCGGCAGATACTATTTTTTTATATAGACTTGGAGCCAATACTTTTTTAAGTTCGTTGAACTCTGTCACATGCAATCCATCCGCATGCCCATAATTCATGGAATTATTTAAACCAATTTTATTGGGATTTAAACTATCAATCAATTTAGAAAGTGCCAACCATTGATTAGGTTCTTGCTCTGGATTCCATGCTGCTTGAATACGTTTGCCAACCTGGTACCTTGCTATAGCATAACTTTTTAAAGTATTATTTTTTTTATCTCTATAAAATAACAACATGGTTGTCCTTCTTGCAGAAAGCCATTCTGCGGGTAAAAAGGTTTTTAAGATGGGATCCTCGTTGTATTCTCTAGAAATAATGAGCCAGCAATCTATGTTGGCTTCATCCATTAACTTAGGTAATAAATTATCTATTCTGTCTGTCAATACTTCATTGATTGTTTGCGCTTGTTTTTGAACAGACAATACTTGAGCTTCGGAGATGAATGCTACAAAGAGTAGCGTTATAAGCAATATGGTTCGTTTCATAAATGGTTTATTTAAAATAGATAATACTTTATGCGATATTGAATCTTGAATAAATTAACTACTAAATTTGCAACTATGCAAATTGATTTTAAATTTTTTCTTTTTTTATCACTTTCAGCGCCGCTTCTAGCCTCGAGCCAAGTTAAATCATTCAACTTATCTGATAGTAGTTTGCAAACGGTGATTGTAACTGCCAATAAATCAAAGGAAAAAAGAATTGAATCCCCAATCGCTATTAGTGTATTGAGTCAAAAGCAAATTCAAGAAGCCAAAGCAGTAAGGCTCGATTTTTTATTGAATAAAGTGAGTGGCGTCTTTATGCCCACCATTGGGAACGAACAACATATGATGTCTATCAGACAACCTGTTTCTTTAAAAGGCTTATACCTCTACTTAGAAGATGGCCTGCCAATTAGAACTAGCGGTTTATTTAGTAACAATGCCCTCATCGAAATCAATACGGCGGCCATTCAACAAATCGAGGTGATCAAGGGGCCTGCATCGGCACTGTATGGTGCAGAAGCCATTGGAGGGGTGGTGAATTTTATACATGCCCCAAGACCCATCAAAAATCATTTATCAATCAGTAATCATGTGAACAACAACGGACTTTTAAAAACTGATTTAGCATGGAACAAAGCTGGAAAAAAATCTGGCTGGGGGGTCTACTTGAGTCAGATAGGGCAAAAAAATGGACTTCTTGAATATAGTGATTATACCAAGACTGCGTTGAGCCTAAAAAGAGATTTTACTTTTAAAAAAAAATGGACAGGATACCAGCAGCTGCAATACATTCAATATGATGGTCAAATGACTGGCACAGTGGATAGCTTAAAATTTCAGGCAAGAAATTATTCAACGCAGCAAAGCTTTACGTATAGAAAATTGGACTTGATTCGGATTAGACAAAACTTATCTTATGAATGGAGTGCAACTCAAAAAACAACATTGAACTTATTATACCGTGGGAATACCATGGGTCAAAATCCAGCTTACCTCATTGCTTCAAGCCCCAATCCAACTAAGTTTAGGGGTCAGATTAATTCAAATCGTTTTGATGCTTATGTTTTTGATTTACAGCATCAGATTAATTTGAAAAAATTAAAATCTAAAATTTTGATAGGTGGCTATATGGATGCAACTCAACAAAGCTTAGTAGCCAACTATATTGATATTTTTAAAGACACCGCGCTCAATAAATTTACTAAGTACACCAGACCTGCCATTGACAGCTTGATTACCAACTATCAAACAACCATTTATAACAAAGCAGTCTATATCAATTGGATTCAACCAATTACCAATCGCCTACTTGTCAATGCCACATTGAGGTATGACCAATTTGATTACCAGTTTAAAAATAAATTAACTACTGGAACACCATCTGCAAATAACTTGTTCACCAACTGGGCGCCAAAAATTGGTTTAACCTACAATCAATTAAACTGGGGAGGGTATTTAAATTATAGCGAAGGTTTTGTGCCTCCTCAAATCACCGAAATTTACAATGCCATTCGTGTTCCATATTTATTACCACAAAGTTTTTCGAATTATGAAATTGGATCTTGGATAAGCATACCCAATGGTTATATAGAATGGTCCTTATACCAATTGAATGGCCGCAACGAAATTATATCTGTCCGACAAGCAGATGGTGTTAACCTAAATCAAAATACAGGTCAAACAAAACACTATGGGATAGAATACCAATTGAAATATAATTTTAGCAAATTGTTTCAGCTCAATTTCAATGGTAGCAATGCAAGGCACCTATACGTCAATACCATTTTAAAAGGGACTGATGTAAGCAATAAAGAAATGGTAGCTGCACCTCGTTTTTTTAGCAACCTAACTTTATTAAGTCAATGGAATAGTGCTTTAAGTTCATCCTTAGAATGGCAACACCAGTCTGGTTATTTTATGGACGAGATCAACGCTACTCGCTACCCTGGTTTTGATGTGTTGAACCTTCGAGTAAATTACAGCATAAAAAAACATGAATTCTGGTTGCAATGTTTAAACCTAACGGATCAATTTTATGCTAGCATGGCGACTAAAAACTTTAGTGTGCGAGGTAACAATGCCTATGCATATTATTTAGGGGATAACAGAACGATAGCAATTGGCTGGAGATGGAATTTGATACCATAAAAAAAGGGGACGCGGTTGCGTCCCCTTTTTAAAATCTATCTCGAAGGATAATTGATCAATGAGATGATTAAATAGAGATTAATTACCCCCTCCTACGCGAATATTCATTACGCCCCTTCCGCCGCCTCCACCTCTTTGCATATCCTGCATGAGTTTTTGCATATTTTCTTGGAACTGCGCTCTATTCATTTTATCACCCTTTGTTGGTGCAACCAATTCCTTTTTTGGATACTTCGCACTCACTTCTACAGCAGTGGTAACTGTAGCGCCATTGTCTTGATCTATCTCCATAATCACACCTGGCAATCCACTATAATTATCTGGACCAAAAGACACTGGGATATTCTCGGCATACCAAACCACTAATTCAGTTTCTTTGGGTGCCCTTGGTGTATTCGAAGTCGTGTCAGTATTGTTTTCACCACCTCTTCCCATACTAACACGCATACGAATTTGAGGTGCCGTAATCATCGTTGTAGCTTTCTTGCATAATTGCTTCGCAATGGTTTTAGTTTCCTCCGATAATTTCCACTTGTATTGCTTTAAAGAATCGATAATTAAAAATTCTTTTTCAAAAAAAGCACGCTCTTCATATTGCATTTGTTTTGCTATATCAGTATAGGTATTTGCAGTTGGCATTCTAAAGCTCATACGCATACCGCCTCCGCCTCCACCTCCGGCATTGGCAAACGGATCGGGCGCTTCATCATCCACTACTGATCTAAATAAGCTTACATTCTCATTAAAAATCAATTCAAATTTGTCTGTTCTAAACTCTGGCACCATTGACTTCATTTGAGGATCAGGTAGGTTACGGTGCATATTTATTTTACGCTCATAACTAATTTTTCCCTCCTTCATTTGTGCAGTAGCAACTGTTGTTAAGCTTGTTAATGCAAGCAACAAACCAAGCACTAATTGTATTTTTTTCATAAAAGCTATTTTTATTTCTTTATAATTATTATTGTATCGAAAATGATTAATCAAAGATAAACACTTTAATTTCAGTTTTCTATTTTACATTCTAATCATCATGCCTCCTGCTCTTGCGCCACCGCCTAAACCAGATTTTTGTAAACTATACGTAAAGCTCAATAAAAAATATTGACTAATTACATTATAAGATCTATCTACAATCTGATTTTGAGATACGTTTCTGTTGATACCAATATTTTTATTCAATAAGTCAAAGGCGCTCATCTTTATTTCTGCTCTTTTGTTTTTCATAAAGAATTTAGAAAAGCTTGCATTCCAAATTGGGATTGCTGTATTAAATCCCTCTGCACGACCTGTGTTAATAGCATAGTTGAAGGATTGATTCAATACGATATTAAAAGGCAAGTAATTGGTCATGTCTGCACCAAAGACTTTTGTCAAAAAGTTGGTGTTCAATGTTGGATTTACTGCATTATTGGTATTGCTAAAGGAATAACGTGCCGTCAAATTGATGTCAATGACATCGTCTACAATATAGGTATACGACATACTAGGACCAGTAGATTTTGTCACGATGGTATTTAATAAACCATTCGCATAAGAGATATTATTATTCAAGCCTGCATTTAATCCAAAGCTCAGTCTTGATTTTAATTTTTTGATACCAAATCCATAATTCAAAGAACCATTGATCCTATAAGCCCCATCTACATTGACTGGCTTTGTAAGAATGGTTCTATTAGGTAAAACGCTATCGTAATTAACAATAGAGTTATTGGTGGTAGAGGCATTTAAAGTAGAGAAAAAGCTTTTGCCTGCTAATATTTTAGAACTGAAAAAACGAATATTTAAATTATGCACATAGCTTCTTTTCAAATCAGGATTACCTATGGATTGTCTGTTGATATTACTTTGATCCAATACAGGCTGCAATTGCGTAATTGAGGGTTGATTCGTAGATGTACGATAGTCTACATTTAAATTTTTTGTTTGAGAGAAATTATACCTGAAAGTTGCATTAGGTAAGATGTCTTGAAAGCTTTGACTAATTTTTGTTTTTGCACTAATATTCTCTCCATCTAGCACAGCTTTTTGTAAAGAGAAACCTGTAGAAAAATTATATTTCTTTTGATTAGATCTATAGCTCATCCCTCCACCAGAATAAGTATACTCACTATTAAACTCATTGGTTAAACGTGTATTTAAAACTCCATATCCATCGGTCAAAGTGCTATAGTCATAAATTTTTCTGCTTGAAGATCCTATACTTTTACTTAAATAAGTATTGAACTCTAATAATGATTTTTTACCCAAAGGTTCTGTGTATATTATATTAGCAGAATAACTTGAATTCTCTCCTCTACGGGTATTTTGTTGATCTAATATTGAATCATTCGTTAGCTTATTATTGATATAAGATAATTGTTCTGTGAACTGATTCCCTGTTGAAGTAGAGCGATTAAAACTTTGTGTAATTGTAGAGGAGATAGTACGTCCTTTTTTAGCAAACTTTTTTCTTAATAATAAAGTACTTGCTGCGTTGACTGCATCAGAAGCGCTGGATGCAATTGTAGTATTGCTATTTAGCAAGTTCCCATTGGTTAAATAGGTTTGTGTAGAGTCTTCGCTATAATTAGTAGTTTGTTGCAAGCCTAAGCTTGGTGTAAACCTAAATGAAAAATTATCAGTTACTTTATGATCAATCGTGCTTCCAAAATTTTGTTGTTTGTTTCCTGCTATTGAATTGGAATTAGAAATTCTATTGAATGCATTGCCTGGTGTAAGGTTTTGTGTAAAAGAGCTACTAATATTATTTCTTTCTACATCACTAATAGAAAGATTGGCATTGAATTCGGTTTTTTTATTATTGAATAAATTTGAATAATTACCTCCTATCGAATAGGTCTCTGCAATCCCTTGTGCATTGGCGTCTGTTTCGCCAGAACCACCTCCAAAATTGACGGTGATACCTGCACCTGCACCTGGCCTACCTCCACCACCTCCCGAAAAATTAACAATGTTTCGGCCCGAAAAATTTTGTCTGTTGGTATTATTCGCACCGCCAATGGTAGAAAATTGTTCTTCGTTATTAATCATATTCACATTGCCTTGTGCATCAAATACACTTGGTGTACCAGCACCCCCACTTAATTTACCAAAAGTGGATTTGTTACGGTCTTTTTTTAATTTTAAATTAATTGCTGTTTCCTCCGAGCCATCATCAATGCCAGTGAACATGGCTTGGTCAGACTTACGATCGTATACCTGAATTTTATCAACCGCATCTGCAGGTAAATTTTTAGTAGCCATCACCGGATCACCTGTAAAAAATTCTTTTCCATTCACAAAAACCTTGGTCACTTTTTTTCCATTAACAGTAATACCCCCAGATTTATCTACTTCCATTCCGGGCATCTTTTTTAATAAATCTTCCACCACCGCATTGGGTGCAGTCTTAAAATTTTCTGAATTGAACTCCACCGAATCTCCATTAATTACAACAGGCGGTCTGCGGGCATTCACTGTCACTGTAGACATTGTATTCACATCGTTCATATAAATCACACCCATCTCCACAGTTTTTTCTGTTCCAGTGATTACAGGTACCCATTTTGGGACATAACCAACATAAGAAATAGAAATCAAATAGTTTGCAGGTGCCACATTTTTGAAATTAAAGACCCCAGCCTCATTTGATCTTGAAAAACTAACCAAAGAAGAGTCATTGGCATAGACCAAAGATACTGTGGCGGAATTAAGGGCTCTATTAGCAATACTATCCTTTAAAGTTCCTTGAATGGTGAAATTTTGCGCAAATCCAACATAACTCATTAATAATAAGCAATTTATGAAAATAAATTGCACCAACTTGTGTTTATTCATAATACAAAGATACGATTTCTTAGGTCAGGATGATCAATTTCTACCTAAGTTTTTAGTTAAAATTATTCAAATATTTGATGAACGGCGATCTTCAGTTGTTTCATTTTTTTTCGAGTACTATTGGATTGATGTAACTTTCAAAAAATAAACATTATGAGAATAATTGCTTTGACTCTATTCTTGGGACTTGGTTTAATCAGTTCACAAGCGCAGGATAAGAAAACTCCAAAAAAAGACAGCACTAGTTTTAGTCAATTCAAAGGATTGCCATTAAAAGCAACTAGGTCAATTGACTTTACAACCAACGAAGGTACTTGGACTTCGGTTGCTGTTAGTCCAGATGGCAAAACTATTTTATTTGATTTGATGGGTGATATTTATAGCATCCCAATGGAAGGCGGAAAAGCAACTGCTATCACTAAAGGAATGGCGTACGATAACCATCCAAGTTTTAGTCCAGATGGGAAGCGCATTTTATTTTTATCTGACCGCTCTGGTGCAGAAAATATATGGTATATCGATTTAGAGAAAAAAGATACACTTGCATTAACTGAAGAACAAAATAATAATTATCCAGGTGCTGTGTATACACCAGACGGAAATTATATCGTGTACACAAAAGGGCGTCGTAATACTAAATTGTATTTGATGCATAAAAATGGTGGTGCGGGAACGAATTTGATTGATGCACCTGCTACTTTAAAAACAATTGACCCAGCCGTAAGTGCAGATGGTCGTTACATTTATTATAGTGCGCGCAATGGTGCGTGGAACTACAATGCCATGCTACCACAATATAGTATTGGTGTGTATGATAGAGAAAAGGGAACCACCAGAACCATTGCATCTAGATATGGATCTGCGTTTACACCTGTATTATCTAAAGATGGAAAATGGTTGGTCTATGGATCTCGTTACGAAGATAAAACTGGATTGGTTAAAAGAAATTTAGCAACAGGCGAGGAAGCTTGGTTAGCCTATCCTGTGCAAAGAGATGATCAAGAATCTATTGCTGTAATGGGTGTCTTGCCTGCTATGAGTTTTACGCCAGATAGTAAATATTTATTAGCATCTTACGGAGGTAAAATAAATAAGATTGATATTGAGTCTGCTGCACAAACTTCGATTCCATATACAGTGGATGCAAAAATTGAAATGGGACCAGAAGTATTGTTTAAATATCCTATCAAGGATACAGCTGCAACAATGGCAACACAAATAAGAGACGCGGTACCTTCTCCAAATGGAAAGCAGTTGGCATTTACAGTGTTGAATAGATTGTATGTGATGGACTATCCAAACGGCACACCAAAGCGTTTGACAAAAAATGATTTCACCGAAGCACAACCAGTTTGGAATCTTGACGGCAATGGAATTTATTTTACCACTTGGAGTCCTGATGGTGGCAATATTCGTTTTATTGATTTAAATAATAATACAGAAAAAACGATCACAAAAGAAAATGCTTTGTACCAAGGACTTGCGATTGACCCAACTGGTAAAAAATTAATTTATAATAAAACCAATGCTCAAAAATTCAAGGATGCGATTGAACCTAGTTATGATGATGCAGAAGACGAGTTGGCATGGATTGATTTAACAACAGGAAACGAAATCATTATTGATAAAGCAAATGGAAGATACAATCCACATTTTGCAATGAATGATGGTCGTATTTATTTAAACAATCGTGGTAGATTGATTTCAATCCAGTGGGATGGTGGGGATGAGAAAGAAATTGCAAAAATTTCTGGTATTACAACTTTTGGTAGCATTCCTGAGCATCGCGGTAAGCCATTGGCAGACCCATGTATCATTCCAGAAATTATGGAAGAAGATGATGCTGCAAAAGAAAATAATCCACCTTCTAATGCGAATAATATTTTATTATCTCCAAAAGGATCTGCTGCGATTGCACAAGTGAACAACAATATCTATTTTGTAACCATTCCAAAATCTGGTAAATCAGTTTCTATCTCTGTTGCAGATGCTAAAAATGCAGCCTTCCCTAGTAAATTATTAACAGAAATTGGTGGAGAATTTCCTAGCTGGCAAGCAGATGGCAAAACCATTCATTGGAGTTTAGGTGCCGCACATTTCACTTATGATATAGATGCTGCTTATGCTTTTGATGATAGTTTAGCTGCTGCAAAAAAATTAGAAGCCGCAGTTAAAAAAGATACGACGAAAAAAGACAGCACGAACATTGCTAAAAAAGACGATAAAAAAGAAGCACCAAAATACAAGGCCAATGAAACTTGGGTAAAAGTATATTATGAAAATGATATGCCTTCCACTACAGTATTGTTGACCAATGCTAGAATCATCACCATGAATGGGGATCAAGTGATTAACAACGGAGACATCTTAATTGTAAAAAATAGAATTCAAGCAGTTGGAAAATCTGGTTCACTCAAAGTACCTGCTGGCGCCAAGCGCGTTAACCTTGCAGGTAAAACTGTAGTGCCCGGATTTATAGACACCCACTCACATATGTGGCCTAGCTGGGGCATTCATAAAAATCAAGTATGGATTTATGCTGCCAATTTAGCGTATGGTGTTACCACAACACGTGATCCACAAACTGCAACCACAGACGTTTTAACGTATAGTGATTTAGTAGAAGCAGGTAAGATGGTAGGGCCAAGAGTGTATTCAACTGGACCTGGTGTGGGTTATTGGTCTTATAATTTGAAAGACTCTGCACAAGCAGAATCTGTTTTAGCGCAATACAGTAAGTATTACAATACCAAGTACATTAAAATGTATTTAGTAGGAAATCGTAAGCATAGACAGTGGGTGATTCAGGCTGCTAAAAACCAACAATTAATGCCTACCACAGAAGGTGGTTTGGATTTTAAATTGAATATGACCAATTTGATTGATGGTTATCCTGGTCATGAGCACTCTATACCAATTTATCCATTGTACAATGATGTGGTGAAAACAATTGCTAGTTCAAAAATGGCAGTGACGCCAACTTTATTGGTTTCTTATGGTGGACCATGGGCAGAAAATTATTTTTACGAAACAGAAAATGTTTATGGTGATGCAAAAATGCAATACTATACCCCTTACGAAGAATTAGCAAGTAAGTCAAGACGTCGTGCTACTTGGTTCTTACCAGAAGAGCATGTGTTTCAGAAACATGCTAAGAGTATGAAGCAAATTGTTGAAGCAGGTGGACTTGCAGGTGTAGGTAGCCATGGTCAATTGCAAGGATTAGGTTACCATTGGGAACTATGGGCTATGCAATCTGGTGGCATGCGCAATTTAGATGCTTTAAAAACAGCGACGATTTTAGGTGCAGAGAGTTTAGGATTGGATAAAGACCTTGGAAGTATTGCTACTGGTAAATTAGCCGACTTGATTATTTTAAATAAGAATCCTTTAGAAGATATTAAGAATACCAATAGCATCCAGTATATCATGAAAAATGGTCGTCTATACAATGGCGCTAATTTAGATGAGTTAGTAACAGGTAATTCTAAAGTAGATCGTAAAGAATACTTAGATAAAAAACCAACTAAAAATACGAAGGTAGAAGACTAAACGCTTATGCAAAATTCAAGAAGAAAATTTATCCAAAATACAGGGATGGCCATCTTAGGTATGGGCATAGCACCAAAAGTGTTATGGTCTAAAAATACCATTGCTGATGCCTCCATCAAGATTGGGATTCAATTGTATGCGGTGCGTGATAATATGTTCAAAGACCCATTAGGTACTTTAAAGGCATTGTCTAAAATGGGCTATCAATATATCGAGCACGCCAATTATGTCAACAGAAAATTGTATGGCTATAGTCCAATTGAATTTAAAAAAATAATGTCCGACTTAGGCATGCAAATGCCAAGTGGTCATACTTCATTGAATGCAAACCATTGGGATGCTTCCAAAAAGGCATTTACAGATGCTTGGAAATACACCATCGAAGATGCGGTGACACTTGGGCAAGACTATGTGATTAGTCCTTGGATCGATGAAAAAGTGAGGACTTCTTATGACGCATTAATGCATCAGTTAGAGTTATTCAATTTATCTGGTGAATTGTGTATGGAGTCAGGCATGCGCTTTGGATACCATAACCACAATTTTGAATTTATAGAAAAAGTGAATGGTCAATTGATTTATGATATCATCTTAAAAGAAACCGATCCAGAACTGGTGATACACCAATTGGATTTTGGCAATATGTTTGGCATTGGTGCTAGAGGGATGGATTGGATCAAAAAATATCCAGGACGCTTTGTTTCAGTACATGTAAAAGATGAAATTAAAGTGCCAATAGGTGAAATGAATGACCAGCATGATAGCACCATTCTTGGCAATGGCCTGGTAGATCCTAAAGCAGTAAGCTTATTAGCAAAATCAATAGGAGGCACAAAACATTTTATTATTGAACAAGAATCTTATCAAGGCATTGCACCACTTGAATGTGCAAGGATTAATTTAGAAAGAATCAAAACTTGGGGATTGGTTTAAAAGGATAAATAATTAAGAAATTGGAAGATTAGAAATTGGCTGGCTATTAAAATTCATTGTATGAAAAAAATTGCTTTATTAAGTTGCTTGGTATTGAGTGGAATTGTATTGTTTGCTCAAAAACCAACGAGTGCAGAACTAGCTAGATGGAATCAACACGCCAAACAAACTACCATCATTCGTGACGAGTGGGATATCCCACATATTTATGGGAAAACGGATGCCGATGCGGTGTTTGGATTGATGTATGCACAATGCGAAGAAAATTTCCCGCAAATAGAAAAGAATTTTTTAGAAATGCTTGGGCGACGTGCCGAAATGGAAGGTCCAAAAGTCATTTATGAAGATTTAATGATGCAACTCATCCAAGATAGTGCAGAAGCCGTGAAAGACTTTGAAAGAAGTCCAATTTGGTTTAAGGCATTATTAATTGCGCATGCCGATGGTATCAACTACTACTTATCAAAACACCCTGAGGTAAAACCAGTGGTACTCAAAAAGTTTAAGCCCTGGTACCATTTGATGTGGACTGACGGAAGCGTCTCCCCAACAAAATCTGCTGGTATCACCGAAAAACATGTTGAAGCTTTTTATGGTCAACAATTGTATTCTAATCAAAATGCAGTTAGTATCAATACCACTCTGCCTGTTCAAAAATCAATTTTTGAGCAAACTAACTATGACATGGAAGACAAGACCCTAAGAGGATCCAATGGATTTGCAATTGCTCCAAAACATAGTCGTTCAGGCAATGCGATGTTGTATATCAATCCACATGTACCTTTTTATTTTAGATCAGAAATGCATATGGTGAGTGAGCAGGGGTTGAATGCTTATGGTGCGGTGACTTGGGGACAGTTCTTTATTTATCAAGGCTTTAATGAAAACTGTGGTTGGATGCATACAAGCGGTTACGCGGATGTGGCGGATGTGTATGAAGAACAGACTGAAAAAATAAAAAATGAATTATTTTATACCTACGAAAAAGAAAAAAAGAATATTGGACAACGTGCTATACAGATCCAATATCTAGACAATGGTATTTTAAAGACAAAATCATTTGATACCTATTTTACAATCCATGGTCCAATCATGGGCATGGAGAAAGGAAAATGGTTAAGCCTGCAAGAAAACAATCGTTCTTTAAATGCTTTAATAGAATGTTGGACAAGAACGAAATCAAAAAGTTTAGCAGACTATACAAAGGCAATGGAACTAGTAGCCAATAATAGCAATAACACCGTGTACGCAGATGCGGCAGGTAATATCGCCTATTGGCATGGTAATTTTATACCTAAGCGCAATCCAAATTTTGACTATACAATGCCTGTGGATGGCAGTACTAAAACAACTAACTGGCAGGGTGTGCATGCTTTAAATGAAATTGTTCAAAGCATCAATCCATCAAACGGATGGTTACAAAATTGTAATGCAACCCCTTTCACAGTAGCAGGTGATCAAAGTCCAAAGGCATCTAACTATCCTGCTTATATGGCGCCAGATGGCGAAAACGGAAGAGGACTTAATGCTGTTGCCTTATTGACTAAAATAGATAAAATAAATTTAGATGAACTCATTGCTTTAGGATATAATAAAAAATTAAGTGCATTTGATATTTTATTACCTCGTTTTATTCAACAAGCAAAAACAGCAGCGCTTGCACCAAGAACCAAAAAAGCAATTGACTATTTAGCGAATTGGGATCATGTTGCTGACACTAATTCTATTGCAACTAGTATCGCAATAGAATGGGCTAGCAAATGGGGTGCTACCATTCCTCCTGCAAACACCGAAGAAGCAGGAACACAGATTGTTTTAAAATACAATCGTATGGACCAAGAGATTGCTTTTGAAACTAAAATCAAATTATTAGAAGCCACTTTAGATCAATTCGAAAAATGGTATGGTGGATGGGAAATTAAATGGGGTGCTATAAATCGATTTCAAAGAGTTGCTCCAAGTGCTAGTTTCGATGACAATCAATTTAGTTTAGCTGTCAATCAAGCATCCTCTAAATGGGGCTCACTACCTTCTTTTGAAAGTAGGCGCTATCCAAATACCACCAAGCGTTATGGATATACGGGAAATAGTTTTGTTGCAGCTGTAGAATTTGGAAAAAGGCTAAATGCAAAAACCATTATTACTGGTGGACAAAGCAGGTTTGCTGAAAGCAAAAATTTTACGGATCAAGCATTTGGATTTATCAATGGACAGTTTAAAACTATCCACTACTATAAAGAAGATGTTTTGGCCAATAAAAAGCTTGCATACCATCCTGGATTAGAAAGATAGTGCTCATAGAGTTTCGTGATTAAAGCAATTTTAACAAGGCCTGCCACATTTTTTACATGGAGGGTTTGCATGAGCCTAGTTCTATGACCTTCGATGGTTCGTTTACTATGCCTTAGTTCTGCAGCTATCTGTTTGCTAGAAGCTTCTTCGCAAATGCGTATTAAAATATATTTATCATATAGACTCAGCGCATTGACGCGTTCTATTAAATTAATTTTATCCATGACTTGGGTGAGTTGTAAAACTCTTTCAGCGGTATCTTGACAAAAATAAACCTTATGCTGACATGCCATTTCTACTGCCTTATTCCACTCTAGGCTAGACATGTTTCTTGAAACAATCACATCTACTTCGAGTTCAATTAACTGATAGAGTATATAATCGGGGGTATCCTTATTCAGTAAAATAATAAATGGAAATATTTGTTTAAGGGTATTAATTTTATTTTTTACAGCGGATGATTCAAAATCAAACATGGCACAATCAATGATCAATAGCCCTTGGGATAAGCCGATATTAAAATTGTTGATTTCGTCTAAGGAGGTTAGTATGCGATACCCATTACACATAGGATGTGCTTGAACCAATTGTCCACACCCCATGGCATAAATAGCTTGTTGGTCACATATAAATACTTGCCTTTGCTCTTGTTGGTTTAAATAATTTTTTTGCATCTATAAAAAAACAATAGATCAAGCACAAGCAATCGGATTTAAATCAATTTTATATTAGTGGTCTATTTTTTTAAGGTATTCAACCCCTTCAAAAAAAATCTAACAGTATAGTTTAATACCCTAGTCGATCAAATTTAATCAGATTGGCGTAATTTGCAGCATGCAGTTTGAAAAACCGATAACACTTGCCACATTCTCTCCATTATGGTGGGAAAGTATTTTATGGATTAGCGCAAGTATCTTCTTACTAATTCAGGTACCTAAATACTTCAAAAATATTAATCTCAAACAATATGATTTTTTTATTGCTATTTTATTAATAGCTAATTTAAGCATTGAGCAATTTTATAATTTATATAACGGCTATTGGACTATTCAACAAAATATTCCTGCACACTTATGCAGTATTAGTACTTTTTTATGCATCATCTACTTATTTAATAAGAATCAATTATTAGGCGAATTTGTATACTACTGGGGATTATTAGGCGGCATTCATGCTTTACTGACTCCAGAATTCAACATTGGTATTAAGGGCTATAATTTTTATAGCTACTTTATTGAACATGCTGGTTTATTATTGGTCGTGTTGTATATCATTTTACACAACGGATTTGTGCCTCGACCAAAATCTTGGTTGGTTATTTTTGGGTACTCTCAATTAGTGGTATTATCTGTGGGCATCCTCAACTATGCCATTGACACAAATTATATGTTTTTAAGGGCACGCCCTACTGCAAATAACCCATTCATCATTGGAGATTGGCCCTTCTACCTCATCAGTTTTGAAGTAGCAGCTATCACCCATTTTTGGTTATTCTATTTACCATTTGCAAGAAAAAGAAAAATAGCGAAATCAGCGATTTCTTAAATAGGAATATAAAAACTAATTAACAAAAGGATTTATAATTCTTCTATCCTTTTTGCTTTATCATCAATCACCAAATCAAAATTTGGTTTTACTGGACCTCCATTAGGACAATATCCAGTAATTAAATCATTGAACTTGCAGCCCCATTTTGTCAACTGCTCCAGAGTCAAAGGCCTTAAATCTCTTTTTGAACTTTCACCTCTTCCAGTCCAATAAGTAATATGCCAGCCTTCATCAAAAAGCTGATTGATTTTAGCAATATTTTCAAAATTGGGCTCTGCCAATTCGTATACTCGTTTATCAGAATAAAAACAAATGGTTTCATCGATATCAACTAATGCTTTTTTAGAACCGAATCTTTTTGACTCTATCATACAATTTTTTTTATTTTTTACAATCTTGCTGTGACAATGGATCGATCTAAGCATGCTTTAGTATCATACACCACAGCGTCCGTACTTGTTTTAAGAGAAGTATAATCCAATGCTTTAAAAAAATCATGCGCCACTGCTAATAAAATAACATCATATTTTTCGAATGCTGTAATCAATTGTACCTGATGTTTTTGAAATACTTCAATGGCATTGGCATAAGGATCAAAAGCAGCTACATGCGCCCCTGCTGCTTTAAGCTGATGAATGATTTCAAATACTTTTGAGTTTCTAAAATCAGGGCAATTTTCTTTAAATGTCACACCTAGTACTAAGACCTTTGTAGCTTGAATTTTTTTTCCGCTATCTGCCAATAATTGAATGATTTTATTGGTTATAAAAGCACTCATTTGATCATTGACATCGCGCCCCGACAAAATCACCCTTGGGTCATAGCCAACTGCCTTTGCTTTAAAAGCTAAATAGTAAGGATCTACACCAATGCAATGTCCTCCGACTAATCCCGGTTTAAATGGTAAAAAATTCCATTTAGTACTCGCAGCAGCCAAGACTTCATGCGTGTCTATTCCTAGCCGATCAAAAATCAATGCCAACTCATTCACAAAAGAAATATTAATATCTCGCTGTGCATTTTCGATAGACTTAGCCGCTTCTGCTACTTTAATGGAGGGTGCAGCATAAGTGCCTGCAGTAATAATACTTGCATAGAGTTGATCAATATACTTTGCAATTTCGGGTGTAGAACCTGAAGTAATTTTTTTAATCTTTGTTAAGGTATTGACCTTATCTCCTGGGTTAATTCTTTCCGGTGAATAACCACAATAAAAATCTACGTTAAATTTTAATCCTGAATTTTTTTCAAGTACAGGAACGCAATCCTCTTCGGTACATCCTGGATACACGGTACTTTCATAAATCACAATATCGCCACGTTTCAATTTAGTAGCAATTTGGGATGTGGCAAATAATAAGGAGGATAGGTCTGGGGTTTTATCCGCATTGACTGGAGTAGGGACTGTAACAATAAAAATTGTTGCAGCAGTAATGGATGTAAGTTCATTGGTTAGAACTAAATTATGAGCGGCTTTAAGCTCTTCTAAGGAAGTTTCTAATGTAGCATCCTCACCTCTTTTAAGCGCATCCACCCTCTCGCAATCTATATCATACCCTATCACTTGATAGTACTTAGAAAATGCCAAAGCCAATGGCAAGCCCACGTATCCTAATCCGATAACGGCAATCATAGGGGGATTGGATGGTGTCAACTGTTGCATTAGGCACCAAAGTTAATGGAGCGACTAATGCTGTCCATATTTTTTTTCGCCAGCAGGAATAGCAATGCTCATCCTGTTTTGTGGAGGCGGAAGCGGACAGGTCGCAAATTCAGTAAATGCACAAGGAGGATTATAGGCCTTATTAAAGTCGATGT
>JBMOFB010000006.1:0-41109 GCA_049314475.1 Sediminibacterium sp.
TTGAAGCTAACTGGTGCGCCCATGTTTCCATAGTCAAAACCAAATCCACTAACACCACGGCTAGCAGAAGTTGTTGCACCCACTGCAGGATCAGCTCCTCTATAGTTGGAAATAAGAATTAAATCATTAATCGTTAAAAATACATTTAATGTTTTAGCTAATTTATTAACATCACCCTTCAAGAATTTCTTTACGTTATAGTTAAATGTAAGATCTCTTAATCTAAACCAGTTTACATCTTTTTCAATAAATGCTTCTTCTGGCATAGTTGTATAAAATAAAGAATTTGTTTCTGGAGTAATCGAAATGTTGTTTAGCGTTGGCGAAGTTGTATTTTCTTTTCCGTCTCTTAAAACACCTGGTACAATTCTTGCAACACTTCTATCTTTAGTAAGTGAGCTTCTACCAATTGTAGTTAAGTATCTTTCGGTCGCATTAAAGATATCACCACCCAATTTGACATCCCATAAGAAAGAGATTCTTAAATCTTTGTACGTGATATTATTTAACCAACCTAAAGTAAAGTCTGGATTACGATCCCCTCTAACTCTAAAGTTTGCGTCAATTAATGGTAATCCATTGGTTGGGTTGATTAAGATTTGACCAGCATTGTTTCTTAAATAACCATGTGAAGTAATCGTAGTTGTTGGTCCGCCATTTGCTAAACCACCTCTTGCATTACCATATACCCATGTATCAGAAATATAGAATTCAGGAACGTTTGAAGGTAATGAAGTTACCTTGTTACGCATTCTATTAAAGTTAAAGCGCGTGTTCCAAGTAAAATTCTTGTTGTTAAATACTAAGTAGTCTAATACAACCTCAACACCCGTATTTTCATTTGAACCTACGTTCAAGGTATTTAAAACGAAACCAGTACCATAACTCGCTCTAAAGTTTTCAGCAATCAAGTCTGTGTTTTCTGTTTTATAATACGTTGCCTCTGTACTTAATCTACCATTTAAAAACTTCATCTCCGTACCAAATTCCATGGTCTTTTGACGCTCTGGCGTTAAGTAAGGATTTGCGTTTGTAAAATCATAATAATATCCACCACCACTTCCGGTGTTAAAGTTTAAAATAGATTGGTTTGCATAAGGCGCACTAGATCGAGCCGTGCTTGCCAAAGATCCTCTCAACTTCCAATAGCTTGCAACCTCTTTCACAATTGGGAAGATGTCTGACATAATCACACTCACACTTCCTGCAGGGTAATTATATGCTCTGCTTGAAACTGGGAAGATAGAAGACTCTTCGAAACGGTGAGAATAAGTTAAGAATACTTTATTATCATAGTTCACTGCAGCTTCACCAAAATAAGCTGCCTGACGATTGATGTTATAGTTTGGTAAACCAAAGCGGTTCATGTTGCTATTACGGATTCTTGAAGCAACTGCAGTATTTCCACTATCTGTTCTGTTTGCATCTGTTATGTTATTACCAAAAATTGAAGTGGTTTGTGTTTCATAATCCTGCCACATATTTCCTATCATCAATCTTGTGTTGATCTTGCCAAAGCTTTTCTTTGCTGTCGCAGTCACTGTGTGGTTGTAACCATAATAATTACGATAGTAATTTTCTAAAGCACCTTTTTGTGCACGGCTTAAGAAGTTAGATGCAGAATCCCATCTTGTATAACCATCTTGTTGGTAAGTATCATAACCAACTCTACCGTTAATTGTCAACCAGCTTGTTGGAGAATAATTTACAGCAAGTGTAGCCACTGTTCTTGATACTTCATCGCGGCTTCTGTTTCTATATAAATTGAAATAAGGATTGTCTAATTCCGCATTTGGATCTCCTGCAAACAAACCTTTTTTAGAACCATTTGGATTTAACCAATCTGCTGCATCGTTGTCAACAGGCCAAGATAATAAACTTAAAACATATCCTCTAACACCTCTTAAAGGCTTGTCGTTTGAACTCTTGATATAACTGATGCTTGGAGAAATTTCTAAAGTTTTTCCAATTTTATGATTGGTTACAATTCTGAAATTGTATTTTCTAAAATTATTGGTACGTACAGGAGAATTTTCATCTACATAAGAACCTGACATTCTTACTGAGTGATTTCCTTTACCGTATTCTAAAGAAACATTTTGATTGTTAGAAAAACTAGTTTGGAAGAAATTATGTAGGTTATCCCATCTAGTTGTATTTCTATCTCCTTTTACTTCATAAGGTAATAGTGGTCCAAAATAAGAAAATATATTTTGTGGTAAACCATTCAATCCCGCATCATATTCTGTCATGATTTCTGGATACCTGGTATAGGTTGATAATCTAAAGCTATTGTCATAGCTCACTTTTACTTTACCTTGGCTATCACCACCTTTTTTTGTTGTGATGACGATTGCGCCAGAACTTGCTTGGCTACCATAAAGGGCGGTTGCTTCTGGACCTTTCAATACCGTTACGTTTTCAATATCATTCGGATTCAAATCGGCAATACGATTGGTATAGTCATTTGATCTATTTTCAGTGGATACGTTTGCACTTGTTGGCTTTACAGCTAAACCTGTGTTTCTGTTATTTTCATTTACAGATGAGTTATCAATGATCACACCATCAATAATGAATAAAGGAGAGTTGTCTAATGATAAAGAGTTAAAACCTCTTAATACAATTTGATTACTTGCTCCAGCAAGTCCACTTGTAGGATTGATAGTTAAACCTGCGATACGTCCTTGTAATCCGTTCACAAAGTTGTTACGTTGTGTTTCGGCAAGTTCGCTACCTTTTACTTTTTGAACAGAGTAACCTAATTCTTTAGGATTACGCTTAATGTCCATTGCGGTTACAACCACTTCATCTAAAGTATTGTCTTTAGGAGCAAGGCGTACTTCGATGGTACTTGCGTTGCCCACTCTTACATCTTTGGACTCGAATCCAACCAATGAAAAAGTTAATACTTGATTGTTGGCTACAGAGATAGAAAAAGCACCTGAATTATCGGTACTCGTTGCTACTCTTGATCCTTTAACAAGGACAGAAACATTGGACAAAGGTGATTTGTCGTATCCGACAACCTTACCAGTTACCAATTTTTGTTGTGCGTTTGCTATTGAGATACTTGCAAAAAGTACCAATAACAAACTCCATAAACCTTTGGTTTGCATAAATAAAAACTTTGGTGAATAATAAACTAAGGTGTAAGCCTTTTGTTAACGTTAAGTTAACGCTTATTAGTATTCAAATAGTAAAAATTACGTGAAAATTTTATAAATTTTTGATTCTTTGTAAACCAATCAACCTTGTTTAAAGGCAAGCATTTATAGCGCAATGACTTCGCTTCTGTCAAATCCTGCTCCTTCCTTAAATTTTACATAGCCCAATTGGTTGGTATAAAGGGTTGTTTTACCTATCAAAAACGGGGAAATATTGGAATGATGGTGTCCATAAATCCAGGCATTTTGGGTCGTTTTTTGTATAAAATCGTCCAAATTTGAGGCAAAACAGGCATTTATTGGGTCATTTTGGTGTTTTTTGGGGTAATTCAAAAAACTAGGAAGATGGTGGGAAATGACCATTTTTCTAGCTGCTTTTGACTCCAAGGCAGGTGCTAAAAAGTGAAGGGCATTTTGATGTAGCTGATTGTAGACCTGGGGCGTCATTTGATTGCCATTCCATCTAATTTTACTAAAATCTTGCACCCTTTTTACCACTGTTTCAGTCAAATGAGCGGGAATATGTGACCATAAAGTAGAGAATATAAGCTCAATAGGACCGGCAGCGTCTGGTATTTCCTTCACAATATTATTGAGCAACAGAACATTAGGTCGAATAGACTCCTCAAAACAATTGGGCATTGTTGACATGTCTAACCCATAAAATTCATGATTACCCGGTAGCCAATAGGTCATTTTAAAATGATCAGATAGGTAATTTATAAAATCTTGATGCTGGTCCAAATCACAAATTGGTAGGATATCCCCAGCCAAGATTAAAATCTCTGCAGCAGGAAAAAGTGGTTTTTTAATAACTACTTTTTTATTTTGCGCAAATTCTAGATGTAAATCGGATGCGTACTGAAAATTCATGAAGCTAAAACTAAACAAAGTAATTATCTTGCTCTCACAAAATATACAATATGAAAGAACAAAATTTTAACAATCACGCCCAAATGGTTCCAGGTTATCACTATCTAACTTTTAGCGGAATCATTGCTTTATTAGGCGGGTCTATTAACTATTTACTAAAATCAAGTCCAGAAAATAAATACCTGGCTTCTTTATTGGTCTTAACATCTATCATTTTTGTTTTAGTGGCATGGTTTGCAAGAACTTTTGCGTTAAAGGCTCAAGACAGAGCCATTCGTGCAGAAGAAAATTTACGCCATTTTGTATTAACAGGAAAATTACTACCATCTAGTTTAAGGGTAGGTCAGATAGTTGCTTTGAGATTTGCACCTGATGCTGAATTTCCTGCACTAGTAGAGAAAGCTGCAGCAGACAATTTATCAGGAAAAGAGATCAAGCAGTTGATTCAAAACTGGAAAGCAGATTTTTACCGCGTATAAATCAAGACATCTATAAAAGATATTTAGACCCATTGCACAATGGGTCTTTTTTTTGCTTAAATTTATTACATCTAAAATAATTTTATGATCAAAAAGGTAATCGCTTTACTATGCTTAATAGTAACTACACAATTGGGTTTCGCGCAGGATTTAAACAAAGAACTATCTCCATTAAAGTGGAGAAGCATCGGTCCCTTTAGAGGAGGCAGATCAAATATGGCGTCTGGTGTTTTGAATAATAGAGACGTATATTATATGGGTACCACTGGTGGTGGTTTATGGAAAACAGAAAACAGCGGAATGAGTTGGGATAATGTTTCTGATGGATTTTTTAAAACAGGTTCTGTTGGCGCTGTTGCAGTTGCAGAAAGTGATGCCAATATTGTTTATGTGGGTATGGGTGAACACGCAATAAGAGGTGTGATGACACATCATGGAGATGGCGTGTACAAAAGTACAGACGCAGGAAAGACATGGAAAAAAATGGGATTGGATGCCACACAACATATTTCTAGGATTGCGATTGATCCAAAAAATCCAAATATTGTTTTTGTTGCAGCTCAGGGTGCATTGTATAGCAAGTCAACAGAGCGTGGTATTTATAAATCCATTGATGGTGGTGCTACATGGAAAAAAGTATTGTACGTAGATGATAAAACAGGTTGTGCAGAAATTTCAATGGACATGCACAATCCATCTATTATGTATGCTGCCATGTGGGAGCATGGTCGTCTACCATGGCAGGTAATTAGTGGTGGACCAGGAAGTGGATTGTATAAATCAACCGATGGCGGAAATAACTGGGAGAAAATGGAAAAAGGATTACCAAAAGAAATGGGTAAGATGTCGATTGCTGTATCTAGAGCAAATTCAGAAAAAGTATATGCATTAATTGAAAGTGATTTTAGTAAAGATGCGGGTGGTTTATATGTGTCTGATGATGCTGGAGCAAGTTGGTCACAAATTAATAAGAGTCATCGCTTGATACAGCGCGCATGGTATTATATCGAACTATTTCCAGATCCTACTAATGAAAACAATGTTTATGTAATGAGTGCTCCATCTTTAAAATCAATTGATGGTGGTAAAACCTTTACAGACTTTGCGCGTACGCATGGTGATTACCATGATTTATGGATTCATCCAAGCAATGGTAAGAACATGGTGATTGCAGATGATGGAGGTGCAGCTGTAACACATGATGGTGGCAAGTCTTGGAGCAGTCAAAACAATATGCCCACTGCACAATTTTACAGAATCAATGTCGACAACGAAGTGCCTTATAATATTTATGCAGGACAACAAGACAATAGTTCCGTTAAAATTGCAAGTCGTGCCATTGGCGCTGGCGGCATAGATGAAAGATTTTGGTCTTCCTCTGCAGGTGGTGAAAGTGCTTTCTTAGCATTTGATCCAAACAATCCAAGATATGTTTTAGGTGGATCTTACCAAGGAACGATAGAAGTGTTAGATACAAAAACAAAAGGGAGTACCAATATCATGGCTGCCCCAATTCAATACTTAGGAAGAGATGCAAAAGATATTAAGTACAGGTATAACTGGAACGCGCCAATCATTTGGAGTCAACATGAGCTGAATACCTATTATCATGGGTCACAATATTTATTGAAAACTTCCGACATGGGAAAAACATGGAAGGAAGTTTCTCCTGATTTAACGCGCAACGAAAAATCTAAACAAGGAAAACCTGGTGTACCATTTACAAACGAAGCAGTGGGTGCAGAAAATTATGGCACACTAGCTTATGTAATGGAGTCGGTACACGAAAAAGGGGTGATCTATACAGGTAGCGATGATGGTTATGTGTACTTAACAAAAGATGGTGGTGCTAATTGGAAAAATATTACACCAGAAGGATTGGCTGAGTGCTTAATCAATGCCATTGAAGTGTCTCCTCATGATAAAGCAACTGTATACATTGCAACCACAAGGTATAAATTCAACGACCATACACCTGGTTTATATAAATCAACAGATTATGGAACCACTTGGACTAAAATTAATACAGGTATTGCAAACAATGCATTTACAAGAGTCGTGCGTGAGGACAATGTGGTAAAAGATTTATTGTATGCAGGTACAGAATTAGGCGTGTACATGTCTAACAATGGTGGTAAAAATTGGAGTCCATTCCAATTAAATTTACCAATTACGCCAATCACAGATTTACGCGTGCACCAAAACAATTTAATTGCTGCAACTTCAGGTAGATCGTTTTGGATATTGGATGATTTAAATTTAATACGAGCATTTAAATCAGATACAAGTACTGTAAAAATGTACAAACCTGATGCAGTTTCATTAGTAATGGGATCTAGCGAAATGGATGACAATGATGCAGATTTTACAGGTGCCAAGTCCAAAGCGGGTGTCAATCCAGCAACAGGCATGGTCTTATATTATCAGTTGCCTAAGATGGAGGATGGGGTTGAACTGACAATGGAAATTAGTGATGCATCTGGCAAATTAGTACGTCGCTTTAGTTCAAAGGCAGACGAAAACTACAAGCGTTATGACGGCGCTCCAAGAAAAGATCCAACAATTAGCAAGGACAAAGGATTGAATCGTTTTGTATGGAACCTACGTCATGCAACAATGACTGCCATTCCAAATGTATATATTGAAAGTAGTTTTAATGGTCACAAAGCCATTCCTGGAAATTATACCATTCGCTTAATGGCAGGAGGTAAATTGATTGGCAGCACAACCGGGGTGATAGAAGCCAATCCAAATTTTGGAACAACTGCTAGTGAATACCAGCAATATGATGATTTGATGCGTTCGATGGAAAGTACAGTTACAGAAATGCATCAAATGGTGAATCAACTAAAAGACAATGCTTCGCATATCGAAGCATTGGTTAAGAAATTAAAGTCTGACGCTAATTACAGCGGTGCACAGTATGCAAGTTTAAAAGAAAATGCAGCAAGCTTGATTGCAAATTTAAAAGCATGGGATGAAGATATGATTCAAAGAAGATCAACTTCTTATGATGATGTAGAGAACTTCCCGAATAAATTTACTGCAAACTATATGTTCATGATGAATCAAACAGAAAGTGATATTCCTCAAGTGAATCAACCAAATTTAGATTTATTGAAAGAATATACTGCTGAGTGGGGAAAATTAAAAGCAAGAGGGCTTAACTTAAAAATTGTAGCGATTCCTGCACTCAATAAGCAAATGTGGGATTTAGGGATGGGTGCTATTTGGTAGAACCTAATGGAAGTGTATCATAAAGTTGTATGATAGAACGCGCAATCCAGGAGATCTTAGTTGTCGGCATTTAAAATGCTAGGCCTAGTATCTTTTGGATTGCGTTTTTCGTATTGCTTCACCTGATTTTTTAAAACTGGTTTAAATTTTCTTGGACGCTTCAAATCATATTGATAAAACGCTTTTCCAATTTGATTTAAAAAAGGAAATCCAACAGCTTCCTCATCATATTTTGAATCGTTGACCACGCCATCGCTATTGACATATACCGTAGCAGAGAGCATGTAATCAATATTATTTTTTGTATCCAATACATACGATACATCCGTTAAGAATCCATAAGCCCATCCAACTTTATTAAAAACCCTAATATGCTTTGGCATGGCATGCGTACTATCTTGAAAAAAGAATTTCACATAACTATCATAAAAATGTGCGCTGTCGTACTTAGGATAGTTCGTCTCCGATGGATACTGAGATAAGTATTGCAATAAAAACAATCTATCCGCTTCGGTCATATTGAATCTATTTTGTTTTGGCACCGATGCTGGAAAAATAACCGACTGCAACATTTTTTGCATGTCAATCAATGAAATATTATTATGGCGTGTGAAATCAAAAGGCGCATTTACCACTTGGTCCTTGCTATTCCAATGCGCATCCCCAATTAAAATAGGCGCTCCAAATTGAAAACTATCTTTATTGTATTGTGGTGCAAGATTTAAAAGAGGTAATCCCTTTTCATCTACAAAACGAATACCATTGGTATGTCTATTTTGATCTTCTGTATAGCCCATGAATTGTCTGGTGATCTTAGTACTCGTATATCCTTTTGCAATTAGTTTTTGATTGGTTGGACCTTGACCCATAAATTGGTATAACCGATTATAGGGGTCATTTTCAGAGATTAAAAACGCACGCTTAATAAAATGTGCAATAGATGGTTTTTTGTTTTGTGCACTTGAATCGGCATACATGGCTACTTGTCGTTGATAGTTGCTATCAAATTGCATCGTAGTGAACTTATTTACACCAGGCAGGTTCAATTCATATAATTTTTCCAATGCTAAAAAGGCAAGGGGCATTTTAACCATCGAAGCTGGATTGAAATAATTATTGGCATCAGCGTGTAATGTATAATTTGTAAAATGTGGAACGCCATTTTGATCTCTATCAATTTTTGTATAGACCAATTGGTAACGATAGGTTTTTGGGTTAGCGAGTACTTTTTTAGTAACGCTATCTTGAATAGTAGATAAAATGGTATTGAAAGGCGTTGGCAATTGAGCGACTGTTTGATTCGTTTGAACCAAAAACAATATGCTTAAAAAAAGTAGGTTTTTTTTCATGATAGGCAACATTGATGTATTGCAAAATAATAAAATTCCATTACATCCCAGGGTGATACTGTCTTACTGCTTTTTGAAGCACTTCTGTTTTATCTAAAGTCATTCTTTTTAGTTGTTGTGCCTGATACATCGCCCTTTGATCGTTAAAATGTTTGTCTCCCTCATTAAAACTTGCACCAAAAGTATTCACAGATTCAATGAGCGGTAATCCACCATTTTTAGGGAATCTAACAAAGTTTATATAGGCATCTCCGCTGTTCATTTTTCTTTTGTCTTTTCCAAAAGGCTCAGACATCACTGCTGCTAATACATCCGGCATACCGCCCTGTGGCCAGTTTTCTTTGCCTCTAACCAATCTTTGCACATCCCCTAATGTTAAATCCGTTCGGCCATAATTTTTTTGTAAAAAGTCATAAATGATTTGATAGACTTTCACTGCTTCAGCTATAGTTAAGTTATCATTTTTGCGACCTTCCATCACCACTGGTACATTGTAATACGCTAAATTATAGATCAATGCGCCCTTGCTTTCAGCAACTGCATTGTGGTCCCAGTTTTTTAAAGTGGTAATGATGGAAGCTAATTGGGGATATTTATTTTCATCTACCATAAACATAGAATCTGCAGCAAATCCATATGGAAATAAAATTGGATTCGGTAATTGACGATCAAACTTAATGCGCTTAATATCCTCGTATGAAATTTTATCAAGTTGGTCTATTAAATCTTTAGCGCGTCTACTTCTGTTATCATGATAGGTTTCATAACCGTCATTTACATCAAAATCTTTAGGATTCAAATTGTCTGATTCGCTACTTGCTAAAAAAGGTGAGTGATTGGCGTTGAATAAATAACCACTTTTTGGGTTCATCATTTGCGGCAGGGCGCTCAATGGTTTAAATTCATTCCACAAAGTAGCTTTTGTATTTCCAGGAAGGGTACTGCTCCAATGATAGCTTGTGTCTTTGTTGCGATAAGGCATTTTACCATTGGAGATGTAAAAGATATTGTCTGCTTTGTCTGCATACATGATATTAAACATCGGCAAATGATTTTGCTCCAAAGCAGCTTTGAATTCATTGAAATTTGTTGCCTTGTTCATAGCATACCATTGTTGTAATGCACCTGCGTCCATTAATGCTGGCAATCGCATTGAAAAGAATTCTCCTTTTGGTGTAGCCACCGTTGGACCATAGATAGATTGGTATACTGTTTTGTAAATTGGAATTGGAATCCCTTTAATATTTATTTTAATTTTTCGCTTTTCTAATTTTAGCCAATTGCCGTCCACTTTATATTCGCCGGGATGCGACTTGCTCGTTTCTAGTTGATAGATGTCTATCTTATCCTGAAAATTAACCGTATGCGCCCAAGCTAAATTAGGCGTCACACCATGAAAAATCATAGGCGCCCCAGGAAACAAACCACCTAGTATATTCCAACCTTCTTCGCTTTGTAGATGTGCTTCATAAAATGCGGTTGGACCTTCAATAGGCTGATGAGCATTGATCACTAACATGGTTTCACCTGATGCGGATTTTTTAGCATTGATCGCAAATGTATTGCTGCCTTCTCCAGTGAAGCCTTCTAGTTTTGGGATCGTTCCATTTAAAATTTTTGGTAAAGCTTTATCCACACCACAAAATATCGCTACCGAAAATGCAGCAGAGGCTAAATATTCTTCGATCGTAATTGGGAAGACATGCTTATTCAACACTTGATCTGGATGCGCCTTGGCATACGCTTCTAATCCCAACAAATAGCCTTTTAACAATTGTATGAACTTAGGATCAAACTGATTCATTTGCGCAATAACTGTTGCCTTTGTATTTAACAAACCAAAAACAAAATCAATAGGCGCCCCTTTTTTTCCTAAATGCGTTGCCACTTTTCCTTTACCAGTTAGGATCAACATTTGCATTGTTTTAAAATCGTCTTCTGCATGCGCCCATGCAAGACCATAAGCTACCTCAGGATCGGTAGGCGCAAAAATATGCGGCACACCAAAACTATCTCTTGCAATATTGATCTGTTCGGTGCGAATGATCGGAGCATTCGAATATTGTGCATTGCTTGATAAGATGCATAATAGGAATGAAAAGAAGAATAGATAGCGCATATGATTTAATTTAATGAAGCAATCGGAAATGAAAGAAAGGTAATATTCAAAAATACATCTGCAAAAATATCGAATATTCTCTACACCACGTTAAAGAAGTACCGCAATTTTAACATCTATAATTTTATAAAAAAAGAAATTGGTGATACCTTTGACAATATTTTTAATTGGGGCTTTCAAAGATTGAATTACAAAATGAAATTTATAAAAAAGGGTGCGCTTTATTTTATGTGCACGATTGTATGCGTTTTACAAATTCAATTTAGTTTTGGGCAGGATAAATTCGTTTTAAACGGAAATGTGAAAGACCAAGCAACCGGTGAGGCTATGATAAGGGCCGTAATCAGGATTGAAGAGCTACCAAGCATTGGGGTGCTTTCCAATGAATATGGGTTTTATGCAATTTCTTTACCTAGGGGGAAGTACACCCTTGTTGTTACTCAGTTAGGATATGAAAAATTCAAGGAGCAGGTACAACTTGACAAAGATTTAAAATTAACTATTTTATTAAAGCCCGCTAATTTCTTAAAAGAAGTGGTGGTGGAAAGCGGAAGAAAAAATGACAATCTTTTAAAACCACAAATGGGGACTGAAACACTCAACCTAAATGCCATTAGCAAAGTGCCAGTTATTTTTGGCGAAAAAGATATTTTAAAAACACTTCAACTTTTACCTGGTGTCAAATCTGCTGGAGAGGGTAACAGTGGTTTTTATGTTAGAGGTGGCGCTGCAGATCAAAATTTAATTTTATTAGACGAAGCGCCGGTGTATAACGCATCTCACTTACTTGGTTTTTTTAGTACTTTTAATAGTGATGCCATCAAAGATGCCACTTTAATTAAAGGCAATGGGCCTGCACAATATGGCGGCAGGCTGTCTTCGGTATTAGATGTGAAAATGAAAGAAGGCAATAACCAAGACCTTAATATAAATGGTGGACTTGGACTCATTAGCAGTCGACTTAGTATTGAGGGGCCACTTCAAAAAGAAAAGTCATCCTTTATCCTTTCAGGAAGAAGAACCTATGCAGACGTTTTTCTGCGTGCTTCAGATGAGTTTAAAGATAATATTTTATATTTCTACGACCTCAATATGAAAGCGAATTACAAGATTGATGAAAAAAATAAAATATATCTTTCTGGTTATTTTGGAAGAGACGAGTTAGGGTTAGGAGGTACCTTTGGGATTGATTGGGGAAATAAAACAGGTACCATTAGATGGAACCGAATTGTGTCTAGCCGCTTATTTTTAAATACCTCTTTAATTTACAGTGACTATAATTACAATGTAAAGCTTAAAAACGGCTTGTCTAATTTTAATATCAATTCCAATATTAAAGACATCAACCTAAAGCAAGATTATACTTTTTACCTCAACCCAAAGAACACATTACGTTTTGGATTCAATAGTATTTTTCATACCATTACCCCAAGCACATTTAGCGGAACGGTGATCAATAGTAATCCAAAGACGGGCAGAAATGGCCTTGAAAATGCCCTCTATTTAAGCAACTATTATAAGGCATCGGATAATTTAAGTGTAGATTATGGGATGCGCCTTTCTGCTTATAGCTTAATGGGTGGAGATGCCTATAATATCTATGAAAAGGGTTTACTTACAAATACAATAAAATTAGACAAGCAAAGTTTGGGTAAGACTTATGTGAATCCTGAACCAAGGATAACGGCCAACTATCGTGTAACAGAACAAACAAGTATCAAGGCGGGATATGCCAGAAATGTACAACATGTCCACCTACTTAGTAATTCAACAGCCTCAAGCCCCTCTGATCAATGGATTGGAAATTCCTATAATATTCAACCTGAAATTGCGGATCAGTTGAGCGTAGGTTTTGTGCAAGGATGGAAAAATAATACCTATGAACTAAGCACCGAATTGTATTATAAAAATTTACAGAATCAATTAGACTATAAAGATGGGGCTGAAATTTTTACTTTAGCCGATGTAGAGAGTGCACTCTTATTTGGTGTTGGGCGTGCCTATGGTCTTGAATTATTATGGAAGAAGAAAGAAGGCGTATTAACAGGATGGATAAGCTATACCTTATCAAAAACAGAAAGAAAAATTACTGGTATTAACCAAGACAATTGGTACAATGCAAGACAAGATAGGACGCATGATATTGCTGTTGTAGGTATCTATACCCTTAATTCAAGGTGGTCTATCTCTTCTGTTTTTGTTTATAATACCGGTGATGCAGTTACATTTCCAACTGGAAAGTATAGCATACAAGGACAAACATTGTATCAGTATGCTTCGAGAAACGGAAACAGGATGCCGTCCAATCATAGAATGGATATAAGTGTCACTTATGACAAGAAAAGAAAAAAACGCATTCAAGAATCTTGGAACTTCGGTTTATACAATGTGTATGGCAGAGAAAATGCATTTCAAATTAATTTTCAAGATGACCCTAAGGACCTTAGTAGAACTCAAATTATTCAAACGGCCTTATTTAGATGGGTACCCAGTGTCACTTATCAATTCAAATTTTAAAGATGCTTAAAAAATATTTTAGTACAATTTTAATTGGGATTTTTTTATTGAGTTGTGAAAAGGAAATTCAACTAGCCTTAGACCCCAACCAGTCTTTACTTGTCATTGATGGAAGTATCACGGACGAGGCTGGTCCTTATTATGTTAAGCTTAGCAAGTCGACTGCTATTTCGGAACCTTCTAATTTTTTGGCGGTGACTAATGCAGTGGTTATTATTAAAGATAATTTTGGAATAATTGATACGCTTAAACATGAAAAAGAGGGGAGGTACAAAACCAATAAATTAAAAGGCATGTACGGGAACACCTATTATTTAGAGGTACAAGTTGCAGACAAAAAGTACACGGCAAATGCGACTATGCCAAAAAAAGTTGCCTTAGATAGTTTAAGAATAAATCCATTCCCAATCAATAATGAAATAAGGTATAATGTCATCCCGGTTTACACCGACCCAATTGAATTAGGTAATTGCTATCGCTTTATTCAAAAGATCAATGATACACTAGATCAAACCTTTCACGTATTCAATGACAATTTGAATAATGGAAAAGAAAATCAAAGACCAATAAGAGGAGGATCAGATTCCTTAGAAGTAAAATTAAAAGATATTGTCGCTGTAGAAATGCAATGTATCACAAGGCCTACCTATTTATATTACTATACCTTGTATCAACAATCTGGTGCTGGGCCGGGTGGTGGAACAACTCCTTCTAATCCACCATCTAATATTATTGGTGGCGCCCTTGGAATTTTCTCGGCACATACAGTTCAAAGAAAACAAATTCAGATTAAATAAAGATGGCATAAAAAAGCCCCCAACTTTCGTTGAGGGCTGATTCTTAATTGTGGCACCACCCGGGCTCGAACCGGGGACACAAGGATTTTCAGTCCTTTGCTCTACCAACTGAGCTACAGCGCCATCGGATAAACATCCATCCAAACAAATTGCTTTGTTCGGGGAGCAAATATAAGCAGACCCACCTTAAATAGCAAAAAATTGGGGTTGTTTATTGAAAATGGATGGATTCTACAGTTTCAAAAATTAATACTCACAGTTTTTTGGTGTTCTTGCAAAAGGAATAACGTCTCTAATATTCGTCATGCCTGTAACAAATTGCACCATACGCTCAAATCCTAATCCAAATCCAGCGTGCGGCACTGTACCAAAACGTCTTGTATCTAAATAATAACTCATCTCCTCTAAAGGAATATGCATATCGTTCATTCTAGCTTCCAGCTTATCCAAACGCTCTTCTCTTTGTGACCCGCCCACAATTTCTCCAATGCCTGGTGCTAAAATATCCATTGCAGCCACCGTCTCTTTACCGGCCTCACAGCCATCATCCATGCGCATGTAAAAGGCTTTGATGATTGCTGGATAATTTGTAACAATCACCGGCTTTTTAAAATGTTGCTCTACTAAGAATCTTTCGTGTTCACTTTGTAAATCAATACCCCATTTTACCTCATAAGAGAATTTCTTTTTCTTATAGTGATTGCTATTTAATAAAATTTCAATCGCCTCCGTGTAGGTGATTCTTTCAAAACTATTTTCGACAACAAATTTTAATTTTTCAATTAATCCTAAGCCGCTTCTTTTTTCTGTTGGTAATTGTTTTTCTTCTTCCGCTAAACGCGCATCTAAAAATGCTAGGTCGTCTGCGTTGTGTTCCATTACATAAGCAATTAAATGCTTCATGAAATCTTCTGCTAAATTCATATTGTCTTCGAGATCATTGAATGCCACTTCTGGTTCAATCATCCAAAACTCTGCCAAGTGTCTTGTCGTATTTGAATTCTCTGCACGGAAGGTTGGACCAAAGGTATAAATGTCTGAAAACGCCATGGCGCCTAGTTCTCCTTCTAATTGACCACTCACTGTTAAGTTGGTGCTCTTACCAAAAAAGTCTTCTGTAAAATCAATTTCACCCGCCTCGTTTTTTGGAGCACCTTCCATTGGAAGTGTTGTAACTCGAAACATTTCACCAGCACCTTCGGCGTCGCTTGAAGTAATGATAGGTGTATTTAAATATAAAAAGCCACGATCATTAAAAAATTGGTGTACTGCAAAAGCCAAGGCATGACGAATGCGAAACACAGATCCGAATGTATTTGTTCTAAAACGTAAATGTGCTTTTTCTCTTAAAAATTCTAAAGAATGTTTTTTTGGTTGTAATGGATATTTTTCTGCATCACTATCTCCTAAAATTTCTATTGCTGTTGCCTTAACTTCAACGGTCTGACCTTTACCTAAACTTTCCACCACCACACCTGTTACTTTTAAAGAGGCGCCCGTAGTGATACGTTTTAATAAAGCTTCATCAAATTCACCTAAACTTGCCACCACCTGCACATTGTTATTGGTACTGCCGTCGTTCAATGCAATGAACTGGTTATTTCGGAAGGTACGCACCCATCCCATGACTACTACTTCGGCTCCGACAGCTGATTGGGCATCGGTTCCGCTTAACAATTGCTTGATTTTGACTCTTTGGTTGAACATAATAATTATTTCGAGGTTCAAAGATAACCCATAAAAAATTGTTTTTTTATGCAAAAACTGCTTTACTTTGTGGTAGAAACGAGCAAAAAGCTCAGATACTATTTTTCGCGCTTCTTTAATTACTGGTCAAATCTTGGCCAAACTCAACTAGATTTTTTCAAACATTCCACGATCTCCATTCGATTTATAAAACCCTTCATTCATAGTGCAAGAAAAAGACGACAAACCAAAGAAAGGCCGCAAGCCAGCTGCTGCGCCTACTGCAGCATCTAAAGCAGATGCAACCCCATCTAAACCAGTGCGCAAGCCTATTGCAAAAAAATCAGCAACCCTTGTTGAAGAACCAAAGCGTAGAACAGCAAGTCCGGTTAAAATTGATAAAGAAGCCAAAGGCCCAACCGAGGATGATAAAGCTTCTAAAATAGCAGCTGCCTTATTTGGTGACGAATCTGCTGCAAGTCAAGTGCCTGCACCAGCAGAAAATCCCGAAACAGCCGCTGCGCCTCAAGGTGACCAAACTGGCCAAGACAATCAGGGAGGGCAAACCACTCCACAAGAACAAGGTGGCGATCCCCGTGAACAAAGGGGACCAGGTCAAGGACAACACCAGCACCAAAACAGACATCAACCTAGAAAAGAACCGGTATTCAATGTAGAATTCGACGGCGCCATCGCCTCAGAAGGTGTATTGGAAATGATGCCAGATGGATATGGCTTTTTAAGAAGTTCTGATTATAATTATTTGTCTTCTCCAGATGACGTATATGTTTCTCCTTCTCAAATAAAATTATTTGGATTAAAAACTGGAGACACGGTTCAAGGAACAGTGCGTCCTCCAAAAGAAGGGGAGAAGTATTTTGCTTTAACGAAAGTAGATTTTGTCAACGGTAAAAAACCTGACGAGATTCGTGATCGTATTCCTTTTGATTATTTAACACCTTTGTTCCCATACGAGAAATTAAATTTATATACCACGGCTAATAATTATAGCACACGTATCATGGATTTATTTACACCAATTGGTAAGGGTCAACGTGGATTATTAGTAGCACAACCAAAAGTAGGAAAGACCATGTTGTTGAAAGAGGTTGCCAACGCAATTGCTGCCAATCACCCAGAATGTTATTTGATGGTGGTTTTGGTAGATGAGCGTCCTGAGGAAGTAACCGATGTAGAGCGTTCTGTAAAAGCAGAAGTCATTGCATCTACTTTTGATGAGCCTGCCGAAAAACACGTTAAAGTGTCTACCATGGCTTTACAAAAAGCAAAACGTTTGGTAGAGTGTGGACATGATGTAGTGATATTATTAGATTCAATTACACGTTTAGCACGTGCGCACAACACCGTAGCACCAAGCTCTGGTAAAGTGTTATCTGGTGGTGTGGAAGCCAACGCAATGCAAAAACCAAAACAATTTTTTGGTGCTGCGCGTAAAATTGAAAACGGCGGATCCTTGACTATCATTGCAACAGCGCTTGTAGATACTGGTTCTAAAATGGATGAAGTGATCTTTGAAGAATTTAAAGGAACAGGTAATATGGAATTGGTATTAGATCGTCGTTTAGCGAACAAGCGTATCTTCCCTGCGATTGATTTGACAGGATCAAGCACGCGTCGTGATGATTTATTATTAGATAAAGATGTACTACAAAGAATGAATATCCTTCGCTTGTTCTTGAATGATATGAACACCGACGAAGCAATGAACGAATTATTAAAACGCATGCGCGGCACCTTAGACAACGAAGAGTTTTTGGCCAGCATGAATCGTTAATAAAAAGGGCCTTAAGAAAATATAAGGCCCTTTTTATTTATACTCTTATGATTTTTTAAACACCAGACGCTCTCAAGTTTCTTCTTTTTGATCGGCAGCCTCGTTTATGGGGGCTGCCGATCAAAATCATTAGATATTAATTTTAAGCCCCCTATATTTTTATTAGGGGGCTTAAAATTAATGCGCTTCAAGCCAATTTTTTCCTTGACCAATTTCTGCTTCTACGGGCACGCCGTTTGGTAATTCCATTGCGGTGGTCATACAAGCTAAAATCAATTCTTTGAGTGCAGGTAGTTCGGACTCGACAGCATCAAATACCAATTCATCGTGTACTTGTAAAATCATTTTTGATTCCCAAACTTGCTTTTTCATTTCTTGATGAATCTTAATCATCGCAAGCTTAATCATGTCTGCCGCAGAACCTTGAATAGGGGAGTTGATGGCATTTCGCTCTGCAAATCCACGCACTGTAAAATTAGAGGAGTTGATATCTCTAAGCCAGCGCTTGCGTCCCATTAAGGTTTCAACAAAGCCTTGTTCTTTTGCCTTATTGATTTGCTGGTCCATGTACAATTGAATATTGGGAAATTCTTTTTTATAATTGTCAATGATCTCTTTTGCTTCTGTTCTTGAGATCCCTAAGTTTTCGGCTAAACCAAATGCCCCCTGACCATAAATAATACCAAAGTTGACACTCTTTGCTTTATACCGTTGTTCTTTGGTCACTTCGGCTTCGGCTATGCCATAGACTTTTGCAGCCGTTGCTGTGTGGATGTCTTTGCCTTGTTTAAATGCGTCGCACATATTTGGATCACCGCTAATAGCCGCAACCACCCTTAATTCAATTTGAGAATAATCCGCACTCACTAAAACACGAGATGGGTCTCTTGGAATAAATGCTTTTCGAACTTCTCTTCCACGCTCAGAACGAATGGGTATATTTTGCAAATTTGGATTCGTGCTACTTAACCTTCCAGTTACCGCAACTGCTTGCGCATAGCTGGTGTGGATTCTTCCTGTTTTAGGATTGACGATGGCAGGCAATGCATCCACATAAGTAGATTTTAATTTACTTAATTCTCTAAAGTTTAAAATATCATCTACAATTTTATGCTTTGCCGCAAGCTTCGCTAACACATCTTCTCCTGTAGCGTATTGACCAGTCTTTGTTTTTTTTGCTTTTGGATCAATTTTTAAAATATCAAACAAGACCTCACCCAATTGTTTTGGAGATGCAAGATTAAAACGTACACCAGCTTGTTCAAATACGCGCTCTTCGCTTATTTTAATATCTGCTTCTAATACCTTGCTGTACTCATTTAAAAATTGTTCATCTACTTTAACGCCCTCAAATTCCATATCCACCAACACCTGCATCAAGGGGTTTTCTACTTCTTCAAAAACGCGTTTTACTTCGCGCTTTGTCAACAAAGGCTCAAAACATTCTTTCAATTGATACGTGATATCCGCATCTTCTGCCGCGTACTCCGTGATTTGATCCAAAGGCACATCCCGCATCGTTCCTTGGTTTTTTCCTTTTTTACCAATTAGGTTTTCGATGCTTACAGGTGCATATCCTAAAAACTGTTCGCTAAGGATATCCATGCTACGTCTGCCTTCTGGCTCTATCACATAGTGCGCTAGCATGGTATCAAAAGTTTTTCCTTTTAATAATACATCATACCATTTCAACACTAAGAAATCATATTTTAAATTTTGTCCAATCCAAGTGATTGTTTCGTCTTCAAATAAAGGTTTTAGTTTTTCTAAAATATGTTTTGCGCCATCCGATCCATCACCATCGTTCGCAACGGGTAAATAATATCCGGAATGTGTGGTGTTTGAAAAACTTAATCCAACCAACTGCACATTATTGGCATCAATCCCTGTAGTTTCGGTATCAATACAAATTTCTTTTTTAGCACTGATCTTTTTTATAAAAGACTCCATGGCTTGATCGCCCACAATCGTTTCGTATACATGTGGTGTATTCTCAATATTTTTATTGGCAATTAATTTTGGCAAGTCTGATTCAACTTCTTCGTCATCGGCTGTGTCATAGCCTGTGTTGCCTGGCTCATCGTTTGGCTCCAAGACAGACTGCGTTCCTGTTTCGGAATCAAGCACAATCGTTTTTGTTTTAACAATAGGCTTTTTTGATTTGACTTCGTTTCCAAACAAATCTGTTTGTACTTCGTCGTTGTCCATTTTCTTTTTTTCATCAGACGCTGTTCGCGTCTTCTCCTCAAAATCACCACCCAGTATGCGTTTGCCAAGGGTCTTGAATTCAAGTAAATTAAAAATTTCTGTTAATGCAGGAATATTTTTTTCGGATAATTTATAGTCTTCTTCGTGAAACTGCACCGGCACATTGGTAATGATGGTCGCTAATTTTTTACTCATGATAGCGGAATCTTTTCCTGCTCTCACTTTTTCACCCATCGCGCCTTTGATCTTATCTGCATTCGCTAACACACCTTCGAGCGTATCGTATTCTTTTAATAATTTAGCCGCGGTCTTTTCACCTACGCCTGGAATACCAGGAATATTATCTGCTGCATCGCCCATTAAACCTAACATATCTATCACTTGGTCTACGCGCTCAATATCCCATTTTGCTTTAATTTTTGCGGCATCTAAGATTTCTCTTTCATTGCCAAATGCAGGCGGCTTCCACATATATACATTGTCTTTCACCAACAATTGACCATAATCTTTATCGGGTGTCACCATATACACTTCGTAGCCCATGTCTGCAGCCTGCCAAGCTAATGTACCAATTACATCGTCTGCTTCATAACCATCGCATTCTACCACAGGAATATTAAAACCTTCAATGATGGCTTTAATATGGGGCAAAGAACTTAATAAATCTTCGGGGGCAGCTTCTCTGTTGGCTTTATAGTCGGTGAAATCGGTATGTCTTTCGGTGGGCGCATGCGTATCAAAACACACGGCAATATGGGATGGGTTTTCCTTTTTAATAATCTCTAATAAGGTATTGGTAAACCCGAACTGTGCATTGGTATTGATACCAGTGCTCGTAATTCTTGGGGTGCGGATTAAAGCATAATAAGCCCTATAAATTAAGGCTAGCGCATCTAGTAAATATAGCTTTTTAGACATGCCGCTAAGTTAGCCAAAAAAAATCCTCCCAGTTCAGATTTACCGAGCTGGGAGGAAACTTATTTTTCCAGGTTTATAAAGCCATAAAAATGGTATTATAAACGATTGGATTTGAGGTTATTTCAATTGATACTTGTGCTTGTAGCGCTCATATAACTGCTTGCCTTTATTGTCTAAAGACACATTGCGTCCTTGGATAAAAGCTTGACCAATCACACTAGACTTCATGTCTAATAAATCGCCATTCACAATTAAAAGGTTCGCATCTTTTCCGGCTTCAATCGTACCTGCCTTGTCATCAATGCCTAAAATTTTAGCAGGATTTAAAGTGACTGCAGAAAGTGCTTGTTCCTTTGTTAAACCGTAGGTAGCAGCAGTTCCAGCATTGAAAGCAAGGTTACGGAAACGACTTTGATCATGTGTATCATTCAAACAAAACAGCACACCTGCTTTTTGCAAAACTGCTGGAGTTTTATAAGGTTGATCCACGTCGTCATCTTCCATAGTTGGCAATGCATGTTGACGATCTAAAATCACTGGCACATTGTTTTCGGCCAATAAATCTGCAATCTGATAGGCTTCTGTTCCACCTACAATCACCAATTTAAAACCAAAAGATTTTGCAAGGTCCATTGCCAATAACATTTGCTTTACTTCATTTGCACGAACAAATAATTTTTGTGTACCATCAAATAAACCACGCACTGCTTCTAATTTTAAATTATTCGCAGCATGTGTTTTTTCTTGGTAATATGCTTTAGCGTCTGTAAAAAATGCTTTAATAGTTTCTATTTTTTCCATCGCTGCTGTTATTGGATCGCCTCCAGGACCTGGACGCATATAAGCCATACGACCGCCACGACGTGGCATCAAGCTTGGCATATTAATATACAATCCATTGTCCATTTTATAAGCAGCATCTTCGTAGTTCCAAGCATCTAATTGAACTACACTTGCTTGGCCCTCAATTAATTCGCCTTCTGGTGCAACGCCAGCTAATAAAATACCATTCTCACGTAACACACCAATAATTTTTGAATCTGTATTGTATGCTACGATCGATCTGATGTTTGCATTGTTTTCACCAATTTCTGTATGATCATTACTTCCTCTTACGCCTGAACTAATTTCTCTTAGTCCTAAATCAGAGGTTGGTAGGATCAAACCTGGATAAACCTGTTTGCCAGTTCCGTCAATCACTTTGGCGCCGGCTGGTAAAGCAACATTACCTACGCCTGTAATTTTTCCGTTTTCAAACGCAACAGATGCGCCTGTTAAGGTGGTTCCATTTCCTATATGAACTGTAGTATTTGTAATCACTGTAACACCTTTTTGTGTTGCAGCGGGATACACATTGTCTTGTGCGCTTGCAGTCAAACCTAACAACGCAAGAGCAAAAATGCTTAAATATTTGTTTTGCATGGTTTAGTTTTTTTGAGATTCGTAAATAGTGTTAAGATCTTCGTTATGATCATGATCTCCACACTCTAATAATATTTGCGTAGTTGGTGTAGCTGGTCTTGTTGGCATGCCGGCTCTTTTATCGCCTAACATTTTTTGAATCAACTTAGTTCTTTCAGCAGTCACTTGTTTACTGCGTTCCGCTTCTTTTTCACGATCAAAATAAACAGTACCATCTACAATCGTGTATAAAGATTTTGCGTAGATGCTTAATGGATGCTCACTCCACAATACCACATCTGCATCTTTACCCACTTTGATACTTCCTACTTTGTTATCTACATGAAGCGCTTTTGCTGGGTTTAAGGTAACCATCTTTAGTGCTTCCTCTTCGGATACGCCACCATATTTAACAGCCTTTCCTGCTTCTTGATTCAAACGACGCGCCATTTCAGCATCATCAGAATTAATCACTGTGTTTACACCAACATTATGCATGATTGCAGCGTTGTATGCAATTGCATCAATCACTTCTGTTTTATATGCAAACCAGTCTGAGAAAGTTGCTGCACTAGCACCATGTACTTTCATCTTATCTGCAACTTTATAGCCATCCAAAATATGGGTGAAGGTATTGATGTTAAAATCATAGCCCTGAGCTTTGAACTTTTCAACCGCGCGCATTGCATACGTAATTTCAGTTTGTACATAAGAGTGACAAGTGATAAAACGTTTTTTATTCATGATCTCCGTCAACGCCTCTAATTCTAAATCTCTTCTTGTTGTTGTTGGATTTGCTTTCATCGCTTTTTGATAATCCACCGCCTTGTCAAATGCATCTGTCAATACTTCTTCAACACCCATTCTAGTATCAGGGAAACGATTGTTGTTAGTAGATGTGGTACGCTTTACGTTTTCACCCAAGGCAAACTTAATAAATGGATCTGCACCCGCAAATTTCAATCCTTCGTCTGTAGCGCCCCATCTTAATTTAATCAATTGTGTTTGTCCGCCAATTGTGTTCGCACTTCCGTGAAGAATATGAGAAGAAGTTACACCGCCGCTTAATTGGCGATATATATTAATGTCCTCTGGATTCATATTGTCACCAACCCTTACTTCTGCAGTAGTTGATTGAGAACCTTCGTTAATGGATAAGGCAGCGATATGCGAGTGTTCGTCGATGATACCAGCACTTAAATATTTACCTGTACCATCTATAACTCTAGCACCCGCTTCTGTTAATGCCTTTCCAATTTTTGCAATTTTACCCGCTTTTAAAAGCACGTCAGCATTTTGTAAAGTGCCTTCTTTTTCGTTGGTCAATACTGTTGCGTTCTTAATTAAAATTGTTTCTTGTTGCGGGATAGTTTCATTGCCTAATCCAACAAATGGATAGGTTACTTTTGAAATTAATTTCACTGGCTCCACTGCTTTCTTTTCTTCCATAGCAGCAGCTGCAGGAGCAACAAGACTTGCAGACCAAGTCAATTTGCCACCCTTTGCATCCGTTCCAAATCCATTCCAACCGCCACTAGCCATCACACCGCTTAAGCGAATGCTTTCCACACCACGACCCTTTTTTTCTGGAAAGCTAATCTTCACCAAAGTTTCGCTCACTGCAATTTTTGCAGCTAAAGTATCTGTTCCGATAATATTTGCAGATAAGTCTTTTTTAATTTCAACTGTGTAATCTGTTTTGGTACCGGCATTGTTAATGGTTAATTTGTATTTACCAGCAAGGCTATTCCACTCTGAACCATTTATATCGTACTTATTTCCTTGGATCCAGTTTTCAATAATTTTTGCACTGCTATTAAAAATAGATTCAGTGGTGATTAAAAAGTTGGCCAATTTGCCTACTTCTAATGAACCCACTTGATCGTATACACCAATTTGTTGTGCAGGTGTTTTAGTTAATGCTTCTAATGCTTTTGATTCAGAAAGGCCATATTGAACCGCTTTTCTAAGATTAGTCAAAAATTGCTTTCCGTCTCTCATATCAGCCATGCTGATACTAAAACTGATGCCCGCTTTTTCAAATGCTGCAGGATTGGTTGGAGCCAACTCCCAATGCTTCATTTCTGACAAGGCTACAAACCTTGCATCATTCGCGTCTTCCACATCCAATGCAGCTGGGAAATCAAGACCCAATATATAAGACGCTTTTATTTTAGCCAATTCATCAATTCTTTGGTAACCATTATCCGCACCTCTAATTATATATTGTGTGCCAAATTCTTTTGCAATACGATCTGCTCTTAATGTAGACCACTTGTCGTCTGCCACAAAAATTTGTGGTAAACTCGCATTGGCATTAAATGCTTCTAACGATAAATTCACACCCTCGGAAGCTGGTTTAGTAGCATACCACTTTGCATCTAAATAAGTTTGACGCAATAAAGCGATGCTACCCATTAAACTACTTGGATATGTTTGTGTAGAAGTTCCTTTATCAAAAGAAAAAACTTGCGCTGCTTTAGATTTTAAAATAGTTTGATTTTCGTTTGTGCCAGCCAAGGTAACCACCGCAGCTGTTCCTCTTGCAATACCATCTTTCACATGTGTCATTACAACACCATAACCATTGTTTCTAAAACCCGCTGCTGCTGATTCGTCAATGCTGAAAGATTCCACGGCATTCACTTCTGGCTTAATTGCTTGGTTCCAGTTGTATGCGCCTGGCTTATTAGAAAGAAACTGCCCTGGTGCGCCAAAATTAAATCCTGCTGCACCACGCTTTGGTGTATTTGCACCATAGTCCGTTAGAGGATCCACAAAACTAGGATAGATAAACTTTCCATTACAGTCAACAATAATTGCTTCTTTTGGAATTTCAACTGTTGCGCCAACGGCAACAATTTTTCCTTGCTTAATCACAAGTGTTGCTTTTTCAATTTTTGTTTTTTCGTTTTGAACGATGGTTGCATTTGTAAATGCATACACACCTGTTCTCATGTCTCTCACTCCATTAATTGGAAAAGTCTCCTGCGAAAATGCAGTTGCTCCAATTACAAGTAAAAGAAGAGATAAAATAATCCTCCTCATACGCGGTTGATTTTAGTTTTGAATAAAAAAATAAGGCCCCAGTTTTACACCAAAATACTTTGGGGAAATGATGGAAACTCGTCTTTCTAAAGCTACTAAAAACAACGATTCAACAAAGGGGAACTGGTCTTTTTTTGATAAATGGCGATGGGAATTGTTGGATTCATTATCGACCCATATATACCATCAGAATTTGAATATCACTTGGATTCACGCCACTAATTCTACTTGCCTGTCCAATTGTAAGAGGTCTTATTTTTTTAAACTTCTGCATCGCTTCTAATGATAGTGCAGGTACTTTATCATAATCAAAACTATCTGGTATAACTTTATTTTCCAAAGCGGACATGCGTTCCACAATTTCTTTTTCTTTCTCTATATACCTTTCATACTTCACCTGGATCTCTGCCTGCTCTAAATAATCAGGTTCGTTCCCTTGAAGTTTTTCATTTAATGAAACCGAGTGGTTCATTAATTGTTGTAAACTAATATTAGGTCTTAAAACTAATTTTGATGCTTTTTGTTTTTCTGTCATCGCCGCAGAGTCAATGGTAGAAAGAAATTCATTGATTTCGTGAGGCTCTATCGAGTGTGTATTTAATGTGTTTTTTATCTCTGCTACGTAGTTATTTTTATCTTGCACTTTACGCATTCTGTCAATACTTGCTAAACCTAAATTGTAGGATATTTCTGTTAATCTTAAATCAGCATTGTCCTGACGCAATAAGGTTCTAAACTCAGCCCTAGAGGTAAACATTCTATAAGGCTCGTTGGTTCCTTTGCTAATTAAATCATCTATTAAAACACCAATATAAGCATCACTTCTTTGTAAAATAAATGGTGGCTTTTCGTTGATTTTTAAATGCGCATTCATGCCAGCCATCATCCCTTGACAAGCAGCTTCTTCGTAGCCTGTTGTACCGTTAATTTGACCAGCAAAATAAAGATTTTCAATTGCTTTGGTTTCTAGTGTATACCTAAGTTGAGTTGGTTGGAAAAAATCATATTCAATTGCATAGCCTGGACGGAACATTCTTGCATTTTCAAAGCCAGGAACCATTCTAAGTGCTTGATACTGAACCTCTTCTGGTAAACTTGTACTGAATCCATTCACATAGACCTCTACCGTGTTCCAACCTTCTGGCTCCACAAATAATTGATGCCTTTCTCTATCTGCAAATCGATTGATTTTATCTTCAATACTTGGACAGTATCTAGGACCAACACCCTCTATACGGCCTTGGTACATTGGACTTCGGTCAAATCCGGTTTTTAAAATATCGTGTACGATTGGATCTGTATAAGTAATCCAGCAAGAACGCTGATCTGCAGCTTTTACCCTTGGAATATCCATATAACTAAAACCCACTACGTCTTCATCTCCTTTTTGTTCCTCCATTTTGGAATAATCCAAGCTTCTTCCATCTACTCTTGGAGGCGTTCCTGTCTTTAGTCTATCTGATTCTAAACCAAATGAAACAAGCTGTTCTGTGATACCTGTCGCTGCTCTTTCTGCCACACGACCTCCGCCCATTTGTTTTTCGCCTATATGCATGATACCATTTAAGAAGGTACCACTTGTAATGACTACCGCATCTGCCAAAATCTCGTGACCCATGCTCGTTTTAACGCCACAAGCCTTGCCATTTTTTATAACTAATTCGTTTACAGAATCTTGGTAAAAATCAACATTGGGTGTAAGCTCTAACATTTCTCGCCACTTGCTCGCAAATAAGTGTCGATCATTTTGTGCCCTAGGACTCCACATGGCAGGCCCCTTGCTTTTATTCAACATCCTAAACTGAATCGTACTTAAATCTGACACAATTCCACTGTATCCACCCAATGCATCTATCTCCCTCACTATTTGTCCCTTGGCAATACCACCCATAGCAGGATTACAGCTCATTTGTGCAATGGTCTGCATGTTCATCGTGATCAACAGCACTTTAGAGCCCATATTGGCTGCTGCCGCTGCGGCTTCAGAACCAGCATGGCCCGCTCCTACTACTATGACATTGTATTTTGGAAACATAAGGATGCAAAGATAAGTCGCTATGGTTAAATAAAACGTTCCACATGGAACACTTTGTATTTTTTCCTGTTTCAATAAGTTCTGTATTTAAATCCGCTTTTACAAGTATAGATTGAGAAAATATACCTATCCCTTGGCTCTACGCTCGCTTCGCTCGAAGTTTCGCTACGGAATAGTATATTATTCTCAATAACTTATTGTTTATAATTCATTGGGTTTCGAACTGCCCTTATCCTAAATGAAAAATTAGAAAACAATACAAATATTCGACGAACTTTCGAGCAACGCGAGCAGAGAGACGAATATTTTGGTATTTTTTCTAATCTAGCTTGTTTAAGGGAATTTGTTTAAAAAGATAACCTCAATCATTGTATTCATAGGCGGTTCTATAATGTTCCACGAGAAAACGCTTGCGTTTGATACTCCTATAATTATTTGAATGTTCCACGTGGAACATTCAAATAATTGAAAAGTAGCCTAGGCGATTGTTTTCAAATACGCCTTCAACCATTTGTCCTCCATAGAGCGTATCAACTTTGCATCAGCTGGTTTCTTGTCCTTGTATCCACAAAAATGCAGAGCGCCATGAAAAATTACCCTCAATAGTTCGTGCATATACAAATGCCCTTCTGTTTTGGCATTCTCTTTTACACGATCTATGCTTATATAAATGTCACCTATTAAAAGCCCTTTCTCTTCGGAGAGGTCAAAGCTGAGGATATCTGTATAAAAATCGTGTTTTAAAAATCGTTTATTAATGTCTAAAAGATATTTGTCCGAGCAGAAAACATATTGAAGCGCTTCTATCCTAATACCCTCTTTATGACATTGCTTATATATAAAGGCTTTTAGCTTTGTTCGAAACCTAAGGCTAGTGGCCTTATCCGCATTATTAAAAAAAATATTCCTACTCATAAAATATCGAGTTGATTGTATTTATAACGAAATTTAATGCTCCATATTTCGTAAGCACATAAATATAAACAATGGTATCTTTGTGGTCTATTATGAAGAAATTGTCGGATTTAAAAATCGGTGAAACGGGCGTGATTCATTCCTTTGAAAATGATGAAATATTTTTAAAGTTGATGGAAATGGGTTGTATTCCTGGTGAAACCATTAGAGTTGAACAAATTGCACCTCTTGGGGATCCAATTTCAATTTCTGTAGCAGGTTATCAATTAAGCTTGAGAAATGATGAAGCAGAAGGAATTATTGTAACCTAAAATTATCTAACTTGCTGAATATCAATAATTTAAGATGAAAATTGGTTTATTTTTTGGTTCTTTTAATCCAATACATAACGGCCACTTAATGGTGGCCAGTTATATTGCCAATCATACAGCTTTACAACAAATTTGGTTAGTAGTCTCTCCTCAAAATCCTCATAAAACGCAATCAAGCTTATTAAACGAATATGATCGTTTGCATTTGGCTCAATTGGCAGTTGAAAATGATGATCAGATTAAGGTAAGCGATATAGAATTTAAACTTCCAAAACCTTCTTATACCATTGATACCTTAACCTATTTAGAAGAAAAGTATCCGCAGCACCAATTTTATGTCATCATGGGAGGTGATAGTTTTCAAAATTTACAGAAGTGGAAGAATTTTGAAGCCCTTATAAAAAACTATCATTTCATTGTGTACAGACGACCTGGGTTTGATATCACAGAAAATTATGGCGCAAATATGCAATACCTAGAAGCGCCTATGTTGGAATTATCAGCAACACTAATTCGCAATAATTGTAAGGAAGGTATCACCATACGCTACCTTGTTCCTGATGATGTAAGATTAGAAATTGAAAGATGTAATTATTTTAAAGAAGAAGGCGCGAAGGCACCTGATGAAAAAAAGAATAACTTACACAAGCCTTAGAGAAAACCCTTATCTAATTATTTCTTTTTATAAACCGGCACTGTGGAACAGGGTTCTCCATACATAATACTCTTAACAACAGGACGCAGCTTTTGAGTGATTGCAATAAATGCAGATTCTCCAATAGGTGTGTCACCACAGCCTTTAACAACAACACGTTGATCGGCAAAAGAACTTGCATCTAGCTTTTGTATCTCTTCTAATAAAACCAGTTCTCTTGTTTTATTTTCATCGCCAAAATAAACTGACTTTGCATAAGGCGAAACATTTGCTACAATTAGCATGTTCGCCCACATTGGAATAATAGCATCTGTACTACAAAAAATTCCTACTATTTTATTTTCAAATTGAGTCCAATCTATTGCAGCTAAACTTGCACGAAAATCTTTTTCTTTAAGAATTAATTCCATGAACAAATACGGCTTGATATCAAATACAACAATATCATTGTCTGGGATATACTGAGCAAGGTCTAAACTAATTAAACCACTCTCCGCTACTTTATTAATAAAGGGTTCTGACATAATGTAAAATTAGATTGTTTTTAAGAAACCATTGCAAAATCTTGTTTCGAATAGCGAATAAAAAACCCCCGAAAAATCGAGGGTTTTTTATGCATATTTTTAAGACTAGTAGACCTTCATTCGGTTGTCTTTAATCTTTGCTACTTTCTTTAATCCAATATTTGTTCTGTACAGAACAGATCTTGTTCTATTCACTAAATCAGCTTCGAAACTTGCTAGATCTTGTGTTGCAGCTTTTGCGCCTTGTGATTTTGCAGTAATTACAAAAACGCCTGCAATTCCAGCAATTGGCGGACTTGGTTTATTTAAATAGGCCTTATTGAAAGCGGCACCAACTAGTTTAGGTTCGTTACCAATCCCAGGAATCATTGAATAATTAAAATTAATGCTATCAGCGGGTTGAACAATTGTTTTAGCACTCATTGCAATTTCATCAATTGTCTTCCCTTTAAAATTTTGTTTAATTTGAAGTGCCTTCTTTTGATCTCTCAAAATACCTTCAACTTGTGGTCTTACTGATGCAACAGATGCAAGACCAACTTTTTCTTCTCCAGTAATAATTGCAACAAAATAGCTGTCTCCTACTTCTGTAGGCTCAGATACTGCGTTTACATTCTTTTCGTAAATCCAGCGTACTAAATTTCTAGATTCACCAATGCCAGGAATATCATAATCCATTGACTTAATTCCTGATGCAGGAAAAGGTTGCTTATTTAACTTAACTGCTTCTTTGTTGAATGATTTTAAATCTTTACTTGCACTTGCAAAAGCTGCAGCTGCAGCAGATGCTACACCAATTGTTTCGCTACTTGGAAGAATTGCTTTTGATAAATAAGCAATCTTATACGCAGGACTTCTTGGGGTTTGTTTTAATACCTCAATATAGTGGTAACCAAAATCGGTTTTTACAACGCCCTTTGTGCCAACTGAATTATCAAAAGAAAAATCATTAAAAGGACCTACCATTTGAGCTTGAGGGAACATTTCATATTTTCCGCCTTTTTCTTTACTACCAGCGTCATCTGAATATTTTAAAACCATCTCATCAAATGAAACACCACCAGCAATGGCGGATTTAATACTATCAATTAATTTTTTTGCTGTACTATCATCACGAACAACTTGTCCGTTTGGTCCAGCTGTTGCTATTAAAATATGTCTTACGCTGGCACTGTCTGGCCATTGTTTAGATCCGATCACTTTTGCAATTGTGTAATTTTTTCCATCCACATAAGGACCATATGCATTGCCGATACCAGAAGCTATAATGGCTTCTTTATTTGGAATCTGTAAAGACTTACTGCTTATATAACTATTGTAATATGGTAAATCAGAACCTACTTTATTTAAAAACACAGCGGGGTCTTGTGCTGCCTGGAAATCTGCTTTTAAGGCATTCACTGTGTTATAAACAGATAAAGAATCAGCGCTTGTTGGTGCGGCAGAAAAACCAACAAAATTAATTGATTTAGTGGCTTCTTCTACTTGATAAGCTGCTGCATTTTCTTTAATATAGTTTGCAATTTCTGCGTCAGTAATTTTGACTAAGCTATCAGATATACTTGCATATGGAATGCCGACAAAATAAATACTCGCTGTACTATTGGCCTCATTATATTGTTTTTGGATCATCCAGGTTGGTACCTGAACGCCTTTAACAATTAATGCCTGATATTTATTTCTCAATCTATTCTCGATAGATGGCTCAACATACATCTTCTCAATTTGATTGATTTGTTCTTGGTTTTTACTTTTTTTAACTTGAGCAACTGCTTGCTTCGCATCATTTACTTTAAACTCTCCAGTATTAGGATCTGTAAATTCTTGTCTAAAAGGAGATTCAGTTCCAAATAACACATCAGAAAGCTCTTTAGTGCCAACAGTAATGCCTATTTTTTTTTCCTCATTTTCAAATAAAACTCGATCTATTTCTTGATTCCATAAGAAACCAATTAATTGTTCACGTTTAACACCTTGTGAAGCATAATTCTGTACTTGAATTTCTAATTTTTCTTCAAAATTAGTTTTACTAATAGGTACTCCATTTACTGTTCCAAGATCTGTAACAGCAGTATTACCTTGCTTCCCAATTCCATCTTGTAAAACAAAAGCAACCAAAGCGATTACAATAATTGTAAAGATGATCCAAGCACCTTTATCACGAATGTTCTGAATAATAGACATATGTAGCTTATAATTATATAGGCAGCAAATTTAGGATATTATATGTAGGAAATACATTTGTGATTGGATTAAAATGCACAAAGCAGGCGTGGATAATTAAATTATCAGTGGATAAATCATGTTTTCAATCAATTTTATGGGTATAAAAATAGAATAAGCAGATTTGGAGGATTGAAAAAATAGAAAAATGAATAAATTAAACTCATTTTATACCCGTTAATTAACAGTGTATAACCTGTGGTTATTAAAAAGGACATTTATAATATATATAATGAAAAATATGAATATTATAAGTAGAATTCATATAAATAAGGATTTTTTTAATCTATTCTATACTAATAGTAAGTGTTAGTTGAAAAAATAAAAAGTGAATAACTTACTTATTAAGATATTAACAGCCGTAATAGTATTAGTTGATTTATATAAATGTATTATAAAAGAATACTACGGTAGTAATACACATTTGCTTTTATACTGGTTATTTAAAATGAACTACTTTTATACCATACTATCAAACACCTATTTTAACGCTTAGATAAACACTTTAAAAAGTAATTTAAAAAAATACTAAATTTATTACTAAATTATAAAATATTATAAACTATTAAAAATCAATGTTTTATATTTAATTGAAACTGTAAAATAATAATAACTAATCAAATTAGTAAAAAAATACTAAATATTTTAGTTTATTCACATTTTATCCCTATCTTCACATTCAATTAAAACGAAAACATAAAACGACAAGCTATGAGTAACGCAGAAAAATTAAAAGCCCTTAAATTAACAATCGATAAAATCGATAAGGATTATGGTAAAGGAAGTGTAATGATGATGAATGAGCGCAGTCAAGAGCCTCAGGAAGTTATTTCAACAGGTTCTATCGGATTAGATACTGCGTTAGGAATAGGTGGATTACCAAAAGGAAGGATTATTGAAATTTATGGTCCTGAATCTTCTGGTAAAACAACAGTGGCAATACATGTGATAGCCGAAGCACAAAAGAAGGGTGGAATCTGTGCTATAATCGATGCTGAGCATGCTTTTGATAGTGCATATGCAAAACGCTTAGGTGTTGATGTGGATAATCTTTTAGTATCTCAACCAGATTATGGAGAGCAAGCTTTAGAAATTGCAGATCGGTTGATATTATCAGGTGCAATTGATGTAGTGGTGATTGATTCAGTTGCAGCATTGGTTCCTAAAAGTGAATTAGAAGGTGAAATGGGTGATTCTAAAATGGGATTACACGCAAGATTAATGTCTCAAGCATTGAGAAAACTAACTGCAACAATTAATAAAACTGGTACGGTTTGTATTTTCATCAATCAATTACGTGAAAAAATAGGCGTAATGTTTGGTAACCCAGAAACAACAACAGGGGGAAATGCTTTAAAATTTTATGCTTCAGTTCGTTTAGATATTAGAAGAATGGCACAAATTAAAGACGGAGACGAGGCAATAGGTAATAGAGTTAAAGTAAAAGTGGTTAAAAATAAAGTAGCACCTCCATTTAGAGCAGCAGAATTCGAAATTATTTTTGGAGAGGGAATTAGTAAAATCGGTGAAATTATTGATATGGGTGTTGAATTAGAAATAATCAACAAAAGCGGTAGCTGGTTTAGTTATGAAGGAAACAAATTAGGTCAAGGACGTGATTCAGTTAAAACAATTCTTCATGATAATCCAGAAATGGCCAACGAAATAGAAGCAAAAATTAGAGCCAAAATAGCAGCTAAAGTAGAAGAAGCTGCATCAAAATAATCTAATTAAACGCGTTTTTTAAGGTTAGTAGGTAATGACCGCATCATTTGTGATGCGGTTTTTTTATATTTATAGGGTGGTGCAATTATTAAAAATATTTATACAAGCGGGTTTGTGGTTATTCTGTCATAAGATTCACCTTAAAAACAAACAGATTTTTAAAACAAAGGGACCGCTATTAATTATTGCAAATCATCCCAATTCTTTTTTAGATGCTTTAATTATAGGATCCTATTATAAGCGAAGGGTTTATTTTTTAGCAAGGGGCGACGCGTTTAAAAAACCAATACACCGATTTTTATTAGAGTCTTTAAATATGATCCCAGTCTATAGGCTTAGAGAAGGAAAGGCCTATTTACATTTAAATGATTATGCATTTAATAAATCAATTGATTTATTAAGCAAGGGTTATGCAGTATTAATTTTTATTGAAGGTACCTGTATCAACAGCCACGAGCTACAACCTTTTAAAAAAGGAACAGCAAGAATTTTAGAGGGCATTCAAAAATTAAACATTCAACCAAGAATTCATATTGCAGGTATTGCGTATAATCAACTAAAAGGTATTGGTAAAACGGTTAATTTAATTGTGTCGGAAATGACCAATATTCCAACGATTCAAAACAGTAGAGACCGCGTTTTATTTAATCAAATTGTTTTTGAACAACTAAAAGAAAATATTATAGTTCCTACAATCCCAACAAAATTCAACACCAACCACTTCCTTTACAGAATACACCCATCATATTATAATTTTATAAAAAAAATTGTGGCAGAGAAAACTAAAGGTTCTGTTTTTTTTGATTCTGTTTTATTTGCAATCCTGCTTTTTTCCTATCCCCTTTTTCTATTATTCCTTTATTCTATCCTTAAATTATTACAAATCCCTACCACTGTTATTTTCGTTATCTTAGTAGCATTACCAATTATGGGAAAAAGAGTTCAAGAATAATCTTTAAACAATGACAATGACATCCATCAGAAAACTAGATAAAAGAAAAAAAATTGCATTAATTGCGCATGATAATAAAAAAAAGGACATCATTGAATGGGCGGTGCACAATAAAATAGTCTTGTCTAAACACATTTTAATTGCAACAGGTACAACAGGACGCTTAATAGAAGAGGCATTAGATCAGCCAGTTGTTAAACTATTAAGTGGTCCTTTAGGCGGTGACCAACAAATTGGAGCAATGATTGCAACTGGTGATATAGATATGGTTTTTTTCTTCTTTGACCCCATGGAAGCCCAACCACATGATAGTGATGTAAAGGCTTTATTAAGACTAGCGGTGGCCTGGAATCTTCCAATGGCTTGCGATAGAACCACTGCAGATTTTTTAGTCACATCTCCCTTTATGCAGGGTGAATATGAGTACGCGCTGCCCGATTATATGACCTATTTAAATAGGAAATTGTAAACCCGCTTTAAACGAAACACGGGGATTGCACTTACCTTTGTGTATGCCTTTTAAGCTCCAGTCCAATTACACGCCTTCAGGTGATCAACCTACTGCCATTGCGCAATTAACAGAGGGTGTGCTCAATGGGGATCCACAGCAAACACTCTTAGGCGTAACAGGATCTGGTAAAACGTTTACCATTGCTAACTTAATACAAAACGTACAACGCCCCACCCTTGTCCTTACGCACAATAAAACACTGGTTGCTCAACTATATGGAGAGTTTAAACAATTCTTTCCCGACAATGCAGTAGGGTATTTTGTATCCTATTATGATTACTATCAACCAGAAGCATACCTACCTACTTCTGGTGTGTATATCGAAAAAGATTTAAGCATTAACGAGGAGCTTGATAAATTAAGGCTTCAGGCAACCGCTCAATTATTAAGTGGACGAAGAGATATTGTGATTGTTGCGAGTGTAAGTTGTATTTATGGTATGGGTAATCCAACGGAATATGAAAATGGCATCATTCGAATATATCAAGGACAAGTTTTATCACGTCAAGCTTTTTTACACGCACTCGTAAATAGTTTATACCACAGATCGGTCACCGAATTTGATCGTGGAGCATTTAGGGTGAATGGAGACACGGTAGATATTCGATTACCTTATGTAGATTATGGATACCGGATTACTTTTTTTGGCGATGAGATAGAAGCGATAGAAAGCATAGAAATAGAAACAGGAAAAAGAATAGAGCCAATGGAGAATGCGGCTATTTTTCCTGCAAATTTATACATGGCACCAAAAGAAATGCTACAAGAAATTATTATAGAAATACAGGATGAGTTGCGCGCACAGGTGGACTATTTTAAATCTGTGGGAAAACATCAAGAGGCTGCAAGGATTAAAGAAAGGGTTGAATACGATATAGAGATGATTAGAGAGTTGGGTTATTGTACGGGGATTGAAAACTATTCCAGATTTTTTGATCGACGCAAGCCTGGTACAAGACCATTCTGTTTATTGGATTATTTTCCAAAAGATTTTTTATGTGTGATAGATGAAAGCCATGTAACGATTCCACAAATTTCGGGCATGTATGGCGGTGATAGAAGCAGAAAAATGAATTTAGTTGAATTTGGTTTTAGGCTACCAAGTGCCATTGACAATCGCCCGCTTAATTTTAATGAGTTTGAACAAGTCATTGGGCAAACTATTTTTGTAAGTGCTACACCAGGAGACTATGAATTAGAAAAAACAGACGGATTAATTGTAGAGCAGGTAGTACGCCCTACTGGTTTATTGGACCCCCCAATCGAAGTGCGTCCTACAAAAAATCAAATTGATGATTTATTAGATGAAATCGCCATGCAAGTAGAAATGGGGGATCGTGTTTTGGTGACTACTTTGACTAAAAAGATGGCAGAGGAGATGGATAAATATTTATCCAAAATCAACATTAAATCAAAATACATACATAGTGATATAGATGCACTAGAACGTGTAGAAATTTTAAGAGAACTTCGTCTTGGAGTAATTGATGTCTTAGTGGGTGTAAACTTATTAAGAGAAGGACTAGATCTACCCGAGGTTTCTTTGGTGGTGGTATTGGATGCAGACAAAGAAGGATTTTTAAGAAATGAAAAATCCTTAACGCAAACATCCGGTCGTGCTGCGCGAAATGTGCGTGGTCGTGTTATCTTTTATGGTGACAAAATTACCATGAGTATGCAAAGAACAATTGATGAAACCAATCGTCGCAGAGCAAAACAGATTCAATACAATACAGCATATAATATTACACCAACCACTATCATAAAATCAATAGAGCAAGTGATGAAGCAAACTGCTGTATTGGATATTAAAGGATTTAGTCAAGACAATATCAATATTCGCACCACAGATGGACTCAATATGGTCGCTGAACCAGATAGTCAATACGAAACCATTCCTCAAATGGAAAAAGCGATATTACAAACCAAAAAACAAATGGAAAAAATGGCCAAGGCCATGGATTTTATGGAAGCTGCAAAATTACGAGATGAAATGTTTAGAATGGAATTACAATTAGAAAAAATGAAAGCATCTTAAATTATGAATGATTTTTTTGTAGCAGTTTACAATGGATTAATTCAAACAACCTGGTTAGAAGCAATTGCGGTCATCATGGGGATTGTTTCGGTTTGGTATAGTCGGAAAGAAAATATTTTAGTTTTTCCTACCGGCATCATTAATACAACACTGTATATCTATCTAAGTTATAAAGGACATTTATTAGGAGAGGCAAGCGTGAATTTATATTATACCATCATGAGTGTCTATGGCTGGTATTGGTGGTCAAGAAAAAAAGAGGATCAAGTCACCAATGCATTACAAATAACTTTAAGCACGACCACACAAAGACTCCAACAGGTATTGGTTTTCGTAGGATTTTATGCCATCTTGTTTTTTGGACTACAATACTTAAAAAATAATTTTGCGCCCGATGCAATTCCTTGGGCAGACGCATTAGCAAGTGCATCTGCCTATACAGCAATGTGGTTGATGGCAAAGAAAAAAGTGGAAAGTTGGATCTGGTGGATCATTACCAATATTACATCGATACCACTTTATTTTATCAAGGGGTATGCATTTACAAGTGTTCAGTTTATTGTGTTATTGATTTTAGCAATTGCTGGTTTAATTGCCTGGAATAAAAAAGCGAAAGCAATCCATTAAAATTTTTTTAAACAATGAAACCAATTCAAAAAATAGTTGTACTGGGTCCAGAGTCTACGGGCAAGTCCACACTTTGTGCTGCTCTTGCGGCGCATTATCAAACTATTTGGACACCCGAATATGCAAGACAGTATTTATCAGAACACGGTACTAAATACAATTACGATGATTTATTAGCCATTGCAAAAGGACAAATTGCAAATGAAGAAAAATCGATTGAATTAGTCCATCAATATAATAAAGACAATCAAGTTCAGGCGACTACAAATAAATTAATTGTGGACACAGACATGTATGTAATGAAAGTATGGTGTGAATATGTATTTAATAATTGTCATCACTATATTTTAGAACAAATCAATCAACGTAATTACGACCTTTACTTGCTCTGCGATATAGACTTACCATGGACTGCAGATGAGATGCGTGAATATCCAGATGAAGGCCCCAGGATCGAACTATTTACGACCTATAAGGAGCTCTTGATCAATCAAAAAACACCATGGGGGATTGTAACTGGTAAGGATACACAAAGAACCACCAATGCGATTCAATTGATTGAGCAGTATTTACCTAATTAACGCGCTGACATCCTCGTCCCCTTCCAAATTGTTCATTTCTCTGAGTATTTGTGGATAACGCCATGAAATTCTTTTTGTCTTGGGACGAACTGTGAATTTCTTGGGATTAGGTAGGCCTGCAATAATCATCGCAGCTTCTGAACGGGATAAATTTTTAGCAGATTTTTTAAAATAATATTGCGCTGCAGCCTCCATGCCAAAGCAACCCGGTCCTGTTTCAATTACATTTAAATACATTTCTAAAATTCTTTTCTTTCCCCAAATCAATTCAATTAAAAAAGTAAAATAAAATTCAGGGAGTTTTCGAATGTATTTATCATATCTACCACCTTGCCACAAGAATACATTTTTAGCAACTTGTTGTGTTATGGTACTAGCTCCACCCCCAAGCGGAATTCTAGATTTCTTTTTTTTCTTTTTTGGTTTGAAACTTCTTTCCATCGCCTCCCAGTCTACACCAATATGATCGGGGAAGGCCTGGTCCTCACTAGCTATTGCAGCTAGTTTAATATTATATGAAAGTTGTTCCCAACTAACATAATCTCGCTTTAATCCCAACCCAAATACATTGGTGCATTGGGTAATCGTAATGGGAGGAAATACAAAGCGCAATAGGACTACATAGAGTAATGAGCTAATAAACAAATACCAAAAGATGCGCTTAATTTTTTTGATCAAAATGTATATCAATTATAATTAAATCAATTCCTATTTTTTTTAAAAGCGGCATATTTATAAAATTTCAACGCTAAATCTTTTACCGATTGGTCGGTAGGGTGGATTCTTTTTAGCCATCCAACTACCAATAAAATAAGACACAATGCCGCCTGCAACAGAAGGTAAATTTCTTGAACTAAAAATAGCTTCTTTGTTGATAATCGAATTCGTGATATTTAAACCACTATATAAAACACCACCCACTTTTAAAAATGTACCATTTGTAAAGACACTTTGATATCGCCCCTTGTCTTTTGCAAATGCTCGAATTTCGTTGATGTGCAATGTGAGGACACCCAATCTCAATGTATCTTGGCCATAAGTACCATAAGCCGTCATCGTTGTTTGAAGTGCATACTGTTTCACTTGAATGGAGTCTTTTTTAACCCATTGTATCTGTCCTGTTATCCATTGACGATTGCTAAATTCAAATTCAATGTAGTTGTCTTTTGTAAAAGACTTGACAGTCACACCTCTGTCTTTTAAGACAAGCACATTCCCGGATTGCGCATCCACACTAGCTGCCAATAAGCAGATACCAAAAACTAGAAGGGTTATTTTTTTCACAAGACCAAATTACAATAAAGCCAACTAAAAAGCATGGAAAATCCTTAAATGTTTGTGAAAGCAATAGGCATTAGACCTAATAGATCAAAATGGCACTATATAAAAGAACCGCGCTGAAGACTAAAATAATCATTCCAGAAATTCGGTTGATCCAAACCAGATTTTTTTCTGTTAACCTTGGTCTTAGTTTACCTGCTAAAAATACTTTTGTTAAATCAGATAGTAGCACAAATCCTAGACAGGTTCCAAAAACTACAAATTTATATTGAATTGGATTCGGCGTATCCTCTGCACTATTATTAATGGCTGCAGTCCAAGCAAACCAAAACAAAAACACACTCGGATTAAGCGTGTTCATTAAGCATCCAGAAAAATAAGAAGAGATGAGGATTTTGATGCTAAGTTTTTTATTGACCCCATTGACGCCCATATTTTCGAGCTTCAGTTTTTTTAAAAACAAAGTATATAAACCCATTAATAATAAAAATCCGGCTCCCGCTAAAGCAATGGTTGACTTGTGGTTAAGCACCAAATCAAATAAGGAAGTAAAGACATTGCAAATAAAAATTAATAGCATATCACTACTCGAAACACCTGCTACAAATGCATATCCAGAGGCCTTTCCATTGGTCAGGCTTTGTTTGATAATTGCAAAAATAATGGGGCCAATAGAAAGGCTTAAAATTAAACCTAACAGCAAACCTTTTAAAAACGGTTCAACAAACATTAGCCTTGATTTTTTATATATAGATTCCACTCTGCAAGCATTCCACCTTTTAACACTCTTGGAAATTTATGTTGTCCGCCAATTTTTCCTTTGCTTTCCATAAAGCCCATAAAACAATTTTCTTTAAGCACCGAAACTCGAATAGATTTTAGGGCATTTTTTCGCTCAATCTCATAATCGTCGTTGAGTTGAATTAGTTTTTCATCTAGTTTTTCTGCTAATAATTTTTCGTCAATAACTTGATCACATGCCACATACCAATGGTGTCCAAAAAAGTTTCCAACAGGCTCACCAGTAACGGTGAATTCTGGAATAGACAAATTCAATTCTTCACTCACCAACTGAATGGCCTTATTCATATTGTCCACGCTCAAGTGCTCGCCTACAAGGCTTAAAAAATGTTTTGT